>NZ_CP022187.1:2438443-2743248 GCF_003111645.1 Parazoarcus communis
CGGCGAGCACGATATCGATGCCGCGCGCACGCGCCGCGTTGATGGCGTCGAAGATCACTGCAGCCGCATCGCCGCCGTCCTGCGCGATCACGGTCACGTTGTTGCGCTGCCCCCAGGTCATCAGCTGCTCACGCGCAGCGGCGCGGAAGGTATCGCCCGCGGCCAGCAGCACGCTCTTGCCCTGAAGCTGGAAGTACTTGGCGAGTTTGCCGATCGAGGTCGTCTTGCCCGAGCCATTCACCCCCGCAATCATGATGATGTAGGGCTTGTGGCCGGACACGTCGAGCGGCTGCTCGAGCGGCGCGATGATCTTGTGCAGGCCATCGGCCAGCGCCTGCTGCAGCTGGTCGGCGGTTTCGAGCTTGTCGCGCTTCCAGCGCAGGCGCAGGTCGTCGATCAGGTGCTGGGTGGCGTCGACGCCGCAGTCGGCCATCAGCAGCGTTGATTCGAGCTCTTCGAGGAGGTCCTCGTCGATCTTTCTGCGCCCGAACAGGCTCGCCAGACCGCCACCGAACTGCTGCCGGGTTCGCGACAGGCCGGCCTTGAGGCGCTCTGCCCACGAACGCCTGGGCGCAGCCGCCTGTTCGACTGCGGGCGCAGCCACGGCCGGAGTGACGGCGGCGGGCGCGACGGGCGCTTCAGGCTCGACCGCTTCCGGCGTCGCCTTCGCAGGCACCGCAGGCTTTTCCTCGGGCAGCGGCGCGGGGACGGGTGCTGCGGTTTCAGTGGTTGAGGGCGCGGACGGATCGTCGGCAGACGGCGTTACGGCAGGCTTTTCGGACTTGCCGGACTTCTTGAAGAAACCAAACATGGGCGCTCGGGTCAGAGGGATCGTTCGGGTGGGCGCCATCGCACTGAGCGGGCGCTGCAATCCGGATAGGACTAAGATGCGGCTCCGCGTCGTTCCGGCTTCGGCCGAAGCGAGCATGGCGCCCCGAATTCTATCAGATGCAGGACATCTCCATGTTTCACCAGACCTTTCCACGCTTGCTGCTTGCCGGTGCCACGCTGCTGCTCAGCCTGGGCGCCCACGCCAACCCGTTCGAGACCACGCTCGCCAATGGCATGAAGGTGATCGTCAAGGAAGACCGCAGGGCACCGTCGGTCGTGCACATGGTGTGGTACCGCACCGGCTCGATGGACGAGCCCGAAGGCGTATCCGGCGTCGCCCATGTGCTCGAACACCTGATGTTCAAGGGCACGAAGACGCTGAAGGCAGGCGAATTCAACAAGCGCGTTGCGGCAGTGGGCGGGCGTGACAACGCCTTCACCAGCAAGGATTACACCGCGTACTTTCAGCAAGTACCGCCTTCGCATCTCGGCCAGATGATGACGCTCGAAGCGGATCGCATGCGCAACCTCGTCATCACCGACGGCGAGTTTGCACGCGAGCGCGCCGTGGTCCAGGAGGAGCGCCGCCTGCGCACCGACGACCAGCCCCGCGCCCTCGTCTACGAACAGCTGATGTCCACCGCCTTTCAGGCGCACCCCTACCGGCGCCCGGTCATCGGCTGGATGAGCGACCTCGAGGCGATGAAGGCGGAAGACGCGAGGACCTGGTACCGACGCTGGTACGCCCCCAACAATGCCTATCTGGTCGTCGTCGGCGACGTCGACCACAAGTCGGTCTTCGAGATGGCGCGCGAGCACTACGGCAAGATCAAGGCGAACCCCCTGCCCGAGCGCAGGATCAGCGCCGAACCCGAACAGCAGGGGCCGCGCAGCGCGGTGGTGAAGGCGCCGGCCGAGCTGCCCTACCTGGCCATGGCCTGGAAGGTGCCGGCACTGCGCAACCCCGACGCTGACCGTGACGCCTATGCCCTGCAGGTTCTGGCCGCGATCCTCGACGGCTACGACGGCGCCCGTCTCAACAGTCGTCTGGTGCGCGACAGCCGGATCGCGATGTCGGCCGGGGCCGGCTACGACGGCACCGGCCGCGGCCCCTCCCTGTTCTACCTCGACGGCGTGCCGGCGGCCGGCCAGAGCATGGAGAGCCTTGAAACCGCCCTGCGCGCCGAGTTGCAGCGAATTCGTGACGAAGGGGTCAGCGAGGCCGAGCTCAACCGGGTCAAGACCCAGGCGCTCGCAAGCAAGGTCTACAAGCGCGACTCGCTGATGGGGCAGGCGATGGAGATCGGCTATATCGAGGCCGCCGGCCTGTCCTGGCGCGACGACGAGCGTCTGCTCGAAGGTCTGCGCGAAGTCACGGCCGACGAGGTACGCAGCGTCGCACAGCGTTATTTCAGCGACGACACCCTGAGCATCGCCCGCCTGGACCCGCTTCCCGTAGGCAAAAAGACCCCGCGCTCACCGCTTTCCGCCATCCGTCACTGACCTTCCGGAAGACTGCTTTCAATGACCGCACGCATCGCTTTCCCGGCAGCCGCAACGCTGCTGCGCAACAGTCTGGCCCTGGCGGCCGGCCTCCTATTTTTCGGCAATACGGCGCTGGCCGGACCGGACATCCAGCAATGGACGGCCAGCACCGGCGCCCGCGTCCAGTTCGTCGAGAGCCGGGCCCTGCCGCTGGTGGACATTCAGATCGACTTTGCCGCCGGCAGCGCCGTCGAACCGGCAGACAAGGCCGGCCTCGCAGGGCTCACCCGTGGCCTGCTCGATGCTGGCGCCGGCACGCTGGACGAACAGGCGGTGTCCGACCTCAGCGCGGACATCGGCGCCCAGATCGGCGGCGGCACCGACAACGATCGCACCAACCTGTCGATCCGCAGCCTGTCTTCAGCCAGGGAGCTCAACGCCGCTGTCGACCTCGCGGCCACCCTGGTCTCGGACCCGATCTTCCCCGCGGCGGTCCTCGATCGCGAACGCGAACGTGCAATCGCCGGCCTGCGTGAATCCCTCACCAAGCCCGGGACGCTGGCTGCGCGCAGCTTCAACGAGGTCGCCTACTCGGGTCACCCCTATGGCAGAAACGTCACGGCCGAATCGCTCGCCACCATCAGCCGCGACGACCTGGTCGCCTTTCACCGCGACCACTACGCCGCCCGGTACGCCTCGGTCAGCATCGTGGGCGACGTGGACCGTGCCACCGCCGAAGAGATTGCCGTCCGCCTGACGAACCGGCTTCCCGCAGGCGTCGACACAGCCCCCCTGCCTGCGCCGGTGCAGCCAGCGGCACAGACCCTGCGCATCGCCCACCCCTCGGCACAGGCGCACATCGTGATCGGACAGCCGGGCATGGCGCGTGAAGACGCCGACTATTTCCCCCTGCTTGTCGGCAACTACGTACTTGGCGGCGGCGGCTTCGTTTCCCGCCTGACGCGTGAGGTGCGCGAGAAGCGGGGCTTCGCCTACAGCGTCTACAGCTACTTCGCACCGCAGCAGGTCGCGGGACCGTTCGAGATCGGGCTGCAGACCCGCGGCACGCAGACCACCGAAGCACTCAAGGTGGTGAATGACACCCTCAACACCTTCATCGCCGAAGGTCCGACCGCCGCCGAACTGCAGGCGGCCAAGGACAACCTGGTCAATGGATTCGGGCTGCGTCTGGACTCGAATCGCAAGATCCTCGACTATGTCGCCATGATCGGCTTTTACCAGCTTCCGCTCGACTGGCTCGACCGCTACCCGCGTGCGGTGGCGGCGGTATCCCGCGAACAGGTGCGTGACGCGTTCTCGCGCCGCATTCGCCCCGAGCACCTCGTGACCATCATTGCCGGCGGTGACGGCGATGTTGAGGCCAGCAGCAGCGCAGGTGACAAGGGCCGATGAGTCGTGTTCGCATTGTCGGCGGCGAATGGCGCTCCCGCCTGCTCGACGTGGCCCGCGTACCCGGACTGCGCCCCACGCCCGATCGCGTGCGTGAGACGCTGTTCAACTGGCTGGGACAGGATCTCGACGGACTGAACTGCCTCGACCTCTTTGCCGGCACCGGCATTCTCGGGTTCGAAGCGGCCTCGCGCGGCGCCGAAAAGGTCACGATGGTCGAGTACGACCCCCGTGCTTTTGGTGCGTTGAAGCAGGCTGCAGAAACCCTACGAGCGTCGCAGGTAGAGATCATTCGCGGCGATGCGGTAAAATTCCTGCAATCCACCCCTCGGAAGTTCGATGTGGTGTTTCTTGATCCGCCATACAGGCAGGGCTGGATCGAGCGCGTGGCGCCTCTGATCGACAGAATCATGCAGCCGGATGGATGGCTGTATGTTGAATCGGAGTCGACGGTGACGCACCTGGGCGGATGGCAGACAGTCAAACAGGGTCACGCCGGACAGGTTCATTTCCATCTCATGCAGGGAACGCAGAAATGAAGGATGTGGTGGCGCTTTACCCAGGAACCTTCGACCCGTTCACGCGGGGACACGAAGATATCGTACGACGTGCAGCGCTGTTGTTCGAGGAAGTCGTGGTAGCGGTGGCTGCGAGCCCGGGCAAAGGCCCGATCTTCAGTCTGGATGAACGCGTAGCCATTGCACAGGAGGTGCTGAGCCCTTTTCCGAATGTTCGGGTCACGGGTTTCAGCGGACTGCTGATGGACTTCGTTCGCGCTCAGCGCGCCCGGGTCGTATTGCGTGGCCTGCGTGCGGTTTCCGACTTCGAGTACGAGTTTCAGATGGCCGGGATGAACCGCAAGCTCTATCCGGACGTCGAAACGGTATTCCTGACGCCCGCCGAGGAATACATGTTCATCTCTGCCACCATGGTGCGCGAGATTGCCCGCCTGGGCGGGGACGTTAGCAAGTTCGTGCAGGCAAGCGTGCTTGCGCAGTTGCAGCACAAAGTGAATTTAAAGCGATAGCAAGGAAGCAATCCACATGTCTCTCATCATTACCGACGAATGCATCAACTGCGACGTCTGCGAACCCGAATGCCCCAACGGCGCGATCTACCAGGGTGACGAAATCTACGAGATCGACCCCAACAAGTGCACCGAGTGCGTAGGCCACTTCGACGAACCGCAGTGCCAGCAAGTCTGTCCGGTCGACTGTATCCCGCTCGATCCGAACAACGTCGAGACCAAGGAACAGCTGATGGAGAAATTCGTCAAGCTGACCGCGAAGAGCTGATCAGCCCCAACCCGGCTGAAAACACAAAGGGGCGAACATTGCGTTCGCCCCTTTTTTGTCTGCTCGGCTCGTCGCTCAGGCGACCCGGGCTTGCTGCTCCGCCGCTGCTGCCGGCTGCGCGCCCAGGGCGCGCATGATGTCAGCCTCGATTGCGGCCAGTTCTCCCAGCAGCATCAGCAATCCGGCCTCGGCCTGCTTGAGTTCGTCCACCCGGTCTTCCAGCGTATCCGTGGCCTGATGGATTCGCTTCACGCTTTCCAGGCGACGCTTGAGTTGCAGTTGATACTCGCGCACCTGGGTCTCGAGCGGTGACATCACCGCACGCAGCCATTGCTCGACATCCCGGTTTGCAACTTCGAAGGTGCGACGCGCCTGAACCGCAACCGTCTCGAAAAACTTCTGCGTCAGGGTGTGCTTTTCGGTGGTCACCAGCGTCAGCGTGGTGTTGATCTGACGGTTGAACGCCTTTTCCAGACGGTCGAGTTCCGCCTCGTAGCGCTGCGTCGAAAACGCCTCGGGCGAGGTCAGCTGCAGACCATGCTCGACACTGAAACGCTTGTACATGCTGTCGAGCATGCGGGTGATCTCGGCAATCTCCGAGGTGGACTGGCTCAGATTGCCGCGCAAATGGGCGAAGAAACCTTCCATCGCATCACGCAGCCCGCGGGTGAAGCTCGACTCGAGCATGGCCTCGCGCGTGCGGCGGGTCTCGTTGCGCAATGCATCGAGTCCCAGGTGCGTGAGCAGGTTATTGGTCAGATTCGAGAACACCGAGCGCACTGCATAGTATTTCTGCAAGCCCTGCTCGAACTCCTCTTTTTCGACCCGGATCTTGCGCATCATGTATTCGATGACGTTCTGATTCTTGCCGCGCAGATCGGTGAGCTCCTGCAACTGCTCGCGCACGCCATAGAGCCGCGCATCCAGCAGCGCCGTGGTCTGGCGCACCAGGTCGGAGGTTTCGCCGAGCGTGTTTTCGCGCACGATTTCCTGCTTGGTCGGCAGCAGGTCTTCCGTCAGCGCGCGCTCGAGTTCCGGCAGGCGACTGCGTGCCAGCAGCGACGCATCCCCATTGACCCGCGCAACCAGTCCCTTTTGCGCAGAGACGGGGAAAACCGCCTGCGGCTCCACGTCCAGCGTGTCGGCAACGGTCTGAACCTGGCGCGTGATCTCAGCCTCGATCCGCGCGTCATCGCGCAGTCCGTCCCACAGGCCGTCGATCTTGTTGAGCACGACCATGCGCCCGCGCTGCCGCCCCTGACCGACGCTGACGTACTCACGCCATACCGCGAGATCGCTCTGGGTCACACCGGTATCGGCGGCCAGGATGAACAGCACCGCATGCGCATTGGGCAGCAGCGACAGGGTCAGTTCGGGCTCGGCACCAATGGCATTCAGACCCGGCGTATCAAGCACCACCAGCCCCTGCTCGAGCAAGGGGTGGGGAAACTGGATCACCGCATGGCGCCAGCTCGGCACTTCCACCAGGCCATCGTTGCCGGGCTTCAGACCGTCATCGCCCCGTGGGTCCACCTTGAATCCGAGGCGCTCGGCCTCGTCCTGGCTGACCCGGTGCACCTCGCCGACGCGCGCCAGCGCGCCCTGCAGTTCCTTGGCCGAACCCGCCGTGAGCGGCACCACGGTCCATTCATCGGCCTTGAGCTTGAGTTCGCTGACCTGCGCCTGCAACACCCGGGTCGCAATCGGCAGCAGCCGCAACTCAGGCGTCGCCCCGGCAGTCCATTGCAGCTCGGTCGGGCACATGGTGGTGCGGCCGGCGCTGGACGGAAGAATGCGGTCTCCGAAATCGGAGAAGAAGATGGCGTTGATCAGCTCGGACTTGCCCCGCGAAAACTCGGCGACAAATGCGATCGTCAGCTTGTCCTCGCGCAGGCGCTCGATCACGTACTGCAGGCGGAGGTCGGCCTGTGCATCGCCAACATCGTTGCGCGTCAACCAGCTGCGCAAGCGCGCCACCGATTCCATGGCCGCGCCGCGCCAGCGGCTGTAGGCGGAAAACTGTTCTGCCAGAGTCATGATCAATTCACCTGTTCTGCCAATACTTTGAGCGCGCATGACGCTCACTCCGTGAGCATAGCGCCGATCGCACCGGCGTGCCATTCCTTCGTCCCCTCGTCTGCCATGCCGCCACGGGCTCAGCGCCCCCGCCGCTGGCACTGCGGGCAGAAAAAACTCGCCCGCTGCCCGCTCACAAGCCGCTCGACCGGCGTACTGCAGACCCGGCAGGCCTCGCCATCGCGTCCGTAGACGAAGTACTGCTGCTGAAAATAGCCGGGCTGGCCGTCGCCACCGACGAAGTCACGCAGGGTACTGCCTCCGGCCTCGATTGCGGCGCTCAGGGTCGCCCGCACCGCCTCCGCGAGGCGCTGGTAACGTGCCAGCCCGATGCGTCCCGCCTGCTCCAGCGGATGAATGCGGGCGCGGAACAGGCTTTCGGACGCGTAGATATTACCCACCCCGACGACGCGATGGCTGTCCATCAGCACGTGCTTTACCGGCGCACGCAAACCGCGACTCAGCCGATACAGGCACTCGCCGTCGAAGGCGTCGCCCAGCGGCTCCGGCCCGAGCGAGGCGAGCAGCGGATGCATCTCGGCTGCGCCCTGCTGCCACACCACCAGACCGAAACGGCGCGGATCGCGCAGACGCAAGGCGCGATCGCCGAACACGAAATCCACATGGTCATGGACACCGGCGGGCTCGTCGGGATCGATCACCCTCAGGCTGCCCGACATGCCAAGGTGCACGATCACGCTGCCATTGCCGAAATCGAACACCAGATACTTTGCCCTGCGCCATACGCGCACCAGACTGCGTCCGCACACCTCCTCGGCAAGGGCTGGCGGAACAGGCTGGCGCAAGCGCGGATTCCGCACCGCAAGCCCCGTCAGCACGCGCCCTTCGACATGCGGGCGAACGCCGCGACAGGTGGTTTCGACTTCGGGCAACTCGGGCATCGGCAATCCGGAAAAGTGGGCTGAAGCGCAGGCAACTTGCCGGCGCAGGTGCAAAGTGCCTACCATGAGGCGAACCGAATTCTAGAACAGCCCTCCAAGCCATAGTACCTGCATCGCAGCCCTGCACCCCGTGCAGCGCCCCGAACCTGCAAAGCCCGCCAGCCGAGCCCACGGAACCAGCCGGACCGCCTTATGAATCGCACCATTGCCCGCCGCCTAGCACACCTCGGCACCGCCCTCTTGCTGGGTCTGTCGCCGGGCGCCTTTGCCCTTGCACAGGAAGCGCCAGCTGCAAGCACACTGCCCGCACAGGAACTCACCCCGCAGACGCTCTACCGTTTCCTGCTGGCGGAAATCGCCGGCGCCCGCGGGCAGATCGGTCTCGCTGCGCAGCTCTACCTCGAAATCGCACGCGACACACGCGACCCGCGCATCGCGCGCCGGGCGGCCGAGGTGGCGCTGTTTGCGCGCAACGCCGACATGGCTGCCGAGGCCGCGCGAATCTGGAGCGAAGCCGACCCCGACTCGGAAGAGGCCAAGCGCCTGCTCGCAGGCGTCGTCAGTACGCACGGCGGCCGCATGGAAGACGTGCAGATCCAGCTCGCCCGCGCGCTCGCCCAGGCGCCGGCAAATCTCGACGCCAACCTCATGGGACTGAACCGGGCCTTGTCGCGACTGGAGGACAAACAGGCCGCCCAGTCGATGGTCATTCGCCTCACCGAGCCCTACCTCGACCACCCGGAGGCGCATTTCGCCCGCGCGCAGGCCGCTGCGATTGCCGGCAGCCCGATGGAGTCGCTGACGGCGATCAACGCCTCGCTGCTGCTGCGCCCGGACTGGGAGACCGGCCTGCTGTTCAAGGCCCAGCTCCTGATGCAGACCGGCGCGCATACCGAGGCAAGCCACCTGCTGCAGGAGGCGATCACGCGCCAGCCCGACAACCGCAACCTCCGTCTGGGCTACGCGCGCAGCCTCATTGCCGCCAAGCAGTTCGAAACCGCGCGCACCGAATTCCGGACGCTGCTGGAGAGCGCACCGGGCGATCGCGACCTGCTTTACGCGGTTGCACTGCTGTCGCTGCAGCTTGACGACCCCAGCGCGGCCGAGCCGCTGCTGAAACAGGCACTGGAGGCCGGCCATCCCGAAGCGGACGCCATCCGGATCCATCTCGGACAGGTCGCCGAACAACGCGAAGACGGCGCGGCCGCGCGCAAGTGGTTCGAATCCGTCGGCCCCGGCGCGCATTACGCCGAAGCCCGTATCCGCAGCGCACACAGCCTGGCGCGCGAAGGCCAGATCGATGAAGCGCGCAGCCTGCTGCAGACACCGACGGAGGACGCAAACCTGAGCAGGCGCTTCCGGCTTGCCGAGGCGCAGATGCTGCGCGAAGCCGGGCGCACGGAGGATGCTTTCGACGTCATCGACGACGCCTTGCTGCAAGCGCCCGACGACGCCGATCTGCTCTACGAGTCTGCCATGCTCGCCGAGCGCCTGGACCGCCTTGAGGTCATGGAAGGACGTCTGCGCAAGGTCATTGCGCTGACGCCTGATCACGCACACGCGAAGAACGCGCTCGGCTACTCGCTTGCCGACCGCGGCATTCGCCTGGAAGAGGCGGAGCGGCTGATCGCCAGCGCACACGAGCTTGCACCGGACGATGCCTTCATCCTCGACAGCCTGGGCTGGGTCAGCTTCCGCCTTGGCGACAACGAGGCCGCGCTCGAGCACCTCCAGCGCGCCTACTCGATGCGCCCCGACCCTGAGATTGCAGCACACCTGAGCGAGGTCCTGTGGACGCTCGACCGCCGCGCCGAGGCCGAAACGCTGCTCGACGAAGCCCTTGCCGAACACCCTGACAACGAAGCCCTGCGCAGCACCGCCCTGCGCCTGCGCAAACCGTGAGGGCCGCCAGGCACGTGCGCCGCAGGCTTCTCGCGACCACCTTCGTCACCGCCCTGCTCGCAGCCTGCGCCCCGCTGCAAACCGTGCCCGGAAGCGTCGCGGTGGTTCGCACCGCCAGCCCGTACTTCGAGCTCGATGGTCGCCTGTCCGCTACCGATGGCGAGCGCGCAGCCAACGGTCAGATCGAGTGGCGCCACGCCCAGTCCACCGACCAATGGACCGCGTACAGCCCGCTGGGGCAGATCGTCGCGCGCCTCGACAGCAACGCGGCAGGGGCCGAACTGATGCTGGCTGACGGCAGGCGTCAGCGCGCCGCCAGCGCGTCCGAACTGCTTCCTGCGCTCATCGGCGTCGACCTTCCCCTGCAGCGCCTTCCCGGCTGGATTCAGGCCAGCCCGCAAGCGGACGCCGAGGTCCGCAGCCTCGACGAGGTCGGGCGGCCAAGTCTCGTCATCGATCAGGGCTGGCGCATCGACTACACCGAATACCTCAACCCCGCGGCAGACGCCCTGCCGCGCCGCCTTGAAATATCGCGTGGCGACGCCCGCGTCCGACTTGTGATCGACCGATGGACTCTGCAACCCTGACCCACCCTGCAAACCCGCCCGTCCAGCAGCTCAGGGGCTGCCTTGCCCCGGCCAAGCTCAACCTCTTCCTGCATGTCACCGGTCGCAGGGCCGACGGCTACCACCTGCTGCAAACCGCATTCCGCTTGCTCGACTGGGGCGACACCCTCGATTTCAGCGTGCGCGAGGACGGCCAGATCCGCCGCCTGTCCGACCTGCCGGGCGTTCCCGAGGAGGAGGACATCGTGATCCGCGCCGCACGCCTGCTGCAGCAGTCGACACACTGCAGCGCCGGCGCTGACATCACCGTGCACAAGGTCTTGCCGATGGGTGGCGGACTAGGCGGTGGAAGTTCGGATGCGGCTACGACACTGATGGCGCTCAACCACCTGTGGCGCACCGGCCTCAGCGCGGAACAGCTGCAGGCGCTCGGACTGACGCTCGGGGCCGACGTACCCTTCTTCATCTATGGCCGGGACGCGTTTGCCGAGGGCGTCGGCGAGAAATTCCAGCCGTTGCATCTCGACCCCGCCTGCTACGTTGTGGTGTCGCCAGGTGTCGGAATATCGACAGCAGAAATTTTTTCATCGAAGGACTTGACGAGAGATAGCGTCCCCATCAAAATAGCGGACTTCACAGCAAGCCACGCACGGAACGACCTGCAAGCAGTAGCGTGCAGAAAGTACCCGGAAGTGGCTGAGGCAATCGACTGGCTGGCGCAGTTTGCACCAGCAAGGATGACTGGCTCAGGTGCCTGTGTGTATGCGGCAGTCGATTCGGAAGCTCAGGCTCAACGTATCGTCGATCAATGTCCGACACGCTGGCAGGCCTGGAAGGCAATTAGCCTGGCACAGCATCCCATGAGTCGCCTCGGCGGGTGATCAGGTTTCAATTGGGGAGTCGCCAAGTTGGTCAAGGCACCGGATTTTGATTCCGGCATTCGAAGGTTCGAATCCTTCTTCCCCAGCCATATTACGACGGGCAGGCCTCTGGCCTGCCCGAGTCGTTTTTGAAGACAGTTTCATTCTATCGGCATCGGAGATTCGGTCATGCCCTACGGCAGCCTGATGGTCTTCACTGGCAACGCCAACCCCAAACTCGCAGCAGATGTGGTTCGGCGGCTGGGCATTTCCCTCGGTTCGGCCACGGTAGGCCGCTTCTCCGACGGCGAAGTCAATGTGGAGTTGCTCGAAAACGTGCGTGGCAAGGATGTGTTCATCCTCCAGCCTACCTGCGCACCCACCAACGAGAACCTGATGGAAATGCTGGTCCTCGTCGACGCGCTCAAGCGCGCATCGGCCGGCCGCATCACCGCAGCAATCCCCTATTTCGGCTATGCCCGTCAGGACCGTCGTCCGCGCTCGGCCCGGGTGGCGATCACCGCCAAGGTCGTGGCCAACATGCTGCAGGCCGTCGGTGTCCAGCGTCTGCTGACCATGGACCTGCACGCTGACCAGATCCAGGGCTTCTTCGACATCGCGGTCGACAACGTCTACGCCGCACCCGTACTGCTTGCCGATCTCGACAAGCAGAAATACGAAGATCTGATGGTGGTCTCGCCCGACGTCGGCGGCGTGGTGCGCGCACGTGCGTTCGCCAAGCGTCTCGAGTGCGATCTCGCGATCATCGACAAGCGTCGCCCCAAGGCCAACGTTTCCGAGGTCATGAACATCATCGGTGAAGTCGAAGGCCGCACCTGCGTGATCATGGACGACATCGTCGACACCGCCGGTACGCTGTGCAAGGCGGCCAGTGCGCTCAAGGCCAACGGTGCCAAGCGCGTGCTTTCCTACTGCACGCACGCCGTGCTGTCGGGTGCGGCGGTCGCACGTATCAACGAATCCGAACTCGACGAACTGGTTGTCACCGACACCATTCCGCTGCGCGAGGATGCCAAGGCCAGCAACCGCATCCGCCAGGTCTCGGTGGCCTCGCTGCTGGCCGACACCATGCTGCGCATCAGCAACGAGGAATCGGTTTCCTCGCTGTTCATGGAATAACCTTTTCGGCCCGCGGCTTGCTGCGGGCCTTTTCATCTCTGCCTGGTCGCGGGCAGAGACTTCATCAACTGGAGTAGTACACATGCAAATCGAATTCAAGGCTGTAAAGCGCGAACTGCAGGGATCGAGTGCGAGCCGCCGCCTGCGTCGCGAAGGCCAACTGCCGGGCATCGTCTATGGTGGCGAAGCTGCAGCTCAGCCGATCCTGCTGGATCACAACGAGCTGTTCCACCTGCTCAAGAAAGAAGCCTTCCACGCTTCCGTGCTGTCCATCGACATCGATGGCGCCAAGGAAACCGTCCTGCTGCGTGACACGCAGTGGCACGCCTACAAGCCGCAAGTCATGCACATCGACTTCCAGCGCGTCAAGGCCGGCGAAACCATCCACCTGAAGGTGCCGCTGCACTTCATCAACGGCGACGAGTGCCCGGCGGTCAAGACCGGCGGCTGCATCGTGGCTCACGTGCTGACCGAACTCGACGTCGAGTGCCTGCCCTCCAACCTGCCGGAATTCATCACGGTTGATCTGGCCGCTCTTGAGCCGGGCGAGTCGATCCACGTTTCCCAGGTCGTGCTGCCGGAAGGCGTGAGCACCGTGCATCACGGCGAAGGCGACCCGGTTGTGGCCAGCGCCCAGACGCCGCGTGGCAGCGTTTCCGCCCAGGCTGAAGGTGAAGAAGGCGAAGAAGCCGCAGAGTGATTGCGGCTTCTGCCAAACGGGCTTTCCGGGACTGAACGACGATGACGACTGCGGCAGCACGCCCTCCCCGTCTGGTTGTCGGTCTCGGCAATCCCGGCACCGAATATTCCGAAACCCGGCACAACGCCGGGTTTTGGTTTTGTGAGCGGCTCGCCGATCAGCTTGGCGCACGCTTCTCGCATGAATCACGTTTTCACGGGCTGGTCGCCAATGCGCGCGACGCCGGCATCATGTTGCTGATGCCCCAGACCTTCATGAACCGCTCAGGTCAGGCCATCGGCGCACTGGCACGGTTCTACCGTATCGAACCGGCAGAGATCCTGCTGGTGCATGACGAGCTCGATGTTCCGCCCGGCCAGTTGCGACTGAAGTTCGGCGGCGGACTCGGCGGTCACAACGGGCTGAAGGACACCTCTGCCCACCTCAATACCAACGACTACTGGCGACTGCGAATCGGTATCGGCCATCCGGGCGATCGCAACGAAGTGGTCAACTACGTGCTCAAGCCCGCCCGGCGCGAAGAGCAGACGCTGATCGACGAAGCCATCGATCGCGCCCTCCTCGCCTGGCCCATTCTGGCCCGTGGCGACTGGACGGCAGCAACCCAGCGCCTCAATGCGCGCCCCGCTCCGCCCAAACCATCCAAGCCACCGAAGGCCCCCAGGCCCGTCGCAGACACGCGCGGTGCGCCAGACAACTCCAAGGACGAAACCCAGTCATGAGCCTGAAATGCGGAATCGTCGGCCTGCCCAACGTCGGCAAGTCGACCCTGTTCAACGCCCTCACCAAGGCGGGTATCGAAGCGGCCAACTATCCCTTCTGCACCATCGAGCCCAACGTCGGCATCGTTGAAGTGCCGGACCCGCGCCTCGACGCCCTGTCGGAGATCGTCAAGCCGCAGAAGATCCAGCCCGCCATCGTCGAATTCGTCGACATCGCCGGTCTGGTTGCAGGCGCATCCAAGGGTGAAGGCCTGGGCAACCAGTTTCTCGCCAACATCCGCGAGACCGATGCCATCGTCCACGTCGTGCGCTGCTTCGCCGACGATAACGTGATCCACGTTTCCGGCAGCGTCGACCCGATCCGTGACATCGAAGTCATCGACACCGAACTCGCGCTCGCCGACATGGCGACGGTGGACAAGGCCCTCAACCGCTACAAGCGCCCCGCCGCTGCCGGCGACAAGGAAGCAAAGGCGCTGGTTGCGGTGCTCGAGAAGTGCATCGCCCAGCTCGATCAGGCCAAGCCGGTGCGTGCCCTCGACCTCGCCAAGGAAGAGCTCGCACTGATCCGGCAGTTCTGCCTGATCACCCAGAAGCCGGTGCTGTACGCCGCCAACGTCGCCGAAGACGGGTTCGAGAACAACCCGCAGCTCGACGCCGTCCGCGCCCATGCCGCGGCAGAAGGTGCCCAGGTGGTCGCGCTGTGCGCCTCCATCGAAGCCGAGATCGCCGACCTCGACGACGCCGACAAGAAGGACTTCCTCGAGTCCATGGGCCTCGAAGAGCCCGGCCTCGACCGCCTCATCCGCGCCGGCTACAAGCTCCTCGGCCTGCAGACCTACTTCACCGCCGGGGTGAAGGAAGTGCGCGCCTGGACCATCCATGTCGGCGACACCGCACCGCAGGCAGCCGGCGTGATCCACACCGACTTCGAGCGTGGTTTCATCCGCGCCCAGACCATCTCCTTCGACGACTTCATCACCTACAAGGGCGAGTCGGGGGCCAAGGAAGCGGGCAAGATGCGCGCCGAAGGCAAGGACTACGTGGTCAAGGATGGCGACGTCCTGAACTTCCTGTTCAACGTCTGACGCAGACGCCGGGCGACCGGCATCGTCCTGAAAACCGGACGACTCCGCAAGGATCCGAAAAGCCGCGTACCCACGCGGCTTTTTCTTTGCGCGTCGTTCCCTGCACCTGCAATATGGCATCCGGCGTCGATCAAGCCTCGTCCAGTCCCAGCGCCAGCCAGCCTCCACCGGCGTAACGCAGCAGCTGTGCGTCATCGAAGCGCCACAGGTGCAGCCAGCCGTTGTCGAGGAGCTGGCGGACCACGTCGTGCTGCGCGATCACATGCTCGATCGCCCGCTGCGGCGCGTCGATGACCACGGTCAGACGAAGCGGCTCGTGCACCCAGCCCGCACCGTCGTGCAAGGACTGCTTTGACAGGCCGATACGCAGGTCGCCGCCGTTGCCCTCAAACACCCCGATGTGCCCACCCACCACGTTGTGCAGCAACTTGTTGCCGCTGCCCAAGCGATCTGGATCGCAGGTCGAGGCATGGTATTGCCAGTTGATCCAGTGCGTCACCAGCATCGGCGCGGTCATCAGCAACTCAAGCACGCTGCCATCCGGGTCGTGCCCGGCATCGTAGTCATGCAGAAAGCTGCGTCCATCCAGCGCCAATCCGTGGCTGCGATGACGCGGCGCGATGATGAACGCCGCATTGCCCGCCAGTCCCCACTCGGGCCGGGTCTGAGCGCCATCGTTGGCACGGCGACGCAGCTGTGTCAGGAGGTGCTCGCCCCCGGCACGCGGATCCAGCCCGAGTCGCACGGCACGCTCGCGCCTGACCTGATCGCAAGCCTGGGCGAAGACGGTCCTCTGCAGTTCGTCCCAGCGCGCAAGCTTCGATGCCGGCAGCAGATCGAGATCAAAGCCTTCGATTTCATCGGTCGTCGTGTTGTGCAGGGCGGCGACAAACACGGTGTGCTCGGGAATGACGACTCCGCCTGCCTTCAAGCCTGCACGTACGGCCGGCTCATTGAGCAGTTGCGCCAGCACGCGGGCATTCACTTCACCTGTCTGACCGCAGCAGGCGCCGCAATCCAGCGCGGCGGCGTGGGCATTGTTTGCACTCTGGCTGCCATGCCCGACCAGCAGCACCAGCGGCGCGAGATCGCGATCCAGCCCCATGGCATGCAGCAC
Source organism: Parazoarcus communis (assembly GCF_003111645.1). NCBI lineage: Bacteria > Pseudomonadati > Pseudomonadota > Betaproteobacteria > Rhodocyclales > Zoogloeaceae > Parazoarcus > Parazoarcus communis. The sequence continues at coordinate 2,454,538 of NZ_CP022187.1, forward strand.
ACGCGACGACAGGGCCACCTTGGCGTCTATGTCCAGACCGGTGAGGGCCGGACGACACAGGGGCCGGTAACGCGCGGACAAACCGGCCAGATCGTCACGCTTGCGCGCGGCCGTGGAAGGCCTCAGCCAGTTCGACAGCTTGCCGAGATAGGCCACACCGGCCGCTTCCACGAATGAGAACGCCGCACTGGGCCAGCGTCCGCCTGCGCGCCATTGCGCCGACCAGGCAAAGCTGCGCTGCCGGGCCTGGCGCGCCCCGTGGTTCAGCTCATCCTCATCCGCGCCACGATCGGTCGCAGCCACCGTGATGTGATCCGTCACCTCGATGGCCGGTGCAAGCAAGCCCGGCAACTGCGGTCGCCGTGCCGACGTGGCAAGTGGAGTATAGGCAAGCGGGAGGCCGAAGAAGCCCGCAAAGCCAATGGTCTGGATGGCGGGACTGAGCGCTTCAAGTGCCCTGCGCAAGGGCTCGCTGCGCACATCGATACAGAAGGCGGCCTGGATTTCGACGTGCTGCCCGGCACCGGCACGCCCAGTGCTGCGGGCAACTGTGCAGAGCTTGTGCGCCAGCTGACGCTGATAGCCCGCTTCGAGTGCTGCCTGCCAGACCTCATCCACGACGAGCATGTCTTCCGCCTGATCAAGCAGCGCAGCAGCACGAATCCATGCCCCCTGCACGGCTGCGAAGGCCTGCCGGGTGACGACATCGTCCTTGCACTCAAGCAGGATCGCCCCCCAGGCAAGCCGGATCGCGAGCAAGTCGCGCAGATGCGAATCCGTCTGCCCTGCAAGCCTGGCCTGCCAGCCACGATAGGCACACCACGACGCCCAGCCATTGACCGTGAGCAGGATGGCTTCGAGGTAGTCGGGCCATACCGGCTCCGGCAGTCCCAGTCGCTGCAGAACCCAGCGCTCGGCATCCTCCCGCGTGGCGGGCAGCGCGCTGAACGAACGTTCGAGATCGGGCAGCCCCATCAGCACGCCGATGCCATGATCGTGGATCAGGGTCTCCCGCCAGAAGGCATACAGCCCCTGATCGCGCTCGGGCTGCCAGTCCGCCTGATGCTCGTCGAAATAGGCGGCACAGGTCTGACTGACCTGATGCGTGATCGCCTGCCGCCACGACAGCCGGGCATGGCGTTCCGGATCGTCGTCCAGCACATCGATCAACAGGGGCAAGGCAGGCACGCCGGGCGCAGTGTGCAAGGCATCGACACATTGCCGCTCGGTGAGCGCGGCGGCCTGAGCAGCAGACATTGAGGACAGCGCATGGGCAAGGTCCGGCCGGGTGATGCGCCCCTCCTCCCAGGCTTGCTGCAGATAGCTGCGCGACGGGAACACCTGGATGCCGCCCAGCACCGCCATGCGCGCCGCGACCTGCCGAACGGGCCTGCCGATCCGCGACCAGTGCGGATTGACGGCAATTGCGCGATCGAGCGGCCAGGCCGGGGCGATGGTCTGGCAGGCCTGCTCGCACGCAGCTTCGATCCGCGCGTGCAGCGCTCCGTCATCCTCACGCCGGGATGAGGCGCGTTCAAGGGTCACTGGGTCCATGAAATTCTCCTGAAATCTGGTTACCTGGGGGCTGCGACGGCCACTGCGCCAGCCATCGCGCGGCCTTCAGGCGCGGCGGTGCCGGCGGTCCAGCGCGTTGGCCACAGGCGCAAGGCCAGGCGGGTGTAGAGCTCATCCACATAGAAGCCGGCGTAGCTCCAGCGCCGCCACACGGCCAGCCCTTGCGGATGAAGCTGCAGGGTGACGAGGCAGAGATACATCAGCGCCATGCCTGCCAGGGCGACAAGTCCGGCAGCATGGAGAGGCGCGTCCGTCAGGCCGAACGGCAGGGCATGTGCCACAAGCGCTGCCATCGTGAGCCCCGACACCATGCTCAAGCCTGCGACAAGCGACCACCACGCCCGACCGGCCTCGCCGTCATGCCGGGCGGGCGACCACAGCAGCGGCGACCAGGCCAGCGCCAGCACGCCGCTCCACCACCATGGCCAGCCCGCAGCGGGGAGCAGCGCCTGAATCAGGCCGACAAGCGCAGCCGCCAGCACCGGTGCCGCCACCAGACTCCGCACCGAAGGCGCAGCACTGCCGCGCATCATCTGCAACTTGTTGGTGTGCACCACCGTGGATGCCGACAGAAAGGCATGCGCCTTGTACAGCGAGTGACCGACAAGATGCAGCGCGGCAAGCGTGTAGAGGCCGAGACCACATTCGAGCAGCATGAAGCCCATCTGCGCCACGGTGGACCACGCCAGCCGGACCTTGATGCTGATGCGGGTCAGCATCACCAGGCCTGCAAGGAGTGCAGTGCCAAGCCCGAAGGCGACCAGTAGCCAGCGTGCTGCGGGTACAGCCTCGAGCAAGGGTGCGAAGCGGATGAGCACGAAGCCGCCGAGGTTGACCACGCCGGCATGCAGCAGCGCGGAAACCGGCGTCGGCGCTTCCATGACCTGGATCAGCCAGCCATGAACAGGCAGCAGCGCAGTCCGCAGGATCACCGCCAGCACCAGACACACTGCGCTCAACTGCAGCGGGACCGACACGCCGTCCTGCGCCAGGTGTTGCCGGAGGTCGGACAGCGATCCGCTGCCCGCTGCCCACCATGCAAGCGCCGCAGCACAGATCAGCAGCGCGTCGGCCAGGCGGTCGGCAATCCGCTTCTTGTGCACAGCCAGCAAGGCAAACGGGCGATCCGGGTAGAAGCAGAGCAGGTGCTGCAACGCCACGCCCACCAGCGCCCAGGCTGCGATCAACAGCAGCCAGTGGTCCGCAAGCAGCAGCAGATGGACGGCGGCCAGCACCCCTGAAAGCGCGGTCACATAGCGCGCCTGCCCTGCCTCGCCCTGGAGGTAGCGCGACGAGAATACTGCGATGACCGTACCCAGAAACTGCACCAGAACCGCCAGAACGGCACCCAGCGAACCGACCGCCAGCCACGGCAGCCATTGCATTGAACTCGCGCCCGGGGAAGGTGGCACCAGTATGTGGTGCAGGCCCAGGCTCGCCAGCGCGCACAGCAGCGCAGCACCAGAGAGGAGGCTGAAACGCGTCCACAGCGAGGCCTCGCGTGCGCTGCCGGCGTGGGGCAGCATCGCGGCGATCAACATCAGGGCCGCAGGCGCCAAAGCGCTGGCCGGGAGCAGGAAGCTCGATAAATCCATGGTGGGCAACCTCAATATGAACCGGCGCCATGGTGCTATCATCAATCAATTCCGTAAAACACATTAATCAGAACCAATTGATATAAAAAAATGAATGGTTAGTCTCGAGCAGCTGAACTTTCACCACCTGTTCTACTTCTGGCGCGTCGCCCGCATGGGCCACCTGACACGTGCCGCGCAGGAGTTGCACACCTCGCAGTCGGCACTTTCGGCGCAGATCAAGCAGCTGGAAGACCGTCTGGGTGAGGCCCTGTTCGAACGCGAGGGGCGACGCCTGGTGCTGACAGATACGGGGCAACTGGTGCTCTACTATGCAGAGTCCATATTCGGGCTGAGCCAGGAAATGCTCGGGCGTCTGCAAGGTCGCAGCGAGGGCGTGATCCGGCTGCGCGTGGGCAGCGTCGCCACCATGTCGCGCAACTATCAGGAGAACTGGATTCGGCCGCTGCTGGCTGATCCCTCGGTGGTGCTGACCCTCGAGTCGGGTTTGCTGGAGGGCCTGCTCGAGCGCCTGGTGCAGCATCAGCTCGACGTGGTGCTGGCCAACGAAACCGTGCCCACCGATGCGGACCGCCCCTTGCACTGCCGTTTCCTGGGCAGTCAGGCGATCTCGCTGGTCGGGCCCGCAAGCATCTGGAAGGGCCGCAGCCTGCGCGTTCCGGATGACCTCGATGGTGTGGACCTTGCGTTGCCCGGACCACGACACGCCCTGCGCGCGCAGTTCGACGCCATGTGCATGTCTGCCGGGGTGCAGCCACGGCTCCGGGCCGAAGTCGACGACATGGCCATGCTCCGCCTGATCGCACGGGACAGCAACTGGCTGACCGTGCTGCCCGAGGTGGTGGTGCAGGACGAAATACACGGCGGCAGCCTGGTGAGCGTGGGCCAGTCCACGCAGCTGCAGGAGCGCTTTTATGCCATCACGACACCGCACCGCCATCGTATCGAGCGCCTCGAACGCCTGCTGCAAGGCTCCACCGAAGTGCCGGACCCTTCTGGCGCTGCATGAAACGTGCGCAGCGGGCCTGCCGGCTGCGCGACAGCCGGACCGACCATCACCCGACCTTCGGCGCCGCGCCCGACGCGCGCGAAACAGCCGTATCCAGCGCCCACAGGTGTGCTGCCACCAGCGCGCGCCAGGGCGAGAATCCGGCCAGAAAGCGTTCCGTTTCGGCGGGCGAGACAGGGGCCGGGCTTCCCAGCAGGTGCTGCAGACCACGACGCACGGCAACATCGCCATGCAGCGAACCATCAAGCCAGCCGAAACCGCGCAACAGCGCGTAGTTGATGGTCCACGGCCCGATGCCGCGGATGCGCAGCAGGCAGGCCTGAATGTCGTCGATTGGCGGCTTCGCCATCCACGCATCCAGTGACAGATCGCCGCTGACAAGCTGCCCGCTCAGCGTAAGCAGGGTCTGCGCCTTGGTCCGCGAAAAACCCGCCGCGCGCAATTCGGGCTCACCCAACGCCTGCACACCTGCCGCATCGGGATAACAAAACAGACCACTCGTGTGTCGAAGCCCGACCGCCTCAATCAGCCGCCTGCGAATCGTCAGCGCGGCAGCAACGCTGATCTGCTGCCCGGTGACGGCCCAGCTCAGGGCCTCGAAAGGTGTCGCCGCCAGCGGTACGCGCAAGCCCGGATGGGCTGCGATAAGCCTGCCAACCTGCGGATGTGCGCACCACCTTTGCTCGAAGTCCTCGACCGCCTGCGTCAGCCCGAGCATGCGCCTCACCATGCCCGTCAGCAGCAAACCGTCTGACGGTGAGAGCGGTCCATCGACATCCAGCCGCGCCGCGGCCCTTCCGCCCGTGAAGACAATCTCCAGGCAAGCCGCCCGCCCCGACCATGCCAGCCCCTTGCGCAAACAGTTCCCCTGCACCTGCTCCGCCACCTGCAGCGAATCGCGCAAGTGAAACGCAAGCACATCACCAGCACGAAACCCCACCGGCAGATCAAGCTCACAGTTCAGCACACCGCCCTCCAGACCGCACCCTTCAAGCTCTCCGCGCCCTCCGCGCCGCCGCGCGAACCCGCCTTTCCTCCGTTCGTCATGCCCCCATCCGCCTCACTCGCCCGCCGCCTCGCGCGCAAGCAGTGTCCGCTTTCGCTCCACCCCCCAGCGGTAGCCCGACAGGCTGCCATCGGTACGCACGATGCGGTGGCACGGAATCGCCACCGCGAGCACGTTGGCGGCACACGCCCCCGCCACCGCGCGCGCACCACGGGGCGAACCGACACGCTCGGCGAGTTCGGCATAGCTCAGCGTCGTGCCTGCGGGAATCTCCCGCAGTGTCTGCCACACCCGCTGCTGAAATGCCGTGCCGCGAACATCCAGCGGCAGGTCAAGACCAAGACGCGGCGCCTCCACGAAAGCGATCACCCTGGCGACCAGGCGATCGAAGCCCGGGTCGTCGCCGATCAGTTCAGCCTGCGGAAACAGGTCCTGCAGGTCGCGCGCCAGCACTGCCGCGTCATCGCCCATCAGGATGGCGCACACGCCGCGTCGGCTGGCGGCAACGAGAATGGCGCCAAGCGCACACTCGCCGATTGCGAAACGGATCTCGGTATCGACTCCGCCTGCACGAAACGCCGTGGGAGTCATGCCGATCAATGCACCGGCATTCTCGTAGAAGCGGCTGCTGGCATTGAAACCGGCGTCGAACAAGGCTTCGGTCACGCTCGAACATGCGCGCAACCTTGCCTGCACCCGCTGCGCGCGACGGCCTGCCGCATAGCCGGCCGGCGTCAGCCCTGTCACCGATCTGAACACCCGCAGCAAATGGGACGCGCTCAGACCTGCGTGATCTGCGAGCTCAGCCAGCTTTGGCGGGCTGTCGGCGGCGTCGATCATGCGACACAGGTCGGCAACCATTTCTGCATGCAGGCGGGACTGTGGCGCCTGATCCGGACGGCAACGCTTGCATGGCCTGAACCCGGCAGCGATGGCGGTGGCCGCATTCTCATGAAAATCGACGTTCTCCGGCCGCGCCGTGCGTGCGCCACACGACGGTCTGCAGAAGATGCCGGTCGTGCTCACCGAATACACGAAGCGGCCATCGGCACCGGGATCGCGCGCCAGCACTGCAGCCCAGCGCGGATCGGCAAGCGTGCGACCGGCGCGCAGTTCGCGGGCCTGGGACATCATGTTGTGCGCTCCTGAATGAATCCTTTCGACAGACTCATCCTAGCAAGGCCAACCCGAGCCGGCACTCCGCTACGTGCTTTCGAATTCGCCCCCTGCCCGCATCCCTCGATCAGAAACCGATGCTGAGCAAGGCCCACAGCGTGATCAGCGTCCCCAGCAGCGCGCCGCCGTAACAGATCAGCCTCGCACCCGTGCCGCCGTGAATGCCGACATCGTGCAGGCTGTGAAATATCCGGTGCCCGGCGTGCCACAGAAAGAGCGGAACGATGGCGAGCACGAAGGCCTTGCCGATCCAGCTCTGCGCAAAGGCCATCATGTTGGCGTAGCTCATCGCATCCGGCGCCAGCAGGATGCCAAGCGGCACCGCGATGCCGGTGATGAACACCAGCGCCGGCCCCAGGATGGCGGCCAGCATGCCACCGGCGCCGAACAGCCCCCAGAAGATCGGGGCATTGGAGCGCTTCAACGGCCGGCTCATCGTGTCAGCCCCCATGCCAGTCCGAGCAGGACCAGGCTCGCCACTGCCGTAACAGCGAGGCCGCCACCGGTGATCATCGCCGGCGCCAGGCGCTTGCCGCCGATCACGACCGGCGGCATGGTCTTGGGCATGATCTTGAACCAGGTCCAGCTGTGGTAGGACATCATCGCCAGCACGGCGAGATGGAAGATCACCGCCAGCGGGTGCTTCATCGCTGCGAGCCAGCCATTCCACGCCGCCTCGCCCTGCGCCAGACACACCAGCCCGATCAGCAGCACCACGCCATAGGCCGCGACGAACAGGGCCGTGCCCTCGTGAATCATGTACTCGACGAAGAACGGGTTCTTGCGCCACCAGCCGGCCATCGGCCGTGTATAGGGCCGTCGCTTGCTCATTTCTTTCCCCCCTTCGGCATCAGGAAACTCAGGAAGTAGTCGCGCGCCGCCGTCGTCTTGTTCTGATTCACCGCATTCGCGGGGTCGACATGCTTGGGACAGACCTCCGAGCAGTAACCGACGGCGGTGCAGTTGAACACGCCCTCTTCCGCTGCAACCAGCTCCATCCGCTGCGCCGCGCCGCCATCGCGCGAATCGGCGTTGTAGCGGTGCAGCAGCGCAAGCGCGCCAGGACCGACGAAATCCGGATTCAGTCCGTACTGCGGACAGGCCGCGTAGCACAGCAGGCAGTTGATGCATGAACTGAACTGCTCGTACTTCTCCAGCTCCGCCGGTGTCTGCAGATACTCCCCTTGAGCGAGCGTGCGGGGCGCTTTCGGGATGATGTAGGGCTGGATGCGCTCCAGCTTGTCGATGAAATCCTCCATCACCACGACCAGATCGCGCTCGATGGGGAAGTGGTTGAGCGCCTCCACCCGCACCGGCCCCGGATACAGGTCGCGCAGAAAGGTCTTGCACGACAGGGCCGGCTTGCCGTTGATCATCATGCCGCAGCTGCCGCAGATCGCCATCCGGCACGACCAGCGGAAACTCAGGGTTTCGTCCAGTTCGTCCTTGATGTGCAGGAGTGCCTGCAGCACCGACATGTCGTCGGTAAAGGGCAGCTCGTAGGTCTGGAGAACCGGCTCCGCATCCTGCTCCGGACGGTAGCGCAGCACTTCCATGGTGATCGTCCTAGCCATGCCGTGCCTCCTTTTCAGCCTTCTCGCCCGCGGCGCCATAGGCGCGGACCGCAGGTTGCGAGCGGGTGATCTTCACCGGACCATAATCAATGCGCGGCTGCGCCTCGCCGTTATAGTGCGCCAGCGAATGCTTGAGGAAGTGCGCGTCGTCACGCTGCTCAAAGCCATCCAGGCGCTGATGCGCACCGCGCGACTCCTTGCGGTTGAGCGCCGAATACGCCATGGCTTGCGCCACATCGAGCTGATAGCCGAGTTCGATCGCCAGCAACCAGTTGGTATTCCACACACTGGACTTGTCCTCGATGCGCACATTGCGAAAGCGCGCGCGCAATTCGTCGAGCTTGTCGCACGCGGCCTGCATGGTGTCGGCCAGACGGTAGATGCCGCAGCCGCTTTCCATGGTCGCGGCCATCTCGCGACGCAGGGTCGCGATGCGTTCCGTGCCATCGGAGCGGGTCACCAGCGCGCGGGTTTTTTGCTCCACAGCCTGCGCCTGTCTGAGCAGGGTCGCAGAAGCACTGCGCGGTGCCGCCTTGGCAAAGGCAGCCGCCTCGAGTCCGGCCACCTTGCCAAACACGCACAGCTCGGCCAGCGAGTTCGATCCCAGGCGGTTGGCGCCGTGGATGCCGACGCTGGAACATTCGCCTGCGGCATACAGGCCCGGCAGGGGCGAGGCACAGCGACCATCGACCAGAATGCCGCCCATCGTGTAATGCACCGCCGGCCGCACCGGGATGGGCGTCAGCGCAGGGTCGACGCCGAGAAACTCATCGGCAAGCTCGTAGATCTGCGGCAGGCGCTCACGCAATTTCCTTTCGCCCAGATGGCGCAGATCGAGATGCACCACCGAACCCAGGGGCCCTTCGATCGTGCGCCCCTTCTGCTGTTCATGCCAGAAGGCCTGGCTCAGGCGGTCGCGCGGGCCCAGCTCCATGGCCTTGTTGCGCGGCTCGGGTTCGGCCGGCCCGAGACCATAGTCCTGCAGGTAACGATAGCCGTCCTTGTTGAGCAGGAAGCCACCTTCGCCGCGACAGGCTTCGGTGAACAGCAGGCCGGTGCCCGGCATGCAGGTGGGGTGGTATTGAACGAACTCCATGTCGCGCAGCGGCACACCGTGACGGTAGGCCATGGCCATGCCGTCGCCGGTGACGATGCCGCCATTGGTGTTCTCGCGGAACACACGCCCCGCGCCACCGGTGGCCAGCACCACCGCGCCGGCTTCGATCAGGGTGAATTCGCCCGAGGCGATCTCGATCACCGCCACCCCCTGCGCACGCCCGTCCTCGACGATCAGGTCCGCACAGAAGTGCTCGTCGAAGCGCTTGATCGAGGGATACTTGATCGAGGTCTGGAACAGGGTGTGCAGCATGTGAAAGCCGGTCTTGTCGGCGGCAAACCAGGTGCGCTCGATCTTCATGCCACCGAAGGCGCGCACGTTCACATGGCCATCGGGCTTGCGGCTCCACGGACAGCCCCAGTGCTCGAGCTGCACCATTTCTTCCGGGCACTGGGCGACGAAGTAATCCACCACGTCCTGCTCGCACAGCCAGTCGCCGCCGGATACCGTGTCGTTGAAGTGATGCTCGAAGCTGTCGTGCGACTGCACCACACCGGCGGACCCGCCTTCGGCCGCAACCGTGTGACTGCGCATCGGATAGACCTTGGAAACCAGCGCGATCTTCAGCGCAGGATCGGACTCGGCCACCGCAATCGCTGCGCGCAAGCCTGCGCCGCCCGCCCCCACGATCACGACATCTGCCTTGAAAACCTCCATCGACGGTCCTCCTGTTGCGTTTTGAACGGAGTGATCCTTACCCTTCAGGCATGTCCGCAGCCGCCCGCAATCAGCTTAGCATCGCACGACCGGCTTGCCGTTGCGGTCCCGCCACTGCATGAGCATATCGTCATCGGGCCGCGAAAGGCACCGTTTTCTGCTGCGGCACCGCCCTCAGAGCACCGATTTCAACAGCCCCCTGATCCAGCGCAAGCGGCTGATGACCAGGGCCAGCGCAATCAGTCCGCAGCCCAGCAACTGCATGGCACTCATCGACTCGCCAAACCACCAGGCTGCGACCAGCGCAGTCCACACCGGTTCGAGCATCAGGATCACCGCCGCATGGCTTGGCGTGGTCAGACTCTGACCGTGCAACTGCACCAGAAAGCGCAGGGTCGTCGCGATCAGCGCGCTTGCCAGTAGCCAGAACAGCACGGGCGTTGGCACCGATGCGGGCCAGGTTTCCACGAGCGCAGATGCCGGAAGCACCAGGACACCGACGATCACGACCTGAATAGTGCTCAGCGCCAGCACCGGCACGCCACGCACCACGCGTGAGTTGAGATTGAACAGGAATGCAAAGACCAGTGCAGCCGCGAGAAAGAACCACTGGCTGGGCTCGACCCGGAAACCGTGCGCCAGCGACAGACAGGCGAAACCGCTCAGAGCGACCGGCAAGGCCACCCAGGTGCTGACCGGTGGCCGTTCCCCGAAGAAGATTCGCGCAAACACCGGCACCAGCACGATACCCAGGCTGGCAATGAAAGCCCCTTCGCCGAGATGCTTGCCATGCTGAAGTCCGAGAATCCACAGTGACATCGCCACGGCAAACAGCACACCCACCATCGCAGCACGCCCGAGCGCAGCGCGATCGAGCACCCGCAGCTGAGGCCAGCTGAAGACGGCGAGCACAAGGCCGGCGATCAGAAAACGCCATCCCACGAACTGGAACGGCGCCAGGCCGGCAAGTGACTCCTTGGAGAAGATCCAGCCGCAGGCGGCGAGCAGGGTCGCCGCGAGCAATAGCAGGTCAGCTTTCAGGGCATGGTTTCCGGACGCGTTCATCAGGGCCTGTAGCGGCCGTAGCCGAAGGGAAGCCGGCGATGTTACCCCGGCTTGCGTCGCCGCGCCCAGCGCACGCTTGATGCCCGACGCCGGATTTCAGTCGAGGCCGGCTGCAGGCAGACGGGCGAGTTTCCGCTGCAGCGTGCGCCGGTGCATCTTCAGTGCTCGGGCGGTGGCGGAAATGTTGCCTTCATGTTCGGCCAGCACGCGCTGCAGGTGTTCCCACTCGAGCCGGTCCACCGACATCGGCACGTCCGGCGCGCGCTCGTCGATCACCACGTCCTCGGCACGCAAGCCCTTGATGATGGAATCCACGTCGGCCGGTTTGGCGAGATACTGCGTAGCCCCGAGCTTTACCGCATCGACCGCGGTGGCGATGCTGGCATAGCCGGTCAGCACCAGGATGCGCGCATTCGGGCTGGCTTCGAGCAGCGGGCGGATCAGGCGCAGACCCGAGGCGCCGTCGAGGTTGAGGTCGAGCACGATGAACTCGGGCGCGTGATCGCGTGCAAGCTCGAGCGCACCGTCGCCGTCGGTCGCGCCATGAACGTCGAAACCGCGCTGGCCCAGGGCACGCGTGAGCACGCGATTGAAGGCGGGATCGTCGTCAATGACCAGCAGCGTCGCAGCACAGTCCGTATTCATTCCGGTTTTTCCTGCAGGGGAATGCTGAGACGGGCGATGGTGCCACCATTGCTGCCGATGGTGAAGCCGAGCGTGCCACCATGATGTTCAACCGCCGAATACGCCAGAAACAGCCCGAGCCCCATACCCGACGCGCTCCCGGCCAGCGGCCCCTTGCGCGCGGCATCGCACACCGCAGCCGGAATACCGCCCCCCTGATCGGACACCTCCACCACGAAGTCACCGCCGGACACCTGCGCCTTGACGCCTACCGGCGCACGCGCCTGCCCGGCCTTGGCATTGGCATTGGCCGCGTTGTCGATGAGATTGTGCAGCGCCTCGCCCAGACTCGCATCGGCCACGATGCGGGCCGCATGCAGCGGCACAGGGACGCTCAGCACTGCGGTGGCATGCGGCCGCAGCCCGCGCCAGCGCGTCAGCACCCCATCGATCCAGTCGCCAGCACTCACCGCACCGCCACCTTCGGCACGCTGCTGCCCCGCCTCACGCGCAAGGCCATTGAGGATGTCCCGGCAATGATCGACCTGGGTCCGCATCAGTTCGATGTCCTCGCGTGCGTCGTCGCCGAGGTCGGCGCGACGGGCCAGTTCATCGCTGAGGATGCGCAGGGTACCCAGAGGCGTGCCCAGACGGTGAGCGGCGCCGGCGGCAAGCTTGCCCACGCCGACGACATAGGCATCACGCGCACGTGCGGCATCGCTCGCGGCCAGCGCCTGCTCCCGGCGCAGCAAGGCAGCGTTGAGACGGACCACGAACCACACCACGGTGAGCGCGGAGAAGGAAAAGCCCAGCCACATGCCGGCCAGGTGCCAGGTCATGGCCATGTTCGCATCCGCAAGTTGCACCGCATGATGGAAGCGCCACAGCAGCGAGTATTCAAGCACGGCCAGCGCCGCCAGCGACCAGGCCTGCGGGGCCGACAGGATGGTCGCCCCGACGGCGACCAGGGGCAGCAGGAAGGCAATCGCCGGATTGGTCGCCCCACCGCCGAAGTACAGGAATGTCCCCCACGCGAACATGTCCGCCATCAGCTGCAACATCGCCCCGCGACGTCCGGTCAGGCCGGACAGCACACCGGCATGCATCAGCAGATTGATCGCCACCAGCGCGAGTATCACGGCAAACAGGGGGCTGCGCGGATGTGCAGGCGCCACCTGCGGAAAGACCAGCAGCGCCACCACGGACATTGCAAGCACCGACAGCCAGCGCAAATGCAGCAGGCGTTCGCGATCCGTGCGCACCTCGCCCAGCGCCTCGGAAGGCCTTGCCACCCGCGGCTCGGAAGACGTCACGGCGACGGGGTTTGGCGCGGATTCGGACGTACTCATGCCGGTACTCGAGTAAGAACAGTGTGCATCTAATCGATCGACTGATTTTCCGTCCTTGTCTTGAATCAAGGATTTCAATATCCAGCGCTCCTAAAGTGTCCCTGCGACAAAACGTCACAGGACACTGTGTCGCAGGCAGACAGCCCGCGTTTCCGCCCGCAGCACGCGATGCGCCCGGTGCCTCGACATGCAATTACCACAGCTGAAACGGAGTCATACGATCATGAACGAAGCCAAGATGAAGCCGGTCGGGGAGATGCCCGATCCGGGCCGCCGCAAGTTTCTGAACACCGCCGCATTCGCAGGCCTCGCCGGTGCCGGCCTGTCGGTCGGGCTTTCGGCCTGCAACAAGGAAACAGCACCCGCGCCTGCTGCCTCAACGGCACCGATGGCAGCCGCAGAGCATCTCGAAGTCGGCAAGTACGAAGTCGCGCCCGGTCAGCTCGATGAATACTATTCCTTCTCCAGTGGCGGTCACTCGGGCGAATGCCGTATCTACGGCCTGCCGTCGGGTCGTGAGCTGAAGCGCATCCCCGTGTTCAACATGGACTGCCTGGTCGGCTGGGGCACGACCAACGAATCCAAGGCCATCCTGGGCACCAAGCCCAACGGCACGCCGAAGTACACCACCGGCGACACCCACCACGTTCACCCCTCGTACACCGACGGCACCTACGACGGCAAGTACATGTTCGTGAACGACAAGATCCACGGTCGCCTCGCCCGTATCCGCATGGACACGATGGAGACCGACAAGATCACCGAGATTCCCAACATCCAGGGTTTCCACGGCACCTTCCCCGACAAGCGCGACCCGGTCGATGCGGCCATCAACCACACCACCCGCGTGTTCTGCGGTGCCGAGTTCTCGATTCCGCTGCCCAATGACGGCCGCGACATGGAAGACGGCAGCAAGTACAAGTCGCTGTTTACCTGCGTCGATGCCGAGACCATGGAAGTGCGCTGGCAGGCACTGATCGACGGTAACTGCGATCTTGTCGCCAGTTCCTACGACGGCAAGCTGGCTGCGACCAACCAGTACAACACCGAGATGGGCATCCACTACGAAGGCATGATGGGCGCCGAGATGGACGCCTGCCTGTTCTTCAACGTTGCCCGTATCGAAGAAGCGGTGAAGGCCGGCAAGTTCACCACCATCGGCAGCTCCAAGGTGCCCGTGGTGGATGGCACACGCGCCTCGAACGCCGACCCCAAGACCGCACTGACCTGCTATGTACCGATTCCGAAGAACCCGCACGGCGTGAACATCAGCCCCGATGGCAAGTACTACGCCTGCTCCGGCAAGCTGTCGCCGACGGCCTCCGTCATCGAACATGCGCTGGTGCTGAAGTGGTTCGACGGCGAACTGCCGGAAGCCCGCGAAGCCGTGGTTGCCGAGCCGGAAATCGGCCTCGGCCCGCTGCACACCGGTTTCGACAACAAGGGCAATGCCTACACCACGCTCTTCCTCGACAGCCAGATCGTGAAGTGGAACGTGGAAGCCGCGATCAAGTCGTTCAAGGGCGACACCGCCGCCAAGGTGGTGCTCGACCGTATCGACGTGCACTATCAGCCGGGCCATGGCTTCACCTCGATGGGTGAAACCAAGGAATCCGACGGCCGTTACTTCGTGTCCGACAACAAGTTCTCCAAGGACCGCTTCCTGCCCGTCGGCCCGCTGCATGCCGAAACCGCCCAGCTGATCGACATCAGCGGCGACAAGATGAAACTGGTGGCCGACCACTCGGTGTATTCCGAGCCGCACGACTCCATCATCATCCGCCGCGACATCATCAAGACACGCCAGATCTACAACCTCGACGACTTCCCGCATGCGGTCAAGGATCCGAAGGAATCGGGCGTGTTCCGCGACGGCAAGAAGGTCACGGTCAAGCTCACCAGCCAGGCACCTGCGTTCAGCCTGCGCGAGTTCAAGGTCAAGAAGGGCGACGAAGTCACCATCATCCTGACCAACCTCGACAAGGTGGAGGATCTGACCCACGCCATGGCGATTCCGAAGTACGACATCAACTTCATCGTCAATCCGCAACAGACCCAGTCGGTGACCTTCGTTGCCGATCAGCCGGGCGTGTACTGGTGCTACTGCACCAACTTCTGCCACGCCCTGCACCTCGAGATGCGCTCGCGCATGATCGTCGAGGCCTGACCGAAAGCCATGACGTTGCAGGGTAAAACCTGCAGCGCCGGGTGATGACAAGCAGTTTTCGGGGGGCGTCAGCCCCCCGCTTTTTTTCCTCCGCCCCGGCCAACTTGATACGAAACAAGGCACCCGCTGCCTTGGCAAATTAGTCTTTCCGCATCTACTGTTTTCCATCGAGGAGTTCCCGAATGTCTGCCCTCGCAGCTCTACGCAACCTGGCCCTCGCGCTCACGCTCGGGGTCTGCGCGGGATCGGCCTTCGCCAATTCGTATGAAGCACAGCTTCCGCCCGAGCTAAACAGCTCGCCGCGCATGTGCGACTACGTCGCCTGTGCCGACGTGATGCCGGGCGCAGACAGTTTCTCCGAACGCAAGGGTCAGCCCCCCTATGTCGAGGCCTATCGCAGCGCGGACGGCGGCAAGCAGTTGCTCGGCTACGTCATGCTGTCGACCGACATCACCGATATCCCGGCCTACTCGGGCAAGCCGGTGGTCACCCTGATCGGCATGGACACCACCGGTCGCTTCACCGGGGTGAAGGTGCTCAAGCACTCCGAGCCCATCCTGCTGCTGGGTATCCCGGAAGAAGCGCTGATCGAATTCAACAACCAGTATCTGGGCAAGTTCGTCGGGGACAACATCGAGATCGGGCGCTCGCGCCCCGAGCAGGACATCATCGGTCTCGACGCCATCACCGGCGCCACCGTGACCGTGATCGCCCAGAACCAGGTGATGATGCTGTCCGGCGGCGAAGTGGCCAAGCAGGTCGGCATCCTCAAGCCCACCATCCGCCCGCAGGCGAAGTTCATCGACACCGGCGCCAGGCCGGGCTGGCAGCAACTGGTGGAAGACGGCAGCGTACAGCGCCTCACCGTGACCGCCGAAGAAGTTGGCCTGCCGCACCGTGGCCAGCCCTATATCGACCTCTGGTTCGGCTACCTCAACCAGCCCACCGTCGGCCGCGCCGTGCTTGGCGACGGCCCCTACAACAGCCTGATGAGCCGGCTGGGCGAAGGCGACCACGCCATCTTCATCGTGCGCAGCGCCGGCATCGAGTCGTTCAAGGGCTCGGGCTTCGTGCGCGGCGGCATCTACGACCGTGTGCAGGTGCGCCAGGAGCGCGACGCCTTCACCTTCCGCGACACCGACTACTTCAACCTCTACGGCATTGCCGCAGCCGGCGCGCCCGCCTTCAGCGAATCGGCCATCTTCATCGTGCGCTCGGGCGCCTTCTCCGCAGCCTACCCGTGGAAGCTGGTCTTCCTCGCCAACAAGATGGACAAGGCCACCGGCGCCAAGACCTTCGCCAACTTCGACACCGAATACTGGCTGCCCGCGACCTACATTGAAGGCGGTCACCCCGAGATCGTGAAGCCCGACCCGGTGTGGCTGAAGATCTGGAAGGAGCGCATGCTCACCATCATCGCCTTCACCGCCTTCCTCGTCGCCATCGCAGTCGTCTATTCGCAGCGCGACACCCTGGTGCGGCGCTCGACGCGCAAGAACAAGTGGCCGGTGAATGCCTTCAAGTACGTCGGCTGGGTGATCAGCATCGGCTTCGTCGGCTTCGGCCTGCTGGCCCAGCCCTCGATCACCCAGGTGCTGACCTGGTTCCATGCGCTGCTGTTCCAGTGGCAGTGGGAGCTGTTCCTGTCCGACCCGTTCATCTTCATCTTCTGGTGGTTCATCATCATCACCGTGTTCCTGTGGGGCCGCGGCCTGTTCTGTGGCTGGGCCTGCCCCTTCGGATCGCTGTCCGAACTGCTGTACAAGATCGGCGGCTGGGTCGGACTCAAGCGCTACCAGTTCAAGCTGCCCAAGCCCCTGCATGACAAGCTGAAGTGGGTAAAGTACGGCGTCTTCTTCGGCCTGCTGGCGGTGAGCATGTTCTCGATGGGACTGGCCGAGAAGCTGGCCGAGGTCGAGCCGTTCAAGACCACTTTCCTGGTCGGGCTGTTCAACCGCAGCTGGCCCTACACCCTGTTTGCCAGCGCCCTGCTCGGGCTGTCGATCTTCACTGAGCGGCCGTTCTGCAAGTACCTGTGCCCGCTCGGCGCCGGCCTCGCGATGCCTTCGACCTTCCGCTGGTTCGGTCTCAAGCGCAAGCAGGAGTGCGACTCGTGCAAGGCCTGTGCAGTGGGTTGCGGCTCGCAGGCCATCGACAAGGACGGTCGTATCGATCAGCGCGAATGCCTGCTGTGCATGGACTGCATGGTCTATTACTACGAAGACCATGCCTGCCCCCCGCTGTCGCAGGAGCGCAAGCGCCGCACCAAGGCCGGCCTCACGCTGACGCCGATCGGCGCCGACGGCTACTACATTCCGATCAAGCCGGTCGCGGCCTCCAAGTGATTGCCCGCTTGACCACGATCATGGGGAAACAAAATGGTTAATCCGAAAATGCCGACCGAGCCGATGGACCCGCCCTATGCCGGCAAGACCGGCGTTGCCGGTCGCATCGGCGCCGAGCTCTGGGATCACCTGTGGCCATGGAGCCGTACCGGCTTCCAGCGCCAGCGCGCCATTCAGGCCGCCGGTCTGGCCCTTGGGCTGGCCGCCTCGGTGGTGTGGGTGCTCGCCGCCATGGGACGACTGGAGGCCGGCGCGATCATCGGCTGGTGGTTCGGCTGGAGCGTGTTCGAAGTCGTTGTCCGCCTCGGCGCCAAGCCCTACGTCAAGGAAGGCCCGTGGTGGGGCGCGGCTTACCGCAGCGCGACGCTGATGGACATGATCTGCTACGTCTCGTTCAAGAACCTGCTGATCGGCGCCGTGCTCTTCCTGTCGCTCAAGAGCCTCGGGCTGGTGAGTGTCTGAGAACCCCGTCCAAACCACACAAGGATTGACCCCGATCATGCTGCGCTTCGCCCTCCCCGTCCTGCTGCTGTGGCTGTGCACCTCGGTGCACGCCGCCATGTGGACGGTGCGCCCGGGCGAGTCCATACAGGCCGCCATCGACGCCGCTGCCGCCAATGACACGGTGAGCATCGAGCGTGCGCACTACCGCGAGAACCTCGTCCTCGACAAGCCGCTCACCCTAAAGGGCATCGATCGCCCGACGCTCGACGGCGGCCATCGCGGCGACACCATCCGCATCCGCAGCGCGCAGGTGACGATTGACGGCCTCATCGTGATCAACTCCGGCGCCGACCTCGAAAAGCAGAACGCGGGCATCTACCTGCAGCCGGGCTCGGACTCGACGCGGGTGCTCAACTGCGACCTCGTCTACAACCTGTTCGGGCTGTGGATCGAGACCTCGAAGAACGTCGAGATCCGCGACAACCTGATCGCCGGCAAGCGTGATCTGATGTCGCAGCACCGCGGCAACGGCATCCAGCTCTACAACACCGAAGGCGCGCAGATCATCGGCAACAACATCAGCTTCGTGCGCGACGGCATCTACGTGGATGTGTCGCACCACGCGGTGTTTGCGCGCAACCGCATCCATCACGTGCGCTACGGCACCCATTACATGAACTCCCACAACAACGTGTGGGAAGACAACGACTCGTACTACAACCGTGGCGGACTCGCGCTGATGATGACCCGCAACCAGGTCATCCGGAACAACCGTGCCTGGGGCAATTCGGACCACGGCATCATGCTGCGCACCATTCAGGACTCGGTGATCGAGAACAACGTGGTGGCGGGCAACGCACGCGGCTTCTTCATCTACGACGCCGAGTTCAACACCCTGCGCAACAACCTCGTGGTCGACAACGATGTCGGCGTGCATCTGTGGGCGGGGTCCTACCGCAACCAGGCCGAAGGCAACGACTTCATCTCCAACCGCACCCAGATCAAGTACGTCGCTGCGCGCGACGAGATCTGGGGCAAGGAAGGCGGCAACTACTGGAGCAACTACGTCGGCTGGGATCGCAACGGCGACGGCATCGGCGACGTGCAGTACGAAGCCAACGACATGGTGGACCGCCTGTCATGGCGCCACCCGATGATGAAGCTGCTGCTCGCCAGCCCGGCGGTGCAGACCCTGCGCCTGGTAGCGCAGCAGTTTCCGCTGCTGCGCGCACCAAGCATCGTCGATCCCAAGCCGCATATGCAGCCGACCCACCCTGACTGGAGCCAATGGCGTGGCAGACACTTCCCCCACCCCGACTGATTCGGGCGACGCCGTGATCGTCGCCCGCGGGGTCCGCAAGCACTACGGCGCAATCCACGCGGTTGACGGCGTCGATCTCGACGTCCGCAGCGGCGAGCTGTTTGGCCTCATCGGCCATAACGGCGCCGGCAAGAGCACGATGTTCAAGATGATGCTCGGCCTCATCCCCGCAACGGCCGGCGAGATCCGCATCGACGGCGCCGTCGTTGGCGGCGGCAACTTTCGCGCAGTGCGCCGCAGCGTCGGCTACCTGCCGGAAAACGTGGTGCTCTACGACAACCTGACCGGCCTTGAGACGCTGCAGTTCTTCGCCCGCCTGAAGGCCGCACCGCTTGCAGACTGCACGCCTGCGCTGGAGCGCGTCGGCCTGGCCCATGCGGCGAAGCGGCGCGTCCGCGAGTACTCCAAGGGCATGCGTCAGCGCCTCGGCTTTGCCCAGGCCTTGCTTGGCAAGCCGCGCATCCTGTTTCTGGACGAACCCACGACCGGCCTCGACCCCGAAGCCATCCGCGGTTTCTACGCCATCCTGCGCCAGCTCAAGAGCGAAGGCGTGACCATGGTGATCACCTCCCACATCCTCGCCGAGATCCAGGAGCGGGTCGACCGGCTCGCCATCATGACCGCGGGCAAGGTCCAGGCCAGCGGCACGGTGCAGGCACTGCGCGAAGAGATGGATCTGCCGCTGTGGTTCAGCGTTCACGTTGCGTCCGAAGACTTCGACGCGGTACGCAGCGCGCTCGGCCACCTGCCGGTGATCGCCATCGAGGCCCGCGACGATCATGTCGCCGTGCAGTGCCGGCGCGAATCGAAGATGGCGGTGATCGAGGCCCTGGCCGGACTCGATGGCCGGGTGCGCGACCTCACCGTGCGCGAACCCTCGCTCGAAGACGTGTTCTTCGGCTTCTCGGACTAAGGAGGCGAACATGGAAATCGCACAGATCGCCACCATCGCCGGCAAGGAATTCTGGGACCGCATCCGCAACCGCTGGGTGCTCGCGGTCGCGCTGGTATTCACGGCCTTCGCCCTCGTGATCGCCTATTTCGGTGCCGCACAGCAGGGCGCAGTCGGCTTTCGCTCAATCGACGTCACCATCGCCAGCCTGGTCAGCCTGGTGATCTATCTCATTCCACTGATCGCGCTGGTGCTCGGTTTCGATGCCATCGTCGGCGAGCGCGAACGCGGCTCGCTCGACCTCCTGCTGTCGATGCCGATCACCCGGGTGGAGCTGCTGCTGGGGAAATATCTCGGTCTGGCCGCCGCACTCACCTTTTCCACCGTTGCCGGTTTCGGGCTGGTGGCGGTGGTGCTTTCGTCGCAGCTCGAGCTCGATGCGCTGTTCCACTACTTCGGCTTCATGCTCAGCTCGGTGCTGCTCGGCTGCGCCTTTCTCAGTCTGGCGGTGATGCTGTCGGTGTTCGCCGGCGACCGCACCCGCGCCTCCGGCCTGGCAATCGCGATGTGGTTCTTCTTCGTGCTGGTGTTCGACCTGCTGCTGCTCGGCGCACTCGTCGTCAGCGGCGGACAGTGGGGCGGCGAACTCTTTCCCTACCTGCTGCTGCTCAACCCCGCTGACGTGTTCCGCATCCTCAACATCTTTTCGCTCGAGGATGTGCGCGCGCTCTACGGCCTCGCAACCGTCTTCCCACCCAGCCTGGCCAACCCCGCGCTGCTGGGCGTCGTCATGTTTGCCTGGATCGCGTTGCCGCTCGGCATTGCGGCATGGCGCTTCAGAAAGTGAGTACAAAAATGAACCCCTCCCGCTCCCCCCTCATCCGCCTGCGCAGCGCGCTCACGGTAATGCTTGCCGCTGGACTGCTGGCAGCCTGCGGCGCCGACAAGGGCTCGGACAGCAGCATCCTTGCCGTCGAGATCGACCGCAGCACCAGCTGCGCCCTCGACGGCATGCTGCTGGCCGACTACCCCGGCCCCAAGGCCCAGATTCATTACGACGGTCTCAACGAGCCCGAATTCTTCTGCGACACTGTGGAGATGTTCTCGATCTACCTCAACCCGGAGCAGGCCCGCCGCGTCAGTGCGATGTATGTGCAGGACATGGCCAAGGCCGACTGGGACAACCCGAAAGGCCACTGGATCGATGCCAGAACGGCCACCTATGTACATGGTTCGAAGCGCACCGGCTCAATGGGGCCGACCATCGCCTCGTTCGCCAGCGCGGACGATGCACGCAAGTTTGCCGATACCGAAGGCGGCAAGGTGCTGCGCTTCGACGAGGTGACGCCCGACATGGCGATCCTCGACGGCGGCGCCCTGCACGACAAGAGGATGTAAGCCATGGAATCCATCTACGAACATGTTTCACCCGAGATCGCAGCAGAGCTGCAGCAGACCGCAAAGGTGATCTACGAGACGCGCGAGAACCGCAGACGGGTGCTGCAGCACGCCGGCGCCACGGACGAAACCGCGCTCCTCGACAGCATCGCCAGCGGCACGGTCGCCGAGCATCCAGCCTACGAGCTCTACCTCGCGGCACGCATCCTGGCCGACACCTGTGAGGCTGCCCGCGCCGCCCTTGCGGCCAGACTGAAGGAGGTCAACCGCTGATGAACCTGCACACCGAACTGCTCGACCACATCACCGCCCGTTTCGGCGAGCGTCTGCAGGGCGCACCGCAGCTGACGCAGGACGCACTCACGCTCAGCCTGGACAACGGCGTGCAGCTCACCATCCGCTACGCGGCGACCGACGCCTACTCACTGCGCTGGACCTGCCAGGCCGTCGGGAAGCAGGTTGAGATGGGCATCGACACCGCGCCGACACACCCGACCCTCGCCACCCATCCCAACCATCTGCACCTGGCCGATGGCCGTGCGGTAGCCGATCCGCTGACCCGGACGGATGCCTCCCCCGCGGACAACCTGTCTGCCCTGATCGAAGCCCTGCTGCGCGACCCGCAACTGGACTTCCCGCAGCCATGAACAGTGGCGGCGCACTGCGCGGTGTGCTGCTGGGCAGTGCCGCCCTGTGTGTCGCGACCGCAGCGGCGCTGTCATGGCAGTATGCGGCGCGCCCCAGCGTTGAGTTCTCGCCTTCGCCCGAAGACATCTGCATCGTGCCGCCGTCTCGAGCCTCCACTGCCCATCCGTGGAACCCTGCCTCCGGACTGGGCAAGCATGACGCCCGCCCCGCGCCTGCGGATGCGCGCTGCCCGGTGTGCGGCATGTATCCCGCACGCTTTCCAACATGGGTGGCGCAGATCATCTTCGAAGACGGTTCGGCGCACTTTTTCGACTCACCGGTGGATCTGCTGATCTTTCTGCAGGACCCCGGGCGTTTTGACGCCGAGCACAGCGCATCCGACATCGCGAAGCGTTATGTCGTCGATCACCGCAGCGGAGACTGGCTCGACGCCGGGAAAGCGAGCTTCGTGCTCGGCTCCACTGCCCGCGGGCCGATGCGCGGCCCGGATCTTCCCGCATTCGCCAGCACCGCCGAGGCCACCGCCTTTGTTGCGCAACGCGGTGGGCGCATCGTCACGCTGAAAGACATCGACGCCGACACCCTCGCCCGCCTGCGTGACGCCAGCCACACCGCGCACTCAGGCTGAGGCACAGCGCGCCGGACAAAAAAATGGAGGCCTCGCGGGCCTCCATTCCGTTTGTGTCGCAGCCCTGCGCGGCTGCAGACGATTACTGCGATTTTGCGACCATGTAATCGACCGCCGCCATCACTTCCTCATCCTTCAGGGTTGCCGCACCGCCGCGCGCCGGCATCATGCCTTTCTCTCCGGTGTAGCCTTCGAGCGCATGCTTGTGCAGGACGTCCAGGCCCTGGGCGATACGGGGCGCCCACTCATCCTTGTTGCCCGGCATCGGCGCACCGGCCACACCCGCTGCATGGCACAGCGCACAGGTCTTCTTGTACACGCTCTCGCCTGCAGCATTCGCCGGCGCTTCAGGTGCCGGCGCCGGAGCCGGGGCTGCGGCAACCGGGGCGGGAGCAGGCGCGGCGGGCTCCGCCGTGCCCTGAGCCGAACCGGAATCCTGGCCGCCACACGCGGCAAGCAGGGCCGAAAGGGCTGCGGCCACGATCAAGGTGTTCTTGTTCATCTGATTTCTCCGTCAATTCCAGGGGGTTCAAAGGGCCGGGCCATGTCGTCTCACCGGCAATGCCTGCATGCTAGCGAACACGTCCCCGGATTGGATTGACTGCAATCAATTCACGATTTTCGACCGCCGCTTCAGGCCTCAAGCGTGGCTGATGACAAGGCGGTGCGAACTAGTCTCACCGCGGGTCCGTGCGCGCTGGCCTCAACCCCGAAACCAAGGCCTTGAGCGAATTCGAGCATGCGCGTGTTGGTCGCCAGAATCTGTCCGTACATCGTCTTCAATCCCCGGCTTCTGGCATGCCGGATCAGCGCCTTCATCAGGCGGCGGCCCACCCCGCTTCCCTGCCAGGCATCGGTCACCACCAGGGCAAATTCGCAGCTCATGCCGTCAGGCTCGATACAGTAACGGGCCGCAGCAATCTCCACCGCCTCACCGCCCGCCTGAGCAAGCACGATGAATTCCGTGCATTCATGCGGATCGGGGTCGCACAGCCCCTGCAACTCTGCCTCGGCAAACTGAAAGTCACCGCGCCCGAAGCGGAAGTAGCGTGCGCCATACGACAATCCGCGCAGAAAGGATCGCGATCTGGCGATATCGGCCGGACATACCGGGCGCAACAACAGGTGGCTGCCATCGCGGCCTACCCAGGTTTCCTCGATGTCGCCACGGACGGCAGCGCGCGTACCGCAGCACGTGCCGGCATCGGGCGCGACGAACAAGGGCAAGGCCGGCAGACGGGCGGACTTAAACGGCGACTCGGTCGACATATGCGGAAATCATCAGAGAGGTCTGAGCGGACAGCTGTCCAGGCCCCATCCCGACGCCGAACGACGCTTCGACTTGAACCGGAGAATCCTGTGCTGACGCTTGAATGCTCGCGCTTGAGCATCGCTCGCCAAGGTTGCGAGCGCATTACAGAAGCATGACAAGGGCCAGGCCAACGCGCCACCCATGCCCCTGCTGCTATGCTTGCAGCCCGTTCCACGCGCCGCCGGACACCGGCGCTCCCCATTCACCGACGCCGGAAGCAGGCATGACTCCCGACCGCGAAGCCCCCGCAGCCCTTGCCGGGCGCCCCCTCTACGAACCGATTGCGGAATTGCTCGCGCGCTTTGCCGATACGACGCTGCCGGACACCGGCCAGCTCAACCTGCTGTTGCAGCACACCGCCGCCCACACGCTTGAGACCCGCGGCAGGCCGATCCGCTTCGTCGCGCCGCCAACCGTGCTGCCCGCCTACGAGTCACATATCTTTGAGACGGGTGAGGTACCGACCCGGCCCGATGACTGGCACGACTTCTTCAACGCACTGGCATGGTGTGTATGGCCGCGGACGAAATCCCGCTGCAACGCGCTTCACATGCAGGAGATGCAGGCACGCAAGGACGCCGGCCTGAGCGGACGCGGACCGATGCGCGACACCCTCACGCAGTTCGACGAATGCGGCATCGTGGTGGTGTCGTCCAGCGCCGAGGTCACCGCGCTGCTCGCGACCCATGCATGGGAGGAAGCGTTCTGGGAACGACGCGCGCAGCTGACCGTGAGCACGCGCTTTCTGATCATCGGCCATGGCATCTGGGACCAGTTGCGCCAGCCCTTCTTCGGTCTGTGCGCCAAGGCCATTTACCGCGTCGTCGATCCAGCGTGGCTCAGACTCCCGCCCTCCGAGGCGCAGGCCGAGTGCGATGCCTGGCTCGCCGCCCATCTGTCAGATCCGACCACGGTGCTGACGCCGCGCGCGCTGGCGCCCCTGCCGCTGCTGGGCATTCCGGGCCTCACGCCGGACAGCGAATGCCGCGACTACTATCGCGACACCCGCCAGTTCCGGCCGCGGCGCGCGCGCTGAGGCAGATCAGCCGCCCGAGCACCCGCAGCCATTGCCGCCGCCGCAGCTGCCGGCCGCCGTGCCTGCCGCGGCAGTACCCGCAGCGGCCTCACTCACCTGCACACTGAAGTCGATGACGATGTTGCCCGGCTCGCGCGCCACGTAGGCAATGCCGACCTGGCGGCCATAGCGCTGCTGGATCTGGTCGAGCAGCGGCAGGGGGTCGTGGTCGTTTACGAAGCGCATGGTTTCACCGTCGGACAAAGCCTCGAGTGCGCCGAAAATGGCTGCATGGCGAAATCGTTTGGCAACGCCACGTGCGTCAAAAGAATGAACTGCAGTATCGAACATCGCGGTCTCTTCCATCAGGGTTTGGTCCGGACTTTCATTGCGGCCGGTATCGCATCGACCCGCATCCTGATCCAGCCTGCGACAACAATCCTTGAGGAAAAACAAGAAACGCCCCGCGTTTTGCGCGCGCATCGCCTGCCCGTTCTGTGCCCTGCGTCCGACATCGCCGGGCGACTGCTTTATACTTCGGCCCAACGCAGAAGGACGGATTGCTTCCGACAGGCCCGCTTCGTCGGCATGTGGTCGCCACGGCAGACTTCCACGGGCGGGCTTCGCCGTCATGGCCTCGCCAGAATGCCGCCCTCAGCACCACTGCACCACATCGATTTACCGGCCTCGCGGCACCGTGCTGCCAACAGGCCATCCACCGGAGCTTCACCAGCATGATCACCCTCAAGAGCGTCACCCTGCGCCGCAGCGCCAAGGTGCTGCTCGACAATGCATCCGTCACCCTGAACCCGGGCGAAAAGGTCGGCCTGGTCGGGCGCAACGGCGCCGGCAAGTCCACCCTGTTCGCACTGCTCAACGGCACCCTGCACGAAGACTCGGGCGACTTCAGCATTCCCGCACACTGGCGCATGGCGCAGGTGGCGCAGGACATGCCGGAAACCGACCAGTCCGCCACCGACTTCGTCATCGAGGGCGACGTCGCCCTGCTCGCTGCGCAGAAGGAAGTGACTGCGGCAGAAGCGGGGGACGATGGCGAACGCATGGCCTACGCCTACATGGCCCTGCACGACGCCGGCGCGCATGACGCCCAGGCGCGCGCGCAGGCGCTGATCCTCGGTCTCGGCTTCAAGACCACCGAGCTGTGCAATCCGGTCAACAGCTTCTCCGGCGGCTGGCGCATGCGCCTGCAGCTGGCACGCGCACTGATGTGCCCGTCCGACCTGCTGCTGCTCGACGAACCGACCAACCACCTCGACCTCGACGCGCTGGTGTGGCTCGAAGCCTGGCTCAAGCGCTATGACGGCACCCTGGTGGTGATCAGCCACGACCGCGAGTTTCTGGACGCGATCACCAACGTCACGCTGCACATCGACAACAGCAAGCTCACGCGCTACGGCGGCAACTACAGCACCTTCGAAGACACCCGCGCGCAGCAGATGGAGCTGCAGCAGAACGCCTACGCCAAGCAGCAGGACAAGATCGCCCACCTGCAGAAGTTCATCCAGCGCTTCAAGGCCAAGGCGAGCAAGGCCAAGCAGGCACAGAGCCGGGTCAAGGCCCTCGACCGCATGGAGCGCCTGGCACCGGTGCTGGCCAGCGCCGACTTCACCTTCGAGTTCAAGGAGCCGGTCAGCCTGCCCAACCCGATGCTGACCATGGAGCACGCCTGCTTCGGCTACCCGCCTCCCGAGGACGCGCCGGCCGGCACACCGCCCACCACCATCGTGCGCAATGTCAGCAAGTCGGTGATGGCGGGCCAGCGCATCGGCATCCTCGGTGCCAACGGTCAGGGCAAGTCAACCGTGGTCAAGACCGTTGCCCGTGCCCTCAAGGCCACGGCGGGCGAGATCACCGAAGGCAAGGGCCTCAACATCGGCTACTTTGCGCAGCAGGAACTCGACGTGCTGCGTCCGCAGGACAATCCGCTCGAACACATGGTGCGCATGGCCCGCGAAGGCCTGCCTGCCGGCCAGAGCGGACGCGAGCAGGATCTGCGCAACTTCCTCGGCACCTTCAACTTCAGCGGCGACATGGTCAAGCAGGCGGTCGGCACCATGAGCGGTGGCGAGAAGGCGCGCCTGGTGCTGTGCATGCTGGTGTGGCAGCGCCCCAACCTGCTGCTGCTCGACGAGCCAACCAACCACCTCGACCTCGCCACCCGCGAGGCGCTGGCGATGGCGCTCAACGAGTTCGAAGGCACGGTGATGCTGGTCAGCCACGACCGTTCGCTGCTGCGCTCGGTGTGCGACGAGTTCTGGCTGGTGTCGCACGGCGGCATCGAGCCCTTCGACGGCGACCTCGACGATTACCAGCGCTACCTGCTCGACGAAGCCAAGCGTGCCCGCGAAGAACTGAAAGAGTCACTGAAGAGCCCGGCAAAGGAAGTCGCGCCGGTCGCTGCGCCGGTCAAGGCGGCCGCAAAGCCGAGCCCGGAGGCGATCAAGGTGCTCAAGCGCGACCTGGGCAAGGTCGAGCAGCGCATTCTCGAACTGCAGACGCAGAAGCATGCGCTTGAGGCCCGCCTCGCTGCACCGCTGCCGCCGCAGGAGATCGGCGAGATCGGGATCCAGGTGCAGAAGCTGACCGAAGAGCTCGACACCCAGGAGGAAATCTGGCTCGATCTCTCGAGCCGGATCGAAGAAGCAACACAATAGGCTGACAGCAGATAACAGGATGCACCCCCCAACCCTGGCATGAGAGGAGTTCCCACATGGACGCAGTGATTGATTTTCTGAACACGATCTTCTGGGGCTATGTGCTCATCTACGGACTGCTCGCGGTTGGGGTGTTCTTCACGCTGCGGCTGGGCTTCCTGCAGATCGTCCATTTCCCCGAGATGATCCGGGCCATTCGCGGTTCGCGCAGCGCCGACCGCGAGGGCATCTCGCCCTTTCAGGCCCTGTGTACCAGCCTCGCCTCGCGTGTCGGCACGGGCAACCTGGCCGGGGTGGCGGTTGCGCTCTACCTGGGCGGCGCCGGCGCGATCTTCTGGATGTGGATGGTGGCTTTCGTCGGCATGGCGACAGCCTACGCGGAAAGCACCCTCGCCCAGCTCTACAAGGTGCGCAACGAGGACGGACAGTTTCGCGGCGGCCCGGCCTTCTATATTGCGAGAGGCCTGGGCGCGCCGTGGGCGGCTTCAATCTTTTCCGTCTGCCTGATCCTGTCCTTCGGCCTCATCTTCAACGCGGTGCAGGCGAACTCGATCTCCAGCGCAGTCGAGGCCGCATTCGGCATCCCGAAGATCGCTGTCGGACTGGGTATCGCGGTACTGGCCGGCATCGTCATCTTTGGCGGCATCCGCGGCATCGCCCGCTTCGCCGAACTGGTCGTACCGTTCATGGCCGGTGCCTATGTGCTGGTCGCGCTTGCGGTCATGGCCCTCAACATCGGCGAGGTTCCGGACGTCCTGATGCATATCGTGCGCTCTGCTTTCGGCCTTGAAGAGGCGGTCGGCGGTGTCGCCGGCTCGGTTGCCGCGGCCATGCTCAACGGCGTGAAGCGCGGGCTTTTCTCGAACGAAGCAGGCATGGGCAGCGCGCCCAACGCAGCGGCCACGGCATCGCCTGATCCGCACCACCCGTCGTCGCAGGGCTTCGTGCAGGCGTTCGGCGTGTTCATTGACACCATCGTGATCTGCACCGCAACCGCGGTGATGATCCTGCTTTCAGGCGCGCTGGAGCCCGGCTCCGGGCTCACCGGCACCGAGCTCACCCAGGCCGCACTGACGGTGCACCTGGGCGCGTTCGGCACCTATTTCGTCGCCATCGCGATCTTTTTCTTCGCCTTCACGTCCATTGTCGCCAACTACGCCTACGCCGAAAACGCCCTCACCTATCTCGGAGTCGGTCACCGCGCCGGGCTGACCGTCCTGCGTATCGCCGCCCTCGCCATGGTGGTATGGGGTGCGCTGCAGAGCGTGGCAACGGTGTTCAACGCCGCAGACGCATCGATGGGGCTGATGGCGTCCATCAACCTCGTGGCCATCCTGCTGCTGTCGGGCACGGTCGCGAAACTGACCAAGGACTATCTGGAGCAGCGTCGTGCGGGCCTGACGCCGCATTTCCACGCGGCCAAGTACCCCGAGCTCAAGGGCGAGTTCGACCCCACCATCTGGACCGAGCGCTGACGATGACCGCGCATGCGCCTGCGGCATACCCGCAAGCGCATGCCGGCGCCCGGAAACGGGGAGGCACGATCGCCGCCCCGATGTCTGTCACACGGTCGCGATCACCGCATCGGACAGCGTCTTGAGCGCAGACATCGGCGCTGCCGAGCGCAGACGGATCATGCCGGTCGGCACGTGTGCAAACTCCTCGGGCAGGGTCTCGACCACCAGACCGGAGAAATGCGGTGACTGCTCGACGACCCGGCGCGGCATCAGCGTCCACCCGAGGCCGACGGCAACACAGCCGAGGATGCCTTCCAGCGTCCCGAATTCCATCGCATCCGCCATCGCGTTGCCGGATGCGCGCTGCCACGACAGTGCGCGCGTCCGGTAGGCACAGCCCTCGCGAAAGATGATCAGCGGCTGACTGACCGGGCTGGTGCCGGCCGCACTGACCTGAACCAGTTCTTCCACCACCAGCTCGTCGAAATGCAGGTCGGCATGCATGACCGGCCCCGCAACAAAGGCGCAATCGAGCTTGTGGTCGATCACCATCTCGGCCAGTGCGGCGCTGGTCTGCGTCTGCACCCTCAGCTCCAGGCCCGGATGGGCGGCTCGCACCGCTTTCAGCGCAGCGGGCAGATGCAGGGCGGCGAAGGTCTCCATCGAGCCCACACGCAGCTCGCCCGTGCTCTCCCCCACCAGGCGCACCGCCGCGCTGGTCTGACGTTCGAGCTGGAGCATCTGGCGCGCGTAATCGAGCAACACCCGCCCCGACGGCGCCAGCTCCATGCCGCGCCCCTTGCGGAAGAACAGCTCCGCGCCGAGCTCCTGCTCCAGGCGCTGGATGCGGTTGGTGACATTGGACTGCACGGTGTTGAGCTTGCGCGAGGCGGCAAGAATGCCGCCCTCCTCAACCACCGCCTGAAAGGTGCGTAGCGCGACCAGCTCCATGTCCATATCTCCAATACAGAACACTCAATTCTAAACAAATCATTTGCACAGATAGCTTACGCTGTTTAAGGTAGCTCCACAAAGAACCATGGATGCATACCGTGAGCGACCAGAGACAACGCATCAAAGTACTCAGCGCCGGCATTTTCAGCCTCATCCTGGTGATGGGTGTGG
Source organism: Parazoarcus communis (assembly GCF_003111645.1). Taxonomy (NCBI): domain Bacteria; kingdom Pseudomonadati; phylum Pseudomonadota; class Betaproteobacteria; order Rhodocyclales; family Zoogloeaceae; genus Parazoarcus; species Parazoarcus communis. Next base: position 2,484,712 of record NZ_CP022187.1, read on the forward strand.
CGCGCTTCTCGTATACGCCGCTCTTGCCGCTGATGCAGCAGCAGGCCGGTCTCGGCGTGGCCGAGGCGGGCTGGCTTGCGGCCATCAACTACGCCGGCTACCTGTGCGGCGCGATCGTCGCCTCGCTCATCAGCGACCTGGTGCTCAAGGACAAGCTGTACCGCATCGGTCTGGTGGTGGCCATCCTCAGCACCGCGATGATGGGGCTGAGTACCGACACCACGGTGTGGGCGGTGTCACGCTTCATTGCCGGCCTGAGCAGCGCGGCCGGCATGCTGCTCGGCACCGGACTGATCCTGAACTGGCTGATCCGCCACAACCACCGCAGCGAACTCGGCATTCACTTCGCCGGCATCGGCCTGGGCATCGCCGGCTGCGCGATTGCGGTGGCCCTGATGAATCAATGGCTCGACTGGCGCGAGCAGTGGTTCGCCTTCACCGTCATCGGCTGCCTGCTGCTGTACCCGGCGCTGCGCTGGCTGCCGCCGCCCGACCGCAGCGGCCTCACCACGACCGGGCAGAAACTGGTGGACAAGCCGCCCAGCCCGCTTTTCATGCGGCTGTTCATGGCGGCGTATTTCTGCGCCGGTGTGGGCTACGTGGTCAGCGCCACCTTCATCGTCGCCATCGTCGACCAACTGCCCGGCCTCAGCGGACAGGGCACGCTGGTGTTCATGGCCATCGGCATCGCCGGCACACCGTCGTGCTTCAACTGGGATCTGATTGCGCGCCGCACCGGCGACCTCAATGCGCTGATCCTGGCCGCAGTGCTGCAGATCGTCGGCATCCTGCTGCCGGTCGTGGTCGGCGGGCTCGTCGCCACAGTGTTTGGCGCACTGCTGTTCGGCGGCACCTTCATCGGCATGGTGAGCCTGGTGCTGACCATGGCGGGCCGTTACTATCCGACCCGCCCCGCCAAGATGATGGGCAAGATGACGCTTTCCTATGGCGTGGCGCAGATCATCGGCCCCGCCGTGACCGGCTGGCTCGCAACCCATCTCGGCAGCTACAACGGCGGCCTCTACATGGCTGCGGCGGTGATGGTCGTCGGCACGGTGCTGCTGCTGATGCTCAAGGTCGTAGAGAAGCGCGACGCTGCCGCCGCACTCGATCTGGCGCGCTGCGCGCAGACCTGACCGTATTCCGCCCGGGAGGCCCCATGCATCAGGTCAAGGCACTCATCTTCGACGTCTTCGGCACGCTGGTCGACTGGCGCACTTCCATTGCACGCGAGACCCGCAAGGCGCTCTCGCCGCTTGGCATCGACACCGACTGGCTGGCATTCGCAGATGCGTGGCGCAACGAATACCAGCCCGCCATGGAAGAGGTCCGGTCCGGCCATATCCCGTTCTGCAAGCTCGACCGCCTGCACCGCCGCAACCTCGACATCGTGCTCGAGCGTGCCGGCCTCGACCGCGTCGATGAGGCCGTGCGGCGCGAACTCAACCTGGCGTGGCACCGGCTCGACGCCTGGCCCGACGTGTCACCGGGGCTGCACCGCCTGAAAGCGCGGTTCCGCCTCGCCCCCTGCTCCAACGGCAACATCTCGCTGATGGTCGATCTCGCGCGGCGCAACGACTTCCCCTGGGATGCCATCCTCGGCGCGGAACTGGCGCGCGATTACAAGCCCAAGCCGGTCGTCTACCTTGCCGCGGCCGGGGCCTTCGACCTCGAACCGGGCGAAACGATGATGGTGGCCGCCCACACATCAGACCTCGCAGCCGCGGCCGCAGCGGGCTTGCGAACCGCCTTCATCGCGCGCCCGGACGAATGCGGGCCGGGCATGGGTGAGACCGCCGCAGGCACCACAGTGGATGTCTCCTGCGCCAGCCTGCTTGAGCTGGCCGCAGCGCTCGAAACCTAGTCGCCCTGATGGCCGCGAGCATGAAGCAGCTTGCCGCGAAGATCCAGCGCCGGCTGCTTCATGCTCGCGGCAAGCTGCTCGAGCTGTGTCGCGGCCGCCACGCCCAGCATCTGACCGAAGCTGCCAAGCAGGACCGAAGGCGCCACACTCGCCGCACGCATGAGCCTGAGCTGAACCGGAACGGCGGGCAACAGCCGGACCAGGCGCACGCGCGCAGCATCCAGCGTGGCCGCCGTGAATCCATCGACAAAGGCGTAGGCCAGGCCCTTTTCCACCAGCGCGCCGGCAAGCACGTAGGTCTGGACGCGAAACGCCTCCCGCACCTGCCAGCCGGCAGCATCGAGCAGCGCTGACAGGGCTTCGCCCAGCGGCGTCGCATCCGAGAGCGTGACGCAGGGTTGCGACTGCAGCCACAGAAAGCCATCGGCCGCGCGCTGACGCGCCAGCCAGGACTGCGGCACCGCCAGCATGATTTCACTCTCGCACAGCACCGATGCGCTGATCGCGACATGCGCCGGTGGCTCGAGCGCGATGCCGGCGTCGATCTCGAGCGCCAGCAGGTGCTCCTCGATTTCGCGGGTGTGGATCGCCCACAGGTCGCACTGCACGTCGGGGTGATGCGCGCTCAGGGCGCACAAGGTGTCGGGCAGCAGTTGTGAAGCGAGCGACGGCGTCGCCGCCACGCGCAACAGCCCCGATGCACCGCGCCGGAGGTTGGCTGCCAGCGTGTCGATGCGTTCGATCTCGGCATAGGCACGCTTGACCTGAACCAGCAGCGCCTCGGCTTCGGGCGCAGGCGAGAGGCGACCGCCTGCACGCTCGAACAGCGCGAAGCCGAGTGTTGCTTCGGCATGCCGGAGCACACGCGACACGACGGGTTGCGACACATGCAGCATGCGCGCCGCGCCGCTCACCGAGCCGCTGAGCATCACCGCCCGGAACACTTCGATATGTCGCAAGCGCACGATCCATGCTCCAAAGACATGAGATAGACAATCATCCGCAATCGCCCCGCCGCGCGCAAGACGTACATTCATAAGCGGGTATGGGATGAAAATTCCGGCAGAGTGGGCGCGCGGCAATGTCGCACATACATGAGCATGAGGACATGGATATCACAATCGTAGGCGGCGGCATCGTCGGCCTCGCAAGCGCCTGGTTTCTGCGCGCAGACGGACATCAGGTCACCGTGGTCGATGCGTGCGAGCGCGTCGGACAGGGGGCAAGCCATGCCAATGGCGGCCAGCTCTCCTACCGCTATGTCGCCCCGCTCGCCGAACCGGGCGTGCTGGCCAAGATCCCGGGCTGGATGCTGCGCAGCGATGCCCCCATACGCTTCAAGCCCGCTTTCGACAGACGGCAATGGGCATGGATCGCGCAGTTCCTGCGTGCATGCAACGGCCGCGATCAGGCCGCCTCGATTGCCAGCCTGCTGCCCCTGTCGCTGTACAGCAGACGCCTGATGGATGAGCTGCGCAAGACCAAGGACTTCGACTTCGCCTGGCGTCGCAACGGCAAGCTGGTACTCCACCGGGATCCGGCGAGCTTCGCCGCCGCACGCCGCCTGCTCGCATCGAGCCCCGGTGCCGATGGCGAGCAGTGCGCACTCGATGTACGCGGCTGCCTCGACGTCGAACCGGCGCTCGAGCGCATGGCCCCACACCTCGCCGGCGGCATTCACACCCCGAGCGAGGAGGTGGGCGACTGCCTCGCACTGTGTGAAGCGCTGCAACGGGGCCTGCGCCAAGGCCCCGGCGCGGTGACCTTCCGCATGTCAGAGCGGGTCGAACGCATCGAACTGGCTGCGGGCCGCTATCACGCGCTGCAGACCGACCGGGGCCGCATCCGGGGCGACGCCTGCGTGATCGCAAACGGGGTGGATGGGGGGAGCCTGCTGCGCAGCGTCGGGGTTGGCGTGCCGATCTATCCGCTGAAGGGCTACAGCATCAGCGCGCCCCTTGTCGCGCCGGGCAAAGCGCCGGAAATCAGCATCACCGACTTTCAGCGCAAAGTCGTCTACGCACGGATCGGAGATCTGCTCCGGGTCGCGGGCATGGCCGACATCGTTGGCCACGACCGCAGCATCAGGCCCGCCCGCATCGAGCTCCTGAAGCGTGAGACCGCAGAGAATTTCGGCACGACAGCAGACCTCTCCCGCGCGCGGGAATGGTGCGGCCTGCGTCCCGCGACACCCAGCGGACGGCCCATCATCGGCGCATCGAGAATCCCCGGCGTATGGCTCAATCTCGGTCAGGGCGCCCTCGGTTTCACGCTGGCTGCAGGGTCGGCCCGGGTGCTGGCCGACCGCATGAGCGGAGGCACTCCGGCCATCCCGGACGCGCCATTTGCACCCGCTGCCTGAGTGCGGCAAACCCGCTTATCGACGACGCGCCGCGGGGCGTACAATCGCCCCGTCCGCGCCATCAAGCGCCCCACCCAGGATTCCTTGTGCACAACGACAAGCCGCTGCACCAGCTTCACGCCGAAATCGATGGCCGCGTCGATGCCATCCGCGCCGAACGTGCAGACTGGCTGTGCGGCAAGGGCTGTGACAGCTGCTGCCGGCGACTGGCCGACATCCCCAGACTGACGGCTGCGGAGTGGGACCTGCTGCAGGACGGGCTGAAGCAGATGACGGCAGCGCGGCTCGAAGACATCGACCGCAAGATCGCTGCGCTGGCCGGCACACACACACGCCCCGTCGTCTGCCCCCTGCTCGATGAAGCCTCCGGCGCCTGCCCGGTCTATGCGCAGCGCCCGGTGGCCTGTCGTACCTACGGCTTCTATGTGCAGCGCGAACTCGGGCTCTACTGCAGCGATATCGAATCGCAGGTGGCCGAGGGCATGCTGAGCGACGTCGTGTGGGGCAATCACGACGCAATCGATCAGCAACTCGCCGGACTGGGCGATGGCCGGCCGCTGACAGAATGGTGGCGTGGCGAAACGGGTGGGATCCGCCGTTCGCCGGCGGCCTGAATGCAGTGCCCTGCACCGACTGCTGCCGGCCATGAAACATCGCCCGCACGGCGGCCTCCTGCGCATGTTTTGCATGTGCGACAATGCCGCATGAACACTCAGGACGATCGATCGAAGCCCCAACGCCGGCACCCGGCCCCAGCCCAGCTCTTTGCCCCGACCGCGGCGGCAGCCCGCGCCAGCGGACCGACTGCACAGCCCTGTCGCATTCTGCAATGATGATGCCGGCAGACGTCGAAAACAGGCTGATGCAAGAGGCGGCGCCCCTGCTCATGGGCCTTCTCAGCAATGAGCTGAGCGGTGTCTACGTCATCCAGGGCGATCGCTTCATCTTCGTCAACCAGCGCCTGGCAGACCTGTTCGGCTACACACCCGAGGTCTTGTGCGCCGGCATGGGGCCGACGCAACTGATCGCCCCGGCCTATCAACCCCTGGCCAAGCGCGAGATCGACCGCCGCCTGTCGGGCGAAGTCAAATCGAGCTTCTTCAATTTCGAAGGCGTACGCAGCGACGGCAGCAGGCTCGACGTCGAGGTCTTCGGCGTTGCCACCACGTTCTCCGGAAAGCCTGCGATCATCGGCATCCTGCTCGACGTCTCCGAGCGGTGCAAGGCAGAGCGCGCGGTGGCCGACCAACTGCGCTTCATCGAGCAACTGGTCGACACCATCCCCAGCCCGGTCTTCTTCAAGGATGAGTCCGGCCGCTACTTGGGCTGCAATGCAGCCTTCGAAGACTACCTGGGACAGACACGCGATCAGATCATCGGGCGCTCGGTCTACGACATTTCGCCAAAGGATCTGGCCGACCGGTATTTTGCTGCCGACGAAGCCCTTTTCAGGCAGGGCGGCAAGCAGACCTATGAGGCGAGCATTGCCTATGCAGACGGCACACGTCATGACGTCGTGTTCAACAAGGCGACCTTCAACAATGCACGTGGAGAACTGGGCGGACTGGTGGGCGTCATGCTGGACATCTCCGAACGCAAGCGCATGGAACAGGCGGTCTGGCACGAGGCGAACTACGACGCCCTGACCGGCCTTCCCAACCGGCGCCTGTTCCACGACCGGCTGCGCGAGGAAGTCAAACGCAGCCAGCGCGGCGGCGGACGGTTCGCCCAGCTGTTCATTGATCTCGACCGCTTCAAGGAGGTCAACGACACCCTTGGCCACGATCTCGGCGACAAGCTGCTGGTCGAGGCTGCGGCACGTATCAGCAAGTCCGTGCGTACCAGCGATACCGTATCGCGGCTTGGCGGAGACGAATTCGTGGTGATCGCGCCCGGCATCGCAGACAAGAACGCTGCTGGCGCCATTGCCCAGCACATCATCGAGCAGATGCAGATGCCGTTCGATCTCGACGGCAAGCTGGCCTATGTATCGGCCAGCATCGGCATTGCCTTCTACCCCGACGACAGCACCGAAATGGACACCCTGCTCGGTTACGCGGATCAGGCCATGTACGCTGCCAAGGCCCAGGGCAGAAACGGCTTCTGCTACTTCGCGCAGCCGATGCAGGTCAGTGCGATGCAGCGCCTCCAGACCGGAAACGATTTGCGCAGCGCGGTAAAGGCCGAGCAACTCGTCGTGCACTATCAGCCCATCGTCGACCTTTCCGACAACCGTATCGTCAAGGCGGAAGCCCTGGTGCGCTGGCTGCATCCGGTACGGGGCCTGCTCGGGCCCGACGAGTTCATTCCGGTCGCCGAAGACATCGGGGTCATCTCCGAGATCGGACAGTGGGTGTTCGAACGCGCGATGCAAATGGCAAGCCGGTGGCATGCATTACGCGGACTGAAGGCAGACGCAGACACCGCCGAAGCCGGCATCCAGATCAGCGTCAACATGTCCCCGCGCCAGTTCATGAGCGGCAGCAGCGCAGGCTGGATCGAGCACCTGCGACAACACGGGCTGCCTGCAAGCGCCCTGGCCGTCGAGATCACCGAAGGCCTCCTGCTCGATACCCGTCCGGTCGTGATCGAAGCCCTGATGGCCTTCCGCGACGCCGGCGTCCAGGTGAGCATCGACGACTTCGGCACCGGTTACTCGGCAATGTCCTACCTCAAGAAATTCGATATCGACTACCTCAAGATCGATCGCTCCTTCGTCCGCGACCTCACCACCGACGCCTCCGACCTGGCCATCGCCGAGGCAATGATCGTGATGGCGCACAAACTCGGCATGAAGGTGGTCGCCGAAGGGGTCGAAACCGCTGCACAGCGCGACCTCCTGCGCAGCGCGGGATGCGACTACGCGCAGGGCTACCTGTTCTCGAGGCCGCTTGACGAGGAAGCTTTTGCACGCCTGCTTGAAACGTCCAGCCTCATTGCGACCGAGGCTGCATGAAGGCCGAACCGCGTTTTAGTCCAGTCGGCTTTGAGCCGACGGCCGAGCAGCGTGCAATCCAGACCCACAGCGCGCGCTACATCATTGCCATGGCCAATGCCGGCGCGGCCAAGACCACCACGCTCGCGCTGCGCATCGCCGAATCGGTCAAGCGTGGCGTATCGCCCGATCACATCGTGGCCCTGTGCTTTTCTGCTGAAGCGGCAAGGGTGCTCAAGATGCGCCTGATCGAGATCGGTCTCGACGACAGACTGGCGCGACGCGTGCGCTGCACGACCTTCGACGAGTTCGCGCTTCAGGTGCTGCGCGATCACGAGGGGCGGGAAACGCCCTTTCTGCCCAGTTTCGAAGACGTCGCACCACATGTGCGCAGCGCCGTGACCGAAGTCCAGCGCATCAACGCTGCACGGCGCAACCCGCGCGAGCTCTGGCTGCCCGAACACAACGCCCCGATCGCCGACTTTCTGAAGATCGTCCGCCAGATGAAGGCGCAACAGATCTCGCCCGAGATCGAGGATGACGACAGCGTCGCCTCTCGGGCGGAAGCCCTCAACGTGCCGGAAGGCCTGTTCGCGCTCTTCCGGCAGCTGGAGAAGGCCCGCGCCGGCGATGGCGACGGCTGTGCCTGGCGCACCGAATTCGACGCCACCTACGATCTGGCCATGCTGCTCACGCAAGGCAACGTGCCGGTCAGCCTGCCGGGCTATCGCGTCGTCATCGCCGACGAACTGCAGGACATGAACCCCGCCACCCTCACCTGTCTCGAGCACCTGATTGAGCATGGTCGTGCCTGGTTCACCGGTGCGGGCGACTTCGATCAGGTCATCCACCGCTGGGCAGGCGCCGACGCCAGCTTCCTGAGCGCGCGGCTGGGCGCAAACTGGAGCGGGGTGAAGCGTCTGCCGCTCACCATCACTTTCCGCCACGGCCCGGCAATGGCCGTCGCCACGCATTTCCTGAAGAGCAAGCCCGTCGAATCCGGCCGCGACCACGACGCACGGCTGCGGCTGGTGCGCTGCGCCGACAGCGAGGACGAGGCCGGCAAACTCATTTCAGCCCTGCTCGACTGGCAGCAGCGCAGCAAGCGACTGGACGCCTGCGCCGTCATTCTGCGCGCCCCGCATCAGTCGATCGCGATCGAGAACGCCTTGTTGCGCGCGGGCATCGGCTGGCGGCTGGAAGGACTGCAGAGCTACCTGCTGCGCTCCGAGATCCTCATACTGCGCGGCGTGATCGCCTTCGCGCTGGAAGACTACGAATCCATTCCGGGCGTGGACAAGCGCTTCCAGGTCCTCCAGGCACTCGAACTGTGGCAGGAGCTCTCCTGGGGCGACCGCCGCCTCGAAGACCTCAAGACCGCCGCCGCACAGCCCGAACTCTTCGACGCCTTCCTCAAGGGCAGGCTGCTGCGTCCGCAAACCCTTGCGGACACCTCCGCAGCCGAGCTCTCCGACGAAGCCGAAACCCGCGCCGCCCACCGCCTTCTCGACCAGATCCGGCGCCTGCGCCGCGAGGGACAGCACGACGAGGCAAACGCCCTGCTCCGCCAGCAACATGAAGCAGCCGCAACCATCGACGAGGCCCCGGCGCAGCGCAACGCCCGTCTGCGCCTGACGCAGGCCCTCGCCACCCTGCGCGACGGCCCCGTCGACGAACCCGCGCACCTGGCCCTGGGCCGGGCGGTCGCCATCCTCGACCTGCACGGCGTAGCCAGACGCCTTTTCATCGACCCAGCCACCGCAGACATGGTGGCGAGATCGGTGGATGGCTTCCTCGACGCTGCGCGTATCAGCAAGCAGCCGCTGCGCGAGTTTGCACAATGGCTGCGCAGCGCAGAAGAGAAATCGGCGGAACTGCGCAAGCGCAAGACCGTGCTGCTGTGCACGGTCGAAGCGGCAAAAGGACAGGAGTTCGACGCCGTCATGCTGCCCGGCCTGGCCGACGGAAACTTCCCGCTTGCGGGCTGGGACCGCACCGAAGAGCACAACCGCTTCTACGTCGCCGTGACCCGCATGCGCGACGAGCTGACGCTGTTCGCCCCGGAGACCGACGCCAGGCTCAGCCCCTTCGTGAGTGCGATGAAGCTCGATACAGCAGTCGCCCGCGGCCGCACCCTGCTCGACGCCCGCCTGACCGGGCACGACGTGCAGGACTTCTAGGGCAACATGCTGCGGGTCAGGCGGGAACGCCCTCACTTGCAACATCCACACGCACCTTCCGGGCGAGGCGGACGCAGCTGTTTGCAAGAATCCCGGTCGGGTCCAGCAGCGGCTGCTCGGTACATCCAAGGATGACGGCCTGCGCGCCCTGGTCGCGCAGATGCGCGATGACTGCAGCGAGGTGGCTGCTGCAGGCGCCTGAGTTGAAGCCGGCCTTGACGCCGTCGGCGCCGCAGATGGATTCCATCACGCGCGCCTGTACCGATGCGTCCGGCACCAGCAGCGTCATCCCGGCAGCCTCTGCCGTCGAGTGGTAGACCCTGCTGGTGATCGTCCCCGATGTTGCCAGCGGACCAAGGCGGCTGACCTCGGGCATCTTCTCGCGCGCGAACGCGATCACTTCCGACAGCATGTTGACGATGGGGATGTCGAGCTGACGCTGGATGCTGCTGACAAAGGCGTGCGCCGTATTGCAGTGGATGACAAATGCATTCTGACCATTGGCTTCGAGACGCATGCAGGTGGCAAGCATGCCGATGGTCGGGTCTGCGCCGACGGCATGCTCGGCATAGGCGAGATTCGAGTCGATCAGGGGCACGGACACCCGCGAACGCAACACGTCGACCAGCACTAACACCTCGGTCATTCCGGGCAGGATGATGTCGGCGCCCTTGTCGGCAAGGTGCGCGCGCACATCCATGAGCTGATCGGCGCGGATGCCGCGCCAGTTGAGTCTCAACGACGTCGCCCATCGCCCGAAGGGGCTACGCCCCACTGAACGCTCAGCTCAGCATCGCCATGATGCCGACCACCGTTCTGAAAGCAGGATTCTCAGTTGGAGTCATTCGACCTACACTGCAGTGAAATAACCCATCCGCAGATCCATGCAATTACTGGTAGTACCTAGCCCATGAAATGCGTGAGTGAGGCGTGGGCGATGCACGGCCGCGAACTGCTTCGATTCGTCAGCGGGCGTATCGCCAGTGCCGACGAAGCGAACGACCTCGTGCAGGAAGTTTTCCTGCGCGCGATGTTGCTCGACCGTGGCCTGTGCGGCATCGACAAGCCCAGAGCATGGCTCTTTCACGTCGCGCGCAACCTGCTCATCGACCGCTACCGGCTGACCAAGGAACAGATTCCGCTCAACGAGGCGGATTACCCCGCACCCGAAGATTCGGACGAGCCGGTCGAGGCGCTCACCGCCTGCCTGCCGCGCGCACTCGCCGAACTGGCGCCTGAGGATCGCGAAGTGCTGACCCTGTGCGACATCGAGGGCCTGTCCCATCAGGCCTGCGCCGAGCGCCTCGGGCTCACGCTCCCCGCAGCCAAGTCGCGCATTCTGCGCGCCCGGAAACGACTCAAGACCCGGCTCGTCACCGCCTGCCAGGTCCGCTTCGACGAGGCAGGCCAGGTCTGCTGTTTCGTACCCCGAGCACCGCTCGAATAATGCGATCCCGTTTTCGTCCATTGAGGCGCTGACTGCGGAGCATCCCGGTGCGCTTTCGGGCTGGACCGGCACGGGTACCTGCCGTCTGGTGGCGCGCCCCGATGTCAGCCCCAATGGCAAGCCGGTTCCTGCGCCGTCCATGCCGTTGCTGACGGGGCTCGCCCTCACTGCGCGTGCGGCAAGAAAGCGGCAGCGCCGGATGACGTGCGCGCGCCATCGGAAATTGCCGCACTGGCATTCGATGCGCCCAAGGTCATCGCCATGCCGATGAGCGAACTTGGGCAGCGATTCAGGGCGTTACCGCGCGATCAGGCGTTGAATGTGGCGTCCTCCGCTGGCGAACGCAGCTTGAAAGCGACCTGCTTTCAGATGCTCCCGGATACGAAAAGATCGCCAACATGGAAGACGGTGTCACAGAATGGGGGCGCAAGGGGTTTCCCGTGCGGGGCGATGTGTCATCGCTGGCCAGCAATTCGGCCTGCTGCGCTCCGTCGTCACCTTCCGGAAAATGTTGCTGAACTGAATTACGCCACGCTGGAGAAAAAAATGGAAAACGCCCCTCAGAAGATGCAATTCGCCGTGCGAACCAGGCGAAATGACTCACACGGCAGCGAGGCTCAGTGCAAGTCCGCGTCAATCACGCTGGATACCGATCTCGCCGGACGCCCCGATGCCTTCAACCCTGCGGAGCTGCTGCTGGCCGCGCTATCGGCGTGCATGATAAAAGGCATTGAGCGGGTGGTGCCGATGCTCAAGTTTGAGCTGAAAGGCGTGGAAGTGCTCGTGGATGGCGTGCGCCAGGATGTGCCGCCAAAGATGGAGAGCATCCGCTACGAAATCATTGTGGATACCGATGAATCAGAGCGACGCATCGAACTGCTCCATGACAATGTCAGGAAGTACGGCACCGTGTTCAATACGGTGGCGCCGGGCACGGATCTGTCCGGTGTCATGCATCGACGATGAGCCAGGCGATGGCGTCCGCCATCCATCTCGCTTTTCGTTTGTCTGTACCACAGGGTTTGCCCAGGCAACGCCAGGATCATGGTCCGTTCCCCGCTGCACACGCACCCTTCCACCCGATGTCAGACTGTCCGAAGTTTTCTTGACACCGCCTCAGGCTGCCTTTGTCCGGAGAGCCCCTGGAACAAGGGCCCGGATTCGGCGCAGCGTACCGGCATGGCGTGGCGCGCTGACAGGTGCAGGGGTGGCTGTCGCTGGTGTGCTGAACGTCTGGATGGACTGGGGCTGGGCCCGCCCTGATTACCCCTGACTGGCCAAAGCCGCCACACTGGCCCGCGCCGTGTGCAGCTTCCTGTAGCTGTCGATCAGGCGCTGGTGCCTGTCGAGCCCTTCCAGCATCATGCTCGTTGGCGTCAAGCCGTAGAAGCGCACGCTGCCGTCGACTGTCCCCATCGCTGCGTCCATCCGTGAGTTGCCAAACATGCGACGGAAATTGAGCTCGTAATCGTCCAGATCCAGATCGTCGTCCAGCAGCACCTCCAGCACCACATTCAGGGCCTGATAGAACAGGACGCGCTCGACCGTGTTCTCGTTATATTGCAGAAAGGCTTCGAGCCGCTCCTTCGCTGCCTCGAATTGCTGCAGGGCCAGATGAATCAGCAGTTTCAGCTCCAGAATCGTGAGCTGACCCCAATTCGTATTCTCGTCGAACTCGACGCCGATCAAGGTAATGATGTCGGTGTAATCGTCGAGCTCGCTGTCATCCAGACGTTCAAGCAGTGCTTCCAGGCTGGCATCGTCGAGGCGGTGCAGGTTCAGGATATCGGCGCGGAACGACAGTGCCTTGTTGGTGTTATCCCAGATCAGGTCTTCGACCGGATAGACTTCCGAATACCCCGGCACCAGGATGCGGCAGGCGATTGCGCCGAGCTGGTCGTACACGGCCATGTACACTTCCTTGCCCATGTCTTCGAGAATGCCGAGCAAGGCTGCGGCTTCCTCGGCATTGGATTCTTCACCCTGGCCGGAGAAGTCCCACTCGACAAAATCGAAATCGGCTTTGGCACTGAAAAAGCGCCACGACACCACGCCACTGGAATCGATAAAGTGCTCGACGAAGTTGTTCGGCTCGGTGACGGCGTTACTTTCGAAGGTGGGCTGGGGCAGATCATTCAGGCCTTCAAAACTGCGGCCCTGCAGCAACTCGGTAAGACTGCGTTCCAACGCCACCTCGAGGCTTGGATGTGCGCCAAACGAGGCAAACACACCGCCCGTGCGCGGGTTCATCAAGGTGACACACATCACCGGAAACGCCCCGCCCATCGATGCATCCTTTACCAGCACCGGAAAGCCCTGCTTTTCCAGCTCGTCGATGCCCGCCAGAATGCCGGGGTATTTCGCCAGCACTTCGTGCGGCACATCGGGCAGTGCCATTTCGCCTTCCAGAATCTCCCGCTTTACCGCTCGCTCGAAAATCTCCGACAGGCATTGCACCTGTGCTTCGGCCAGCGTATTGCCGGCACTCATGCCATTGCTGAGATACAGGTTGTCGATCAGGTTGGTCGGGAAATACACCACTGCGCCGTCCGACTGACGCACATAGGGCAGCGAACAGATGCCGCGCTGCACGTTGCCGGAGTTGGTGTCGTACAGATGCGAGCTGCGCAACTCGCCATCGGGGTCGAAGATCTGCAGGCAGTAGTCGTCGAGAACGCCAGCTGGCAGTGCATTCTTGGGACCCGGTTTGAACCAGCGCTCATCGGGATAATGCACAAACGGCGCACCGGCAATATCCTCGCCCCAGAACTGGTCGTTGTAGAAATGGTTGCAGTTCAGGCGCTCGATGAATTCGCCCAACGCCGATGCCAGCGCGCTTTCCTTGCTTGCACCCTTGCCATTGGTAAAACACATCGGCGAGTGTGCATCGCGGATATGCAGCGACCACACATTGGGAACGAGATTGCGCCACGAAGCGATTTCAACCTTGATGCCCAGGCCCGCCAGAACCCCCGACATGTTCGCGATGGTTTGCTCCAGCGGCAGGTCCTTTCCGACAATATAGGTACTTGCGTCCGAATCCGGATTCAGCGTCAGCAAGGCCTGCGCATCGGCATCCAGATTCTCGACCTCCTCGATCACGAAATCGGGCCCGGTTTGAATTGCCTTTTTCACCGTGCAACGGTCGACGGAGCGCAAAATGCCCTGCCTGTCCTTGGCAGAGATATCCGCCGGCAGCTCGATCTGAATCTTGATCAGCTGCTTGTAGCGGTTCTCCGGATCAACAATATTGTTCTGCGACAGGCGGATGTTATCGGTCGGAATATTTCGCGTTTCGCAGTACAGCTTCACGAAATAAGCCGCACACAAAGCCGATGAAGCCAGAAAGTAATCGAACGGACCAGGGGCCGAGCCATCGCCCTTATAGCGGATAGGCTGATCGGCCACGACCGTGAAGTCATCGAACTTGGCTTCGAGACGCAGCTTGTCGAGAAAATTGACCTTAATTTCCATGGGGGAATCCTGATATGGCGCTCAAAGCGAATTGGTCGCCATTATCGCCGCTTTCCCGGTGGAAGGACCGCGCTTCTCCGGCAGCCCGAGGATGCAGTTGCTGGCACCGACAGCAGCGCGCACCGCAAACTTCAGCTTGAGCCATGCCTGCCCCTGGGCCAGAATGGGGTCACCCAATCTGTTGGCCGGCATCAACTTGGCGTTTCTATTGAGAGTCATCCACGATGGACAGGACTCAGCGGAACCAGGCAAGCCCTACTGGCGTGGCAGCGCTGGAGGACCCACCGGAGGCGCCCGGGTTTCGGGCTATCTCTTCGGCGCCTCGCCCATGCCGGCTGGCGGGAGCGGTGCTGGTGGTGGAACCGTTCGAGATCAGCCGCTTCGGCCTGAGCTACCGCTCCGCAAGCGAGATCCGGATTGATCTGAGCACTGTCGCGCCGGGTGCCTACCGGGTGATGGCGGTCCATAATTTCCACACGGAAGATTGCAACCCCTGCCTCACCGAGTGCGTGGCCGGGGTCTTTCTGGCCGCCCGGCGCAGTGACGGCAGCTGGGAGGCGCCGGAACGTTTTCCCGTCGAGTGCCGTGCCGTCGGCGTGCTGGGCACGCTGCAGGTGCCGGACGATGCCGGCCTGGCGGAGCTTTTCCCGTGATCACCAACACCACCGGGCGAAACTTCGACGTCATCGAGATCACCAACGAGATGCCGCACAACCGGATGGGCGGCGTCGGCAGCGTGATCGAGTCGCTGGCCAGCGGCTTTGCCGCGATTGGCGTGCGCGCACTGTGGTACGTCACCGATCACGAGTACCAGCCTTACGAGGTGGAGGCAATCCTCGCCAGCCATCCTTGCGTGGCCGTAGGCAGCGAAGCGGAGCTCGCCCACTTTCATGCGCCGGTGGTGCACATCCACTCCTACAACCACAGGCCGGGGCTGCTCGACGCCACCGGGGGCGCCCGGTCCGTGTTCACCATCCATTCCCTGCTGGCCTACGAGGAGATCTCGAATGCGGTGAATCTGCACGGCGCGGTGATGGATCAGGAGCGTCTCATCTCCGCCTGCGACGAAGTCGTGCTGGTCTCCGAGGCCGAGCGGCGCTACTACCACACGCTGGGATATGAGCGCCTCAACCCGCGCGTCAGCGTCGTTGCCAACGGCATCGTGCCGCCGGCTCCCGTGCTCGCACGGCCGCGCCGCAATGTACTGGGCTATTGTGGCCGGCTGGTGCCGCGCAAGCATCCGGAATACGTCCAGATGCTGCTTGCCGAGCCCGGCTTCGACGGCTTCGAGGCCATGATCGCCGGCAAGGCCTTCAGCGCCTATGCGCGCGATCTGGTGCACGACCTCGGCATTGAGGCGCGGGTCCACTATCTCGGCTGGTGCGGCGGCGCCCGCCTGGAAGCCTTCTTCAATGCGATCGACGTGCTGGTGCAGCCGTCCACCTACGAACCCTTCGGCCTTGCCGCGCTTGAAGGCGCGGCCCGGGGCATCCCGGTAGTCTGCACCCGGGTCGACGGACTGGTGGAAGTGCTGGGTGAGCACGCCATCTACTGCGACGACACCAGCTATGCCGCTTTCTGTCGCGCCATGGAACGCTGGCGCGAGATGGATGCTGACGCACTCCAGGCCATGGGATCGGCAGCGCGCGCCCGGGCCCTGCAGCAGTTCACCAACGTGGCCATGGCACGCCGCTATCTGGAACGCTTCATGGCCCTGCCCGGCCAGAGCCTTGATACCGAGGAGCACACCACGTGACCGACGACTTTCATCTGCCACCCGGCTATGCGCACCTGAAGCCCGATTGCGAGCGCTTCTTCCAGGATCACCCGGACTACAGCCGCAACGTGTTCATCATGACCCGCTTCGATGCGGGCAACCGCCTGCTTGCGCAACTGGACGAGGAGCTGCGCCGGGCGCTGTGCCGTCAGGGCCTCACGGGCTTGCGCGCCGACGACCGGATGTATCCGCGCGACCGCCAGGTGTGGACCAATGTGTCCGTGTACATGCTGTGCTGCAAGTACGGTCTGGCGGTGCTGGAGGACCGGGTCAAGGACGAGTTCAATCCCAACGTGGCGCTCGAGTATGGCTTCATGCGGGCGCTGGACAAGCCGACCCTGCTGCTGGCGGACGTCGGATTTCGCAACCTGCGGGCCGACATCGTGGGCACCTTGCGCGAACCCTTCGACATCGTCGACATGGCCACCAGCCTGCCAACTGCGATTGGCAACTGGAGCCGCGATCTCGGGGTGCAGGTGCGCGCCCTGCCCGGCGAGCTGCCGGCACAGGCCCTGAAGATCCACCGCCGCCTGCTGAACATTCGCTGCGCCCAACTGCTGCGCGACGAAGACAAGAAGCGCAAGGAGACCAACGACGAGTTCTGGTATCTGGGCGAAGAGATCGCCACATACCGGGCGCTGCTCCAGCACCGGCCAAACCCTGAGCACGCCGCGGCAGTGGAACGAGCCCAGCAGCGACTGGTGGATGCTCACGATTTTTCCGTGCTGGCGGAGATGATCCAGCGCTTCGCCGACCTGGCTCAGACACCCGCATAGGGACGGCACTGCATCCAGTCGCGCGCCAGAAAGGGACGGCGTACATCGGCAGGAAGCCGGCACAGGCAGCACGCGCGGGTCGGTGCGGTGGCGCACACTTCGCACGGACGCTCAACTATACTGCGCTCATCCGGCCGACACCCCGGCACCGTGAGGTGAGGTCCTTCGACGATGCAGCCCGACGGAGCAAGTGACACGGGGCCTTCTCCACCCGCCCCTTCCCAGAACCATCTCCTCGCCGCCCTGCCTGAGGCCGACTTCACGCGCCTCTTCCCCAGCCTCGAACTGGTCACGATGCCGCTCGGTCACGTTCTGTACGAGTCAGGAATCCCGTTGCGCCACGTCTATTTTCCGACCACGTCCATCGTCTCCCTGCTCTACGTCATGGAGGATGGCGCATCGGCCGAAATTGCCGTGGTCGGCAACGAAGGCATCGTCGGTGTGTCGCTCTTCATGGGCGGAGAGACCACCAACAACCGGGCCGTCGTCCAAAGCGCAGGCCACGCCTATCGGTTGAAGGGGCAATTGCTGAAAGACGAGTTCTTCCGCGCCGGACCAATGCAGCGCCTGTTGCTGCGCTACACTCAGGCGCTGCTGACGCAGATGGCACAAACGGCAGTATGCAACCGCCATCACACGCTGGATCAGCAGTTCTGCCGCTGGCTGCTGTTGAGCCTTGACCGCGTTCCCTCCGACGAACTGCTCATGACCCAGGAACTGATCGCCAACATGCTCGGCGTACGCCGCGAGGGCGTCACGGAGGCGGCTGGCAACGTGCAGCGCGCCGGCCTGATCGAATACCGGCGCGGTCACATCAGGGTGATCGACCGGCCCGGCCTGGAAGCCAGAGCCTGCGAGTGTTACGCAGTGGTGAAGAAGGAGTTCGACCGCCTGCTGCCCTATTCGATCGACACGTGAGTCGTTTCGTGAGCACCCTGGCTTCGAGCCTGCAGCAGCAATCCGAGGGCACGTCATTCAGGATTGTGCCAGTCATGCTGCGCCTTGCCGGCCAGTAATCGGCCCGCGCCCGACCAGCCCGCTGGACATGTTGCCCACCGCACAGACGACCACCGCTCACCGCGTAACATTCATCCTGTCACCTTGGCCAAGCGCCCCGACTTCGTGCGGCGGCCTTCGGCCATCACGGACCACACTGGAGACCCTGAAATGCTGATTATATTCAAGTCCGCCGCCAGCGGTAACGTGATTACCCTTGAGCAGAATGGCAAGGAACTGCTGGAGGTGCTGGGCAAGGACCAGGATGCACAGCAAGGGATCATCACCGTGGAGCAACTTCCCGACGCGATTTCACGCGTGCGGCAGGCCATCGACGCCGACGTCGCCGCGCATGCCGGCCAACCCCCCGTTGACGACACCGAACAGACCCCGGACGGCGACATCTCCTTCCATCAACGGGGTCTGCCTTTGCTCGAACTGCTGGAACAGTCGCTCGCCGAAAGAGCCCCTGTCACCTGGGGCGTATAGACCTGCAACGAAGGCCACTCGGCGGTATTTCAGGTCACCCGGGCGGATGCCACGCAGGCACAACCGAAGCGGAGTGATTGCGGGCACCCAGGCCTCGCGAACACCGGCGCCGATACATCACGACACTCGACCGCCGGGGGCTTGAAACCGGCGTTGGCGGGTGCCGTGCAGCCACCAGAGGCACCATGCCAAAACCATGGTTAATGCATGCGTGCATATGCTCGCATTATCTGCGGCCGCGCCGGCTGCGGCCCTGAAGTCGCACCCGGTCAAGCTCAGCGACAAGCTCAGCGACAAGCTCACCATCGTGCAACCGTAATTGCCACCGCAAGATCAGTTCGTGCGCCAGCAGACAGACGAACACGCGCCAGAGGCTCACATTCAGTCCATCCAAACCAGCAGACCTGACTGAACTCCGGCCGTGGCAAGGAACAGTGCATGTCCGGCAAGGGTGGCCGACACGTCGCTCGCAAGCCAGCCCATCAAGGATGCACCATGAACAAGGATCAAGTCGCCGAAAGGATCGTCGGCACGGAGGCGCTGCAGCAACAAGGCAAGGTTGAGCAGCTCGGCGGCAAGCTTCGAGCCGGCTATGGCGACCTGAAGCAGGAAGTCACCAAAGCCATCAAGGCATAGGCCCTTATCGAGCCCGGCTCCGAGGCGTTCGACGGGAGCCGAGCGCGCATCTGCAAGGCGTTGATGCCGTCGAATTGAAGAGGAGGTTGAAATGTCATTGGGAACGATTCTGCTGATCGTGCTGATCTTGATGCTGATTGGCGTATTTCCGAGTTGGCCGCACAGCCGCAGCTGGGGTTACGGCCCAACTGGCGGGCTGGGACTGGTGGTCGTTGTCCTGCTCATCCTGGTGCTCCTGGGCAAGATCTAGGCCCAGCGCAGACCAATCCGCGGCCTGTTTCCGAACGGCGCCGCGGATTTGGTCTGTCGAACGTTATCGGGGATCGAATCAAATTGAGTACTGAATCCCGCATTGCCAGATATCTGCAGTACATCAAGACACGCTCTGGCAGCGGGCGCAGCCAGAGTCAGGCACGTGACGATGAACTCCCGCTGCGATCGGAGCTGTTCAGTGCCGATCAGTTGGCGTTGTACGGCAAGGCCCTGGCCAGTGGGCATGTGCTGACGCCGGACCGCCCATCGGACCAGTTGCTGAGCCGCCTGGCCGATAACGAACGCACGCTGGTCGAGGTCTGCACTCAGCTCACGGCTGCAGTGGCCGAGGGCAACCGTGTTACGCCCGGCGCGGAATGGCTGCTCGACAACTTCTATCTCATCGAAGAACAGATCGGCACGGCCAAGCGTCTCTTGCCGAAGGACTACAGCCTCGAGCTCCCCCGACTCGGCAAGGGACCATCGACAGGACGGCCGCGGGTCTACGATATCGCACTGAAAACCATTGCTCATGGCGATGGCCGTGTCGATGCCGAAGGCCTCAGCCGCTTCGTGGCGTCCTACCAGACGATCACTGTCCTCAAGCTCGGCGAGCTGTGGGCCATTCCGATCATGCTGCGCCTCGCCGTCATCGAGAACCTGCGCCGTGTCGGCGTGCAGATTGCCGCCGCCTGCGCCGAGCGGGAGCAGGCAGATGTATGGGCAGACAAGCTGACGAAGACGGTCGAGACCGACCCCAACAGCCTCATCCTCGCCATCGCCGACATGGTGCGCTCCGAGCCTCCCATGGTCAGCGCCTTTGTGGCGGAATTCGTGCGTCGGCTTCAGGGACACGGCCAGGCGCTGGCGCTCCCCCTGACCTGGATCGAGCAGCGACTCGCCCAATCGGGCCTGACCATCGCCCAGCTCGTGCAGGCGGAGAACCAGCGACAGGCAGCAGACCAGGTCTCGATCAGCAACAGCATCGGCAGTCTGCGGGTGCTTGGCGCCATGGACTGGCGCGACTTCGTAGAGAGCATGAGTCTGGTCGAACAAACACTGCTCGGCGATCCGGGTGGCGCATACGAACAGATGGATTTCGCCACCCGCGATCGCTATCGACATGCCACAGAGGAAATTGCCAGAAAGAGCGACATGACCGAGGTAGAGGTCGCTCGTACAGCGGTCGGGCTGGCACGCGCCGGCGCGAGCGACGATGCAGGCACGGAATTCGCGAGCCGCAGCGCCCATGTGGGCTACTACCTCGTCGGCAGAGGCCGTCTGGCGCTGGAGCGGGCAACAGGCGTTCGCCTTCGCGGAACCGCGGCAATACGCAGGTACGCCAGCGCAAAACCGCTGTTGCTATATCTGGGCGCGGCGGGACTTCTCACCGTGCTCATCAGCGCAATCCTGCTTGCTCAGCTTGTCCCGGCGCTGGCGGTCTGGGCCCAACTGCCCGCTGCCATCATCGCACTGCTGGCAGCAAGCCAGGTTGCGATTGCCCTGGTCAACTGGTTGACAACCCTGCTGGTCACACCACGCCCACTACCCCGCCTGGACTATAGCCTTGGCATTCCAGCCACTTCGCGCACGCTCGTGGTGGTGCCGACGCTGCTGACCAGCGCGGCCAATGTTGATGCCCTGCTGGAGGCACTTGAAGTACGTTTTCTCGCCAATCCGGATGAAAGCCTGCACTTCGCCCTGCTGACGGACTTTCTCGATGCGGATCAGGCGTCACTGCCCGGGGATGCGGGCCTGGTGGCATTGGCCCGGGAAGGTATCGACACACTGAACCAGAAATATCCAAGGGAAGGAAGCGGCATCTTTCTTCTGCTTCACCGCCCGAGGCGGTGGAATCCCCAGGAAAGAATCTGGATGGGCTGGGAGCGCAAGCGCGGCAAGCTGGCAGACCTGAACGCCTTGCTGCGGGGACGGAGCGAAGCGCGCTTCTCCGAGACCGTCGGCGACGTTCCGGTGCTCTCCCGGATCAAGTACGTCATCACACTGGACACGGACACCCAGCTCCCGCGGGATGCTGCGCGACTGCTCGTGGCCGCCATGGATCACCCCCTCAACCGCCCCCGCTACGATATCGAGACGCGCCGGGTCGTCGAAGGCTACGGCATTCTTCAGCCTGGCCTGGGTATCAGCCTGCCGGGCGCAAGCCGCTCGCGCTATGCGCACCTGTATGCCGGCGAGCCGGGAATCGACCCGTACACTCGGGCGATCTCGGACGTTTACCAGGACGTGTTCGGAGAGGGGTCGTACAACGGCAAGGGAATCTATGACGTAGATGCCTTTGAGCGGGCAATGGACGGGCTCCTCCCGGAGAACCGCATTCTCAGCCACGATCTTCTGGAAGGCTGCCATGCGCGCTCGGGCCTGATCAGCGACGTGCTCTTGTACGAGGACTTCCCTGCACGCTACAGCGTGGATGCAAGTCGCCGCCATCGCTGGATTCGTGGCGACTGGCAGCTGGCTGCGTGGCTGAAGAGCTCGGTGCCCTGCGCATGCCCGTCGGGGACAGGCGGAAACCTTCCCCACAGACGGCGAAATCCGCTGTCATTGCTGTCTCAGTGGAAGCTGACCGACAACCTGCGCCGCAGCCTCGTCCCCACCGCCGTATTGCTGCTCTTCGTGACCGGCTGTGCAGTCCTGCCTGCCATCGGCCTGTGGACGCTTTCAATCATTGCCATCCTGCTTCTCCCTGGCATGGTCACGGCCTTGCATGACCTGCTTCGCAAGCCCGAGGGCTCGAGGCTGATTCAGCACCTTGTCACCGTTGGCCAGAATACGGCGCGCCACCTCAAGCAGGTGAGCTTCGAACTGACCTGCCTCCCTTACGAGGCCTGGTTCAGCCTCGATGCGATCCTGCGTACCCTCTGGCGGATGAGCGTCAGCCATCGCCGACTGCTGCAGTGGCAGCCCTCCAGCGAAGTCGACCGCGAAGCCTCCACGAACCAGCGCAGCGGCCTTGGCGCTGCATTCCGGAGCATGGCCGCCGGCCCTGTGACCGCGAGCATGGTCGCAATCTGGCTGGTCATCGACAAACCGGATGCCCTGCTGTTCGTCGCCCCCCTGTTGCTGCTCTGGTTCGCATCTCCCGCCATCGCCTGGTGGATCAGTCGCCCAGTGTCACGCCGGGAGGCCGTCCTGACGACCGAACAGACCCTGTTCCTGCGGACACTGGCGCGCCGGACCTGGGCCTTCTTTGACACATTTGTCGGCCCAGCCGACCACTGGCTTCCCCCCGACAACTTTCAGCAGTACCGCAAACCCGTCGTCGCCCACCGCACGTCTCCGACCAACATCGGCCTGGCCTTGCTGGCGAACCTGACAGCCTATGACTTCGGCTACCACCCCGCCGGAAAGCTAGCCGAACGCACCTCCCGTACGCTTGAGACCATGGCGAGCCTTGAGCGCTACCGCGGCCACTTCTACAACTGGTACGACACCGAAACCTTGCAGCCGCTGCCACCGCGCTACATCTCTACGGTCGATAGCGGCAATCTCGCGGGCCACCTCCTGACCTTGCAGGGCGGCCTCCTTGCCCTCGCGGATGACCCCATCCTGCCACCCCAGCTGTTCGACGGCTTGAATGACACCCTGGAACTCCTGTTCGAGACCAGCCAGTCAGCAGACCACGGCCCCCTTATCGCATTCCGACAGACGCTGAACGGGATTGCAGACGCCCCCGGGCAGACGCTCGGAGCAATCCGGACGGCGCTCGAAGTGCTGGCGGACAGCAACGCAGTCATCATCGCCCAGCGCATCGAAGCGCCTGCCGAGACCGGAAACACGCCGCACGCAATCGAGGCCAAGCGCTGGGCCCAGGCCCTGGCGCAGCAGGTGGACGACGCGCTCGCCGAGCTGACCCATCTGGCGCCGTGGCTGCAGCTGCCTCTTGCGCCGCCGGGGCTGATGGACATCGAGGCCAGGATGCCCGGCATTCCGACGCTGCAGGTGCTGGCGAAAATGGACACGCTGCTGTGTCCGCAGATCGGCGAGGAGGCCGACGCCAGCGCGACCAACGCCGAACGCAGCTGGCTTGTCGATCTGCAGGACGCAGTCATCAAGGCGAGCAGCCGTGCGCGCGACCGCATCGCGCGCCTGAAGGCACTTGCCCGGCAATCCGGCGATTTTGCGCTCATGGAGTACGACTTCCTGTTCGACAAGTCACGCCATCTGCTGACGATCGGCTACAACGTGCAGGAACGGCGCGTGGACGGGAGCTGCTACGACCTGCTGGCCTCCGAGGTGCGGCTTGCCAGTTTCGTGGCGATTGCCCAGGGCCAGTTGCCCCAGGCGAGCTGGTTCGCACTCGGGCGGCTGCTCACGAGTGCTGGCGGCAAGCCGGTGCTGCTGTCGTGGAGCGGCTCGATGTTCGAGTACCTGATGCCGCTGCTGGTCATGCCCACCTATGACGACACCCTGCTCGACCAGACCTGCAAGGCAGCCGTCGCGCGACAGATCGATTACGGGCAGCAGCGGGGGGTGCCCTGGGGCATTTCGGAGTCGGCGTACAACACGGTGGATACCCAGCTGACCTATCAGTACCGCGCTTTTGGCGTACCCGGCCTGGGACTCAAACGCGGATTGGCCGACGATCTGGTCGTGGCTCCCTACGCATCGGTCCTGGCGCTGATGGTCGCCCCCGAGGCAGCCTGCCGAAACCTCCAGCGCCTGGCGGCAGAAGGCTTCCTTGGCCAATTTGGCATGTTCGAGGCCATCGACTACACGCCTTCGCGCCAACGCCGGGATCAGGAGTGGGCAACAGTTCATGCCTTCATGGCGCACCATCAGGGCATGAGCCTGCTCGCCCTGGCCTATGAAATACTCGACCGCCCGATGCAACGGCGTTTCGAATCCAATCTTCAGTTTCAGGCGGTCATGCTCTTGCTCCAGGAGCGGATTCCGAAAACCGCCATCCTGTTCTCCAACGCAACCGAGTTCTCCGACCTGCGAACGGGTTCAGTCCCCGCAGCGGTCCCGATCAGGCACTTCACGACTGCGGACACGCCCGCACCCGAAGTGCAACTGCTGTCCAATGGTTCCTACCACGTGATGCTGACCAACAGCGGCGGGGGCTACAGCCGCTGGAAAGATCTCGCCGTGACACGCTGGCGCGAGGACGGCATCCAGGACAAGCACGGCGCCTTCTGTTACGTCCGCGACCTGACGCCGGGAGGCGGCAATGCGTTCTGGTCAACGACCCACCAGCCTGCGCTCAAACGCACAGACCGCTATGAAGCGATCTTCTCCGAGGGGCGAGCCGAGTTTCGGCGCTGGGACAGGCTCGCAGGCGCGGATGAAGGCGAACTCGAGACCTACACCGAAATCGTCGTGTCGCCGGAGGATGACATCGAGCTGCGCCGGGTCCGCATCACCAACTGCTCACGGCAACGCCGGGACATCGAACTCACCAGCTATGCCGAAGTCGTGATTGCAGCGCCCGCTGCTGACGCACTGCATCCGGCCTTTTCCAAGCTCTTTGTCCAGACCGAGATTCTTGCGCAGCAGCAGGCGATCCTGTGCATGCGCCGGCCCCGTTCGGCGAACGAGCCGACGCCGTGGATGATGCACCTGATGATCGTCCGTGGGCCCCAAGCCGAAGCGGCATCGTTCGAAACCGACCGCCTTCGCTTCATCGGACGCACCCGCACGACCGCCGACCCTGCGGCGATGCATGAAACCGGCGCGCTTTCCGGCACCTGTGGATCGGTGCTCGACCCAATCGCAGCGATTCGCCAGATTGTCTCCATCGAACCCGAGCAGACAGTGACCCTCGACATCGTCTCCGGCATGGCGCCGACGCGGGAAGTGGCCGTCTGCCTGGTAGACAAGTTCCAGGACCGGCACATGGCAGACCGCGTCTTCGATCTGGCGTGGACGCACAGCCAGGTGGTACTGCAGCAGATCAACGCCAGTGAATCTGACGCCATGCTCTACGCGCGCCTGGCCGGTCCGGTGATTCACGCAAACGCCAGATTGCGGTCAGACCCCGCGCTGCTGATCAGGAACCGCCGCGGACAGTCCGGGCTATGGGGCTACGCCATATCGGGCGACCTGCCCATCGTGTTGCTGCAGATCGGCAACGCAGCCCATATCGACCTCGTCCGTCACCTCGTGCAGGCGCACGCCTACTGGCGCCTGCGCGGGCTCGCCGTGGACCTGGTGATCTGGAACGAGGACCATGCCGGCTACCGGCAACGCCTGCAGGAGGAGATCATCGGGCTGATCGCCTCGGACATGGGCACCAGCGTGATCGACCAGCCGGGCGGAATCTTCGTGCGTCCGGCCGAGCTGATTTCGGCCGAGGACCGGCTCCTGTTCCATGCCGTAGCCCGGGCCGTGATCACCGATGGCAATGGGAGTCTGGAGGAACAGCTGGACCATCGCCCCCCCGCCAAAGCGGCACCCATGCCCGCCCTCAAAGCCGATAGCCGGGCCTACGCTGACAGCCCGGACGCTGCCATCGATTGCGGTGAGCGGATCCTGTTCAACGGGTCGGGCGGCTTCACCCCCGACGGCCGCGAATATGTCATCACCCTGGCGCCCGGACAGGTCACCCCCGCCCCCTGGGTCAACGTCCTCGCAAATGCCCGGTTCGGGACCATCGTGTCAGAGAGCGGCTCGGCCTACACCTGGAGCGAGAACGCGCACGAATTCCGCCTCACGCCCTGGCACAACGATCCGGTGAGCGATCCCAGCGGCGAAGCCCTCTACCTGCGGGACGAGGAAAGTGGCCTGATCTGGTCTCCCACGCCACTGCCGGTGCGTGCAGCCAGCCCGTATGTGATCCGCCACGGCTTTGGCTACAGCATTTTCGAGACCCGGTCGATGGGCATTCATTCACGCCTTACTGTATTCGTGGCGAAGGATGCCGCGGTGAAGTTCATGGCCTTGAAGCTCAGGAACGACTCGCCCCGGCCGCGGCGCCTTTCTGCTACCGCCTATATCGAGTGGGTACTCGGCGATCTGCGCGAGAAGTCGGCCATGCATGTGAGCACCGAGGTCGCCTCGCCCAGCGGTGCGCTGTACGCGCGCAACCCCTATGGCACCGAATTCGGCGGGCGCGTCGCCTTCCTCCACACCGACGCACCGCACCGCACCGTCACAGGCGACCGGGCAGAGTTTCTGGGGCGCAACGGAAGCCTGCAGGCCCCGACGGCGCTGAAGCGTGCCGGGCTGTCCGGTCGGGTGGGCGCAGGGCTGGACCCCTGCGGCGCCATCCAGGTGACTGTCGAACTTGCGCCGGGCGAGGAGCGCGAGATCGTGTTCCGACTCGGGGCAGGGACTGATCTTGCCGAGGCCGCCGCGCTCGTGCAGCGCTTCAGCGGCACCGCCGCGTCGAACACGGCGCTGGACGATATCAAAGCGTACTGGCGCGATGTGCTCGGTGTCGTGCAGATCGCTACGCCAGACCCAGGCCTCGACGTACTCGTCAATGGCTGGCTGATCTACCAGGTGCTGGGCGGCCGCCTGTGGGCGCGCAGCGGTTACTACCAGTCGGGAGGCGCCTTCGGTTTCCGCGACCAGTTGCAGGATGTGATGGCCCTTGTGCATGCGGCCCCCGACCAGGTGCGCGCGCACCTGCTCCTGTGCGCGAGCCGCCAGTTTGTGGAAGGAGACGTGCAACACTGGTGGCACCCACCCTCAGGCCGCGGCGTACGCACCCGATGTTCCGACGATTTCCTGTGGCTGCCCCTGGCGGTGAGCCGCTATGTGACGGTTACGGGTGATAACGCGGTACTGGACGAATCGGTACGATACCTTGAAGGCCGTCCGATCAATTCGGAGGACGAGTCCTACTACGATCTGCCCGGGCACTCCAGCGTCAGCGCCACCCTCTACGACCACTGCGTGCAGGCCATCCGTCACGGACTCCGACTGGGCGTCCACGGTCTGCCCCTGATGGGCTCCGGGGACTGGAACGATGGCATGAACCGGGTGGGGCTCGCCGGCAAGGGCGAGAGCATCTGGCTGGGCTTCTTCCTCTGTGAAGTGCTCCGGCAGTTCGCCGCCTTGGCGACCAACCGGGGCGATACGGCCTTTGCCTCCCTGTGCACCGCGCAACGGGAAGACCTGCAGCGCAGTCTCGAGGCGCATGGCTGGGACGGCGAATGGTATCTGCGGGCCTACTTCGACGACGGTTCGCAGCTGGGATCGGCCGCCAACACGGAATGCAGGATCGACTCCATCTCCCAGAGCTGGGCCGTCCTCTCCGGCGCAGCGGATCCGGTGCGCGCCCGCACGGCCATGAACGCAGTGGACCGACACCTGGTACGTCGTGAAGATGCGCTCGTCCAGCTTCTGGACCCGCCCTTCGACAAGGTGAACGTGGACCCGGGCTACATCCGCGGCTACGTGCCCGGCGTTCGCGAAAACGGCGGGCAGTACACCCATGCCGCCGTATGGACCACGATGGCCTTTGCCGAACAGGGCGACGAACGACGCGCATGGGAGCTGCTTACACTGATCAACCCTGTGAAGCACGCCCTGACTGCCGAAGCTGCAGGCATCTACAAGGTGGAACCCTACGTGGTTGCAGCCGACGTCTACGCCTGTGCGCCCCACACCGGTCGGGGCGGCTGGAGCTGGCACACCGGCGCCGCTGGCTGGATGTACCGACTGACCGTGGAATCGCTGCTGGGTCTGAAGCGCGAGGGCGATGTCCTGCACATCAACCCTTCGCTGCCTGCCGACTGGCCCGGCCTCACGATGCGGTTCCGCCATGGAAGCACGTCCTACAACATCGTCGTCTCCCAATCCGGCGGCGGCGAAGCCGGGGTAACCCGCATGGAACTGGATGGCGCCGAGGTGCCGGGGCGGAGCATCCCGCTGCTGGACGACCATCTGAAGCACGATCTCCATGTCCGGGTCGGCATCAGCGATCCCGGCGGGTAGGCCCAGCCACCGCCGGGCTGGTTTCTGCAACAAAAACTTCATCCTCGTTCGCCAACATTTCGATAATATTCGAACTATGGAAACGTTAAATGCAGCCGAACTCCTCGCAGCCCTGGGTCATGAATCCCGCCTGAGCATCTTCAGACTGCTGGTGGAAGCCGGACCTGAAGGCGTTCATGCGAGTTCAATAGGGGAACAGCTCGGCATGGCGCCGGCCACGCTGTCCTTCCACCTCGCGCATCTGAGCCGGGTCGGGCTGATTCGCGGGCAGAAGGAGAGCCGCTTCATCCGCTACACGGCCGAGTTTCCAACCATGGACGAACTGATCGTCTTTCTGACCAGCAACTGCTGCCAGGGCGAGGCCTGCCTGCCCAAGGCAAGCGCATGCAGCACGACGGCACAGGGTCGAAACCTGAAAACCGACACAAATACCTGCAAGGAGCCCTGATCGTGGAACGCCCGCTCAACGTCCTGTTTCTGTGCACCGGCAACTCGGCCCGCAGCATTCTGGCCGAAGCCATTCTGAACCACTCCGGGAAGGGACGCTTCAACGCCTTCAGTGCCGGCAGCCACCCCAGCGGCACGGTCAATCCCTTCGTCCTCGAACTGCTCAAGCAGCAGGGATTTGCCACCGAGGGCCTGCGCAGCAAGGCCTGGTCCGAGTTCGCCACACCCGACTCACCCAAACTGGATTTCGTGTTCACCGTGTGCGACAACGCCGCGGGTGAAGTGTGCCCGGTCTGGCCCGGCCAGCCGATGACGGCGCACTGGGGCATCGAAGACCCGGCAGCGGTGACGGGTGACGATACTGCTAGGCGTCATGCCGTATCCAGGGCGCTGCACATGCTGAATCGTCGTATCGCGCTCTTCACCAACCTGCCCTTTGCCAAGCTCGACCGCCTGTCGCTACAGAACAGGCTCGACACCATCGGCGACTTGCGCAAGCAGGGCGAATGAACACCAACGACTGAAAACAATACCGAAATGAGTACTCTCAAGACCGTGCTGGTGTTATGCACCGGAAACTCCTGCCGCTCGCAGATGGCCGAAGCGATCCTCAACCATGAGCTTGGCGACCGGGTTCGCGCCCTGTCCGCGGGCACGCTGCCGCAGCCGAAGGTTGCCGATGGCGCGATCGAGGCCTTGAAGGCCGCCGGCCTGCCGACCGCGGGCCTTCACCCCAAGACCATCGACGCCGTGATCGACGAGCCGATCGACCTGGTGGTGACCGTGTGCGACAACGCCAAGGAAAGCTGCCCGATCTTCCCGCGTGCGGTGCCGCGCATGCACATGCCTTTTCACGATCCACACGGCGAGCCGCTGGAGAGTTTCATCAAGGTACGCGACGAAATCCGGACGCAGCTGATTCCCGCTGTCCGGACTGCGCTGGAGCTGTGAACGATGTCTGCACAATGTGAAGCAACCGCCAAGCTTGCCGCCGGCGCGCCGATGAGTGTTTTCGAACGCTACCTGACGGTGTGGGTGTTCCTGTGCATCGTGACCGGGATTACGCTCGGCGAGTTCGCGCCGGGCGTGTTCCAGACCATTGGGCGCATGGAATACGCACAGGTGAACCTGCCCGTCGGCCTGCTGATCTGGGTGATGGTGATCCCGATGCTGGTCAAGGTCGATTTCGGCGCGCTGAATGAAGTCAGGCAGCACGTGCGCGGCATCGGCGTGACCCTGTTCGTGAACTGGCTGGTGAAGCCGTTCTCCATGGCCTTTCTCGGCTGGCTCTTCATTCGCCACCTGTTTGCGCCGATGCTGCCGGCCGATCAGATTGACAGCTATATTGCCGGCCTCATCCTGCTCGCCGCGGCGCCGTGCACCGCGATGGTGTTCGTGTGGAGCAAGCTGACCAATGGCGACCCTTTGTTCACCCTGTCGCAGGTAGCGCTGAACGACGCCATCATGGTGTTCGCCTTCGCGCCGCTGGTCGGCCTGCTGCTTGGCATCTCGGCAATCACCGTGCCGTGGGCCACGCTGGTGACCTCGGTGGTGCTGTACATCGTGATCCCGGTCATCATCGCCCAGGTGTGGCGCAAGATGCTGCTGGCCAAGGGCCAGGCCGCTTTTGACGCCGCGATGGAGAAGATCGGCCCGTGGTCGATTGCCGCACTGCTGCTGACGCTGATTCTGCTGTTCGCCTTCCAGGGCGAGGCGATCCTCCGGCAGCCCCTGATCATCGCGCTGCTGGCCGTGCCCATCCTGATCCAGGTGTTCTTCAATTCGGCGCTGGCCTACTGGCTGAACCGTGCCGTCGGTGAGAAGCACAACGTGGCCTGCCCGTCCGCGCTGATCGGTGCGTCGAACTTCTTCGAGCTTGCGGTGGCTGCTGCCATCGCCATCTTCGGCTTCAACTCGGGCGCGGCGCTGGCCACCGTGGTGGGCGTGCTGATCGAAGTGCCGGTGATGCTGCTGGTGGTGAAGGTCGTGAATTCGTCGAAGGGCTGGTACGAAGCCCGCTAGTCTCCAGGAAGATCGTCATGAAGAAACTCGAAGTCTTTGATCCCGCGATGTGCTGCTCCACCGGCGTGTGCGGTGTCGATGTCGACCCGGTGCTGGCCCAGTTCGCGGCCGACCTGAAGTGGGTCGAGGAACACGGCATCAGCGTCGCGCGCCACAACCTCGGTCAGGAGCCCCAGGCTTTCGTGGCCAACCCGGCGGTGGTGAAGGAGATGGAAGCCGGCATGGAGCGCCTGCCAATTCTCGCGGTGGACGGCCACATCGTGTCGACCGGCATGTACCCGTCACGGCTGCAGCTGGCGCAGAAGCTCGACATCACGCTGACGCGGGACGAGAAGCCCCGCATCAAGGCCGGCAGCCCGTGCTGCTCGCCCGACTCCGGCTGCTGCTGAGGCAAGGGAGCAGACCATGGCATTGCCCGACACCCGCACGCGCTACCTGTTCTTTACCGGCAAGGGCGGTGTCGGCAAAACCTCGCTGTCCTGCGCCACCGGCCTCGCCCTGGCCGATGCCGGCAAGCGGGTACTGATCGTCAGCACCGACCCTGCGTCCAACCTCGACGAAGTGCTCGGCCTTGCGCTGAGCCAGACGCCCACCGCCGTGCCGGACGCGCCCGGCCTGTTCGCACTCAACATCGACCCGGAAGCGGCCGCGCACGATTACCGCGAACGCATGGTCGCCCCCTATCGCGGCATTCTTCCAGACGCGGCCATCCGCAGCATGGAAGAACAGTTTTCCGGCGCATGCACCGTCGAAATCGCGGCCTTCGATGAGTTCTCCAAGCTGCTTGGCGACCCGGCATCGACGGCCGGCTTCGACCACATCATCTTCGATACTGCCCCCACCGGGCATACGCTGCGCCTGCTCACCCTGCCATCGGCGTGGAACGAGTTCATCAACTCCACCACCGGCGGCGCATCCTGCCTCGGCCCGCTGGCCGGGCTGGAAAAGCAGAAGGCCTTGTATGCCGCGACCGTCGCAAGACTGGCCAATGCGGCAGAAACCACCGTCATCCTGGTAAGCCGCCCGGATGAGGCCTCGCTGCGTGAGGCGGACCGCACCTGTGGCGAACTCGCGGAGCTCGGCATCAGCAATCAGACGTGTGCGATCAACGGCGTGTTCGCGGCCGGCACATCGGACGATGCGATTGCACAGGCGATGTCGCGCCGCGCCGCCGACGCCCTTGCCCGGATGCCGGCGCGACTCGCCGCACTGCCCGGCGTAACCATCCCCTTCCTGCCCCGGGGCACGGTCGGACTGGCCTCGCTGCGGCTGATGCCCCATCCGGAAACGGCTGCGATTGCCGACGCTGCGCACACGCCCTCCACCACGCTGCCTCCGGGCATGGCAGGGCTGGTCGATGAAATCGCGCGAGCCGGGCACGGTGTCGTGATGACCATGGGCAAGGGCGGCGTGGGCAAGACCACGGTTGCCGCCGCCATCGCGCTGGCACTGGCGCAACGCGGAAACAAGGTCGTGCTGTCGACCACCGACCCGGCAGCCCATGTGGCGGCCGCGCTCGATGCCAGCGAGCCCGGGCTGAGCGTCGCCCGCATCGATCCGAATCTGGAAGTGGCGCAGTACACCCGCGAAGTGCTGGACAAGGCCGGGAGCAGTCTGGATGCCGCCGGCCGCGCAATGCTGGAAGAGGATCTGCGCTCGCCCTGCACCGAAGAGATCGCGGTGTTCCGCGCCTTTGCGCGCACCATCGACGAAGGCAAGGACGGCTTTGTGGTGCTCGATACCGCGCCAACAGGCCACACCATCCTGCTGCTCGATGCTGCCGAGGCCTACCATCGCGAAGTGATGCGCACCCAGGGCGACATGCCCGAATCGGTGCGCGAACTGCTGCCGCGGTTGCGCGACAAGGCCTTCACCCATGTTCTGATCGTCACCCTGCCCGAGGCAACACCGGTGCATGAAGCCGAGCGCCTGCAGGCCGACCTGGCCCGTGCCGGCATCGAGCCCTTTGCATGGGTGATCAATCAGTCATTGCTCGCCAGCGGCACGCACGATCCGCTGTTGAGCCAGCGCGGAGAGGTCGAGATTCCCTTCATTCGCCGGGTGGCCGACGAACTGGCAACGCGCAGCGCGCTGATTCCGTGGCTTGCGACCGCCCCCGTGGGCACAGCGGGCCTGGCGCAGATCACGCGCTGATCGCACCCACGCGGAGCAGGCCGGCGGGCCCGGTGAGCGCTGTTTACAGGCCGATGCCGGGCCGGTCGCCGAGCAAGGCCCTGCGCGTCACCGGGCGCTTCAGTTGCTCGAGCCACCATTGCAGCGCCCGGCCCGGTTCGCTGCGGTCGCGCGTGAGCCAGACATAGCTGACCTGCACCTTGCGCTCGGTGCGCGCCACCGCCTTCGCCACCAGGCGCCCGGAATCGATGTAGGGCTGCGCGAGACAGCTCATCAGAAAACCCGCACCGATCCCCCGCACATGCGCATCCACCTTGGCCTCCACACTGCCCACGGTAAACACGTCCTGCCCTGGCAGCAGTCCGGTGGTGATGCCTGTGCCGCGCGGATTCGAGTCCGCAATGGCAACAGCACGATGCTGGCGGATCACTTCGTCGCTCAAGGGCTCGGGCTCACGCGCGAGCGGATGATGGGGTGCCACGGCGAACACGAATCCGATCTCGCCGATGTTTTCCCGCTGCAGGCCCGCGGTGCTCGCCCCCTCGACCCCCATGCCGGCAAGGGCGAGATCCGCCTGCCCCGAGGTGAGCGCCTCAAGCGTGCCTGACAGCACCTCGTCGCGCAGCTTCAGGCGCGTCGGGGGGTTCATGGCGAAGAAGGCTTCGCACAATTCCATCACCGTCAAGCGGTTGATGAGGCCGTCGACCGCAATCGTCAACTGCGCCTCCCAGCCCGTGGCGACGCGCTTGACGCGGTTGGCCACGGCGTCGATATCGGCCAGCAGGCGCCCGCCTTCCCGCAGCAGCTCCGCCCCCGCCTCGGTGAGCCGGGCCTGACGCGAGCTGCGGTCGAACAGCAGCACGTCGAGCGCATCCTCGATCTGGCGCACGCGGTAAGTCAGGGCGCTTGGCACCACGTTCATTGCGCGTGCCGCGGCGGCAAAGCTGCCGGTACGGGCAATGACCTGCAGCATGGCCAGGGCGTCGGGGCTCAGCGCCTCACGGGGCGTCAGCATGCGGCACTCCTTCATTCAAATAATTTGAATGATGCCATCAAATCCGCAGACTGATCAGCCCGCCCCCCGCCACCACAATGGATCCCATCAACAAGGAGATCCAGACATGATGAGCTTACGCAGATCACAGGACCGCGGCCACGCAGATCACGGCTGGCTCAAGAGCCAGCACTCGTTCTCGTTCGCCGGCTACTACGACCCGGCACACATGGGCTGGGGCAACCTGCGCGTGATCAATGAAGACCGCGTGGCAGCGGGCACCGGCTTCGGCAAGCACGGCCACCGCGACATGGAGATCATCAGCTATGTGCTGGCCGGCGAACTGGCCCACCAGGACAGCATGGGCCACATCAAGGGCATTCCGCCCGGCGATGTGCAGCGCATGAGCGCCGGCAGCGGCGTCACCCACAGCGAGTTCAACCACGCCCAGGACCAGACCACGCACTTCCTGCAGATCTGGATCGAGCCGAACGTCACCGGCATTGCGCCGAGCTACGAACAGAAGACGATCCCGGAAGCGCAGAAACGCGGCGTGCTGCGGCTGATCGCCTCACCCGATGGCGCACAGGACTCGGTGACGATCCACGCCGACGCCGCGCTCTACGCCGGACTGTTCGACGGTGACGAAAGCGCAGCACTGACGCTCGCCGCGGGACGCAAGGCCTATGTGCATCTGGTGCGCGGCACGCTCGACGTCAATGGCCAGACGCTCTCGACCGGCGACGCGGCCCTGCTCGCAAACGAGACGCACATCGCACTGAGCCACGGCAAGGATGCGGAAGTCCTGGTTTTTGACCTTGCTGCATGAACACAACACACCCCTGACCCCAGGCACCTGCCCCCAACCCAAGACAGAACCCACTAAAGGAACCGCCATGTTCAACACCCTTCAGAACCCCCTCAGCCTCGTTGGCCGCCTGCTGCTCGCCGCACTCTTTCTTCCGGCGGGGATCGGCAAGCTGACCGGCTTCTCCGGCACCGTCGGCTACATCTCGTCGGTCGGACTCCCGCTGCCCGAAGTTGCTGCGGCACTTGCGCTCGTCGTAGAGATCGTCGGCGGCCTGGCCCTCATCGCCGGCTTTGGCACCCGTCTGGCAGCGCTCGCACTGGGCGTGTTCACGCTGGTCGCATCGTTCTTCTTCCACAACTACTGGGGCGTTGCGGCCGAGCAGCAGTTCGTTCAGCAGCTGCTGTTCTTCAAGAACGTCGCCGTCGCAGGCGGTCTCTTCACCCTGGCCGCCTTCGGCGCCGGCGCCTGGAGTATTGACGCCCGTCGCGCCGCGGCCTGATCCCTTTCCGATGTACGCCGGCCACCGCCTGCGCCCTGCATGCGGTGGCCAAGGAATGCAGTACCCCCCTCAAACTGAAGCAAGGAGCAAGAAATGAGTAAAGTCGTCGTGGTTTATCACTCCGGTTACGGTCACACCCAACGCATGGCGGAAGCCGTTGCCGCAGGCGCTGACGCCCAGCTCATCCCGATCGATGGCGAAGGCAACCTGCCCGAGGGCGGCTGGGAGCTGCTTGCCGCTGCAGACACCATCATCATGGGCAGCCCGACCTACATGGGCACCGTGAGCTGGCAGTTCAAGAGGTTTGCAGATGCCTCCTCCAAGGCCTGGTTCGGCCAGCAGTGGAAGGACAAGGTCTTTGCCGGCTTCACCAACAGCGCCACGATGAACGGCGACAAGCTGTCTACGCTGCACTACCTGTTTACGCTGGCGATGCAGCACAGCGGGATCTGGGTGGGCACGGGCATGATGCCGAGCAACACCAAGGCCGCTCAGCGCAATGACCTGAACTACGTCGGCTCGTTCAGCGGCGCGATGGCGCAGTCGCCGTCCGACAGCAGCCCGGACGAAATGCTGCCGGGCGACCTGGAAACCGCGCGCCAGTTCGGCAAGCGCGTCACCGACGTCACGGCCCGCTTCAAGGCCTGAGCCTGAGCAGTCGGGCGCGCCAGGGCTCACCGCCCCCGCGCCCGACACCGCGCATGATCAGGCGCAGCGCCAGCTCAATGCCGGCCACTTGCGCGCCTTGGCGACGGCAGCGAGGCGCTCGTCCGCATTGACCACGACCGGGTGGCTGACCGCTTCAAGCAGGGGCAGATCGTTTGCCGAGTCGCTGTAGAACCGGCACGCCTTGAGTGCGCCCTCATCCATGCCCCGAGCCCGCAGCCATGCAATCAGGCACGGCTGCTTCTGCTCGCGAAAGCAGATCGGCCCCTCGATGCGTCCGGTCAGCCCGCCCTTGCGCACCTCGGCCCGCGACGCGATGACAGGCACATCGAGCAGCTCACCGATCGCATCGGACAGAAAGCTGTGGGTCGCGGTGATGATCGCCAGCGTGTCGCCCTGAGCGCGATGCTCGGCCAGCACAACCAGCGCCTCCACACTGATGCGCGGCGCAATGCAGGATGCAACGAAGGCCTTGCGCACGGGCAGCCAGTCGCTCAGCGGCCGCGCCCCCAGCAGGCCCAGGTGAAAGCCGTAGTAGTCGGTGATGTCGAGCTGTTCGGCCGCGTAGCGCGCCATGTAGTCGGCCTGGGCCGCCAGTACGGTGGCGGGCACATGGCCGTTGTCGACCAGGTATTCGAGCCACAGGGTATTGCTGTCACCGTCGAGCAGGGTGTGATCGAGATCGAAGAGCGCAAGAGACATTGGGTTTGATCGTGTGTGAAAGGTTTGGGTCGGACCGGCTCAGTCGATGAGCAGCCCGTCCGCATCGAAAAATGGATAAGGTCCGTCATAGTCGCCGACCACTGCGCCGTGGCTGACGATGCGGCCGTCGGCCCACCAGTGCAGCATGAAACCCGGTGGCTCCATGCGGAAACAGCTCGGCGCGTCGGGGCGGATATCGAGTGCCACCTGATGTGCCGGACTCGGGCTGGTCAACACCCGACGCCCGCCCACGGTGGTCTGGATGTTGCGGTGCAAATGGCCGCA
Organism: Parazoarcus communis; assembly: GCF_003111645.1. NCBI lineage: Bacteria > Pseudomonadati > Pseudomonadota > Betaproteobacteria > Rhodocyclales > Zoogloeaceae > Parazoarcus > Parazoarcus communis. The sequence goes on from NZ_CP022187.1 coordinate 2,521,366, forward strand.
CAGAATAAGCTCGATCTGCGGATGACGCGAGACGATTTCGGCAAAGGCCTCGCGCCCGGTGAGCCCGATGTCGTCCATGTGGCCGATACCGGTCAGGAACGGCGGATGGTGCATGACCACCATCGTCGGTTTGTCGGCAGCCTGACTCAGCGTCGCATCCAGCCATTCGAGGCGCTCGCGGCACAGCTCGCCCCGCCCCGAGTTCGGCACCAGGGTATCGAGCCCGATGATGCGCAAGGGGAAGCGATCCTCGATCACGAACTGCAGAAAGCCGCTTGCCGGCAGGTAGCCATCCGCGGAAAAGGCCGCGCGCAGGGCGTCGCGGTCGTCATGATTGCCCGGCACGACCACGAGCGGCTGTTTCAGCGGAGCAAGCAGGGTCTTGAGCCAGACATACTCTTCCGCCCGCCCGAGGTCGACGAGGTCGCCACTCATCACGATCAGGTCCGGCTGCGGATCGAGTTTCAGCACATTGGCCACGCAGCGCTGCAGCATGGCCGCGGTATCGACGCGACGGTAGGCGAGTTTGCCGGGAAGCTTGATGTGGGTATCGGTGATCTGCGCGATCAGCATGGTCGCATTCCTTCAGTGACTGCCGCGGTGGGATGAGAGGTCGAGCACGCCCTGCGGGTCCACCCGCAGGCGAACCTGCTCCCCGACCCCTCGGGTGCAGCGCGCCGCGCTTTCCATTACCAGAGGCTGGCGGTCGCCAACGTCGACGAACAGCCGGGTACGGTCGCCCAGAAAGAAGGCGGCGGCGACCGTGCCGACCAGATCGGCAGGCTCGCCCTCCTCCGCAATGCGTACATCCTCGGGGCGGAACAGAATCTCATCGGCCGCACTGTGCCCGCCATGCCAGGGCACGATGCCAGCGGCACACACGAAGCCCTTGGGCCCCATTTCGCCACTGAGCCGGTTCATCGTGCCGATGAAGCCGGCGACAAAGGGCGACGCCGGCTGGTGATAGATCTCGCGCGGAGTGCCGGTCTGGGCCACGCGGCCATGCGACATGACGATGATGCGGTCGCCCAGCGCCATCGCCTCGGCCTGGTCGTGGGTGACGTAGATCGCGGTGATACCGAGTTCGCGCAGCAGCTGGTTGATCTCGACCCGCAGTGCGTCCCGCAACTGGGCGTCGAGCGCGGTCAGCGGCTCGTCGAGCAACAGCGCGCGGGGCTGTACCGCGAGTGCGCGCGCCAGCGCCACCCGCTGCCGCTGCCCGCCGGAGAGCTGGTCGATGCTGCGGTCGGCCAGCGCCTCGATGCGCATCATTGCCAGCATTTCGGCGACCCGCGTGCGCTGCTCGGCCACAGGCCGTTTGCGGATGCGCAATCCGTAGCCGATGTTCTCGGCCACCGTCATGTTGGGGAAGAGCGCGTACGACTGGAACACCATGCCGACGTTGCGCGACTCGATGCTTTGCGCCGTGACATCCACGCCGTCGAACAGCACCCTGCCACCGGCGTCCGGCTGTTCGAGCCCGGCGATGAGGCGCAGCGTGGTGGTCTTGCCGCAGCCGGAGGGCCCGAGCAGCACGAGGGTTTCGCCCGCACGGATGTCGAGATCGAGCGGCTCCAGCACACGGGTGCCGTCGGCAAAGGTCTTGGCGCAGGACTGCAGGCTGATCGACAGCGGCTTGGGAGATGTGGCGAGTGTCATTTCGACTCCGGAACAGGATCGTCGCTGATGAAGCGTCTGGGCCGCGGGCGGGCAAAGGCCTGCATGGCCAGCAGCAGCGGCACGATCATCAGCAGGAAGATCAGGGTGTAGGCGCTGCCGATCTCGAGCCGCAGCGACGCATAGGCGTCCGCCAGACCAACCGGCAGGGTCTTGGTCAAGGGGGTGTGCAGCAGCCAGGTGAGGTTGAACTCGCCGATGGAAAGCGTCACCACCATCAGCGAGCCGGCAAGAATGCCGTTGCGGCAGTTCGGCAGCACGATGTCGAAGAAGCGCTGGCGAAAGCTCGCGCCGAGCGAAGCCGCGCCCTCCTCCAGGGTCTTGAGGTCGATCGACGCCAGCACGGCCAGCACCGAGCGCACCATGAACGGCAGGGTGAACAGCACATGTCCGACCAGGATGAAGGTCCATGAGGTGCGAAAGCCGCCCATCCCGCCGTAAGCCGAAATCAGTGCAAGTGCGGTGGCGAGGCCCGGCACCGCGATCGGCAGCATCAGCAGTTCCTCGACCACCCGGCTCAGACGCGAGCCCGAGCGCGTCAGCACATAGGCGGTGGGTACGCCGAGCACCAGGGTGACGAGCAGGCAGGCGAGCGCGATGCCGATCGAGCGGAAGATCGTGTCGCGGTAGCCGTCCCACACCTCGAACACCCAGCGCAGGGTCAGCCCGCTTTCGAGACCGACAAAGTAGTTGGACGTGAGCCCGGCCAGAATCGACAGCACGACCGGTACGATCAGGAAGGCGCACACCGCCAGCGTAAATGCCAGTTGCAGGCCGAAGAGCATCTTGTGACTTTTCATTGCCGCCCCCTCATCCTGCTGCCGCGACGGTGGAGCCCGCAGCCGTCCGCGCAAGTGCCAATACGAGCCAGGTCACCGCCCCGAGCACGAAGCTCAGTGCCGCCGCCATGGCGATGTTGGCCGACAGGGTGAACTCGGTATAGATGACCATCGGCAGCACGTTGATGCGCGCTGCCAGCGTGAATGCAGTGCCGAAGGCACCGACCGCGGTCGCGAAACAGATCGCGCCGGCGGAGATGAACGCCGGCTTCAGCCCGGGCAGGATCACGTCGAGCACCACCCGCCAGGTTGAGGCCCCAAGCGAGCGCGCCGCCTCCTCAAGCCGGGGATCGAGCTTCTCGGTCGCACTCATCACCGTGAGGATGGTGCGGGGCACGGAGAAATACACATAGCCCATGAACAGGCCGCCAAGCGAATAGGCGAACACCCATTTATCGCCTCCCAGCGCCTGGGTGATGGTGCCGACCAGGCCCTGGCGACCGGCCAGCATGATCACCATGAAGCCGATCACGACACCGGGAAAGGCCAGCGGCAGGGTGAGCATCGATACCAGCAGCGCATTGCCGGGAAAGCGGTGGCGCTGCAGAAACACGCCGGCGATGGCACTGATGATCAGAGTGGCCACGGTGGTGGCGGCGGCCACACCGAGCGTGGCCAGCAGCGAATTGAAATAGATCGGATCGGTGAGGATGGCGGTGTAGGCCGACCAGCCGCGCGCACCGCTGCCGCCGACAAGAAACAGCCGGCACATTGGCAGAATGAAGAAGGCCCCGAAAAAGGCGGCCGCAGGCAGGAGAAGGTAGATCATGTTCGGGAGTCGCGCCTGGAAATGCACGGGCAGGTCTGGCCGGCCCGTGCATCCCGAGAACCGCGCGAGTTACTTCACTTCGTTGCGGTAGCGTTCGACGATCATCGGCTGCGCGGCGGCGAGCTTCTTCAGGTCGACCGGTTTGGCACGCGCATAGTCGGCGTCGGGCAGGAAGCGGGCCTTGGCCTCGGCCGACAGATGCTCGGCAAACACCGGGCGCAGATAGGCATTGCCCCACATGGTCTGGCTTTCATCCGACAGCACGAAGTCGAGGATCTTGCGGCCGTTGTCGGCTTGCGGCCCGCCCTTCACCAGACCCATCACGTAGGGCAGCACCACGGTGCCTTCCTGCGGAATGACGAAGCGGGTGGGCGCCTTGTCGCTGTACTGACCGCGATAGGCGTTGAAGTCATAGTCGATCAGGATCGGGATCTCGCCGGAAATGACGCGGGCGTAGGAGGTCTGCTTGGGAACAATGGGCTGGTTCTTCGACAGCTGATTGAGGAAGGCAATCGCCGGGTCGATGTTGTCGTAGCTGCCACCGAGCGCGAGGTTGATCGCCATCACACCAAGCTGACCGACAGCGGCCGACGTCGGGTCGAGATAACCGACCATGCCCTTGTATTCGGGCTTGAGCAGATCGGACCAGCGCTGCGGCACCGGCTTGCCGCCGAGTGCGGCGGTATTGACGAACAGGCCCAGGGTACCGGAGTGGATGGCGAACCAGTGGCCATTCGGGTCTTTCAGCCCGTCAGGAATCTTCTCCCAGCCCTTGGGCTGGTAGGGCGTCAGCACGCCGGCGTCGCGCGCCGGGTCGGCAGCGATGCCGCCGAGATAGACGACGTCGGCCACCGGATTGGCCTTTTCTGCGATCAGCGCTGCAATCGACTGCCCCGAGTTCTTGTTGTCCGGCGGCACCTGGATGCCAAGACGGGTGTTGATGGCCTTGAGCTGAGAGCCCCAGTCGGCCCATTCGGGCGGGCAGTTGTAGCAGATGGCGTGGCCTTCGGCATGGGCAGAGGCGATGGTGCCAACGGCGGTCACCGCCAGCGCGATGCCGGCGACAAAACGTCGCATTTTCGGAAAGTTCATGGTCGGATCTTCCTTCAGGGGGTGGGTGATACGGATGGAGGCGCAACGATCAGCATGACGCCGGCGTCGTCGAGCATGGCGGCGACAGGTGGCGGCACCGGCTGATCGGTGAACACACAGCTGGCTTCGGTGATATGTCCGCCGCGCACGATGGCGCCGCGGCCGAACTTGGAGTGATCGAGAACGAGGAAACGTCGCCGGCAGTGCGCGGACAATTCCGTGCGCATGCGCACTTCGTCGTGGTTGAAATCGAGCAGGCTGCCGTCATCGGCCACGCCGCCGACGCCATAGATGCCGATATCAACCGAGAAGCGTGAGAAGAAGCCGTGGGCCTCTCCCGCGATGACGTCGCAATCGAGCTTGCGCAGCCGGCCGCCGGCGATGGTCAGCTCGCACGACGGATTGCCGCGCAGGGCCAGCGCCACATGCAGGTTGTTGGTCATGACGCGCAAACCGGCGCGATCGACGAGGGCATGCGCGCACTCTTCGGGCGTGGTGCCGATCCCGAAGAACAGGGTCGCCCCCTCCGGAATCGCTTCGGCAACGCAGCGGGCAATCCGGCGCTTGGCCTCGCGGTCGAGAATCTGTCGCGCCGGATAGGCCACGTTCTCCTCTTCCGGCAGGACATCGATGCCGCCATGACGACGCCGGCACAGACCGCGGTCACACAGGGTGTTCACGTCGCGCCGGATCGTCTGTGTGGTCACGCCGTACAGCGCGGCGAGTGCGTCGATCGACTGATAGCCATGCTCGCCGACCCGCGCGAGGATGGCCCTCATGCGGTCTTCCGCCGATAGCGTCTCGGAGGTCTGGCCGGCCGCTGCGCGAATGATCTGCCCGTTGTTCATATGAACATGATCGCGCCCCCCTGTTGCGCTTCATTGACGTTCATATGAACAAAAGATGACTCCCGGGCTTTACCCTCTGTGCGTAAACGCCAGCGCAGCAGCCTCAGGATGTCGCTGGGCGCAATCGCCCGAGAAAGTCGACAAGGGCGGCAGCGAACTGCCCGGGTGCCTCGACATGCGGATAGTGGCCTGCCCCCTCGATGATCAGGCTGGCGCAGCCGAGCTGCCCCGCAAGCCAGGCGGCCTCGTCGCGGGCATCGCGAAAATCCGGATCGCGACTCCCCATGATCACGAGCGCCGGCACCCTGACGCTGCCGACAATCGACGCCGTCTCCGCCTTGGACAGCCCGACCATGATGCGCAGCGCCTCCATGCGCCCGGGTCCGCGCAAGGCCTTGTCCAGTGCCCGACGATAGCGCTCATGGTCTGGCGGCTTTGCAAGCGTAAACAGGCTGTTCCAGTAGGTGAGCCAGAACCAGACCCGCCACGGCCCCCCAAACCCGAGCGCCAATGCCAGACGGGTCACCACTGAAGGTGGGCCATCACGCACGATCGGACCCAGCAAGACCACGGCGCGAACGCATTCCGGCGCTTCGCGGGCGGCCCACAGCGCGGAGCCGGCGGCAAAGGAGTTGCCGAACAGGAACACCTCCGTGCGTCCGAGGTGCCGAGCCACCGCCAGGGCATCGCTGCCAACCGCCCGCGCCGAGTAGTCATCCCAGCGCACCGAGCTGTCCCCGTGACCGCGGATGTCCATGGTCACGACGCGATAGCCTGCCGCAACCAGTAACGGGCTCAGGTAGCGATACTCGGCACGTACATCGCCCATGCCCGGAATCGCGACGATCAGCGGGCCGTCCCCGCCAGTGTCATCGCAGGCGATGCGCCCGCCATCGACCTCAACGAAGAAGGTGGTCACCGCAGCCGGCGAAGGCGGGGAAGCAGCGTCCGCCCCCGCTTTTGCGGTCGGAGAATCAAGATCGTTCGCGACAGTCAGCATGGGGAGCTACCCGGAAAACAAGTCCTGAGCCGTCCGCTATTGGGCGGCGCCGATAACAATCTAGACCACGGCCCCCCGATTTGCAGAGAAAGCCTTGCAGCACGGATCACACGGCCCCTTCATGCAGGCTGCGAGCATGCCGGAACCGGCGCTTCCTGCCGTCGCGGACGCTGCATGAAATTGTTCAGCAGCAGCGCAAGAATCACCATCCCGCCGCCGCCGACCTCCCACGCACTGACCGGCTGGCCCTGGACGGCCTGTATGACAAAAGCAGTGATGGGTACGAAATTGATGAAGAGCACGCCATTGACCGGTCCCAGGCGACGCACACCTTCGTTCCAGCCAATCACCGCAACGATCGAAGCCAGCACGATGATGTAGACAAAGCTCGGAAGGCTGGCCGTCAGTTCAGATGCCGCCGGCAGCCGAGCGGCGCCGGCAAACACCGCGACCACCGTACTCAGCGCGATTCCAACCACGCCAAAGCTTACCGTCAGCACGCTGTAGCGCAGCGGTGACCAGCCGGCGAAGCGCCGCGCACCGAGCGTGTAGATCACCCACGACAGCACGCCGGCGAGGATCAGTCCATCCGCCCCCACCGAATTCGACTCGAGCAGTGCATGCGGACGGCCATCGGTCACGACCATGGCAACGCCCAGGAACGCAATCATGATGCTGAGCCCTGTATGCCACGTGGGCATGGTGCGCGACATGACGGCGGTGACCACGGCCGTCAGCAAGGGCATCAACGCAACCAGAATGGCACCGTGTGCGGGTGTCGATGCGCGCAAGCCGGTAAACACGAAGAGGCTGAAGCCGCAGAAACCGGCGCAGCCGAACAGGAAAAGGGCCGTCCCCCGCCCCTCGGCGCTCAGTGCGGCACGTCCCTCGACAGCCCACAGGATCGCCACCATGATCAGGGCCGTGACGCCGTACCGGATCAGAGTCAGGAAATAGGGATCGACAACCTGCAGGGTGGCCTTGGCCACCGGAAACATGCCGCCCCAGCTCAGCGCCGCTGTCAGCATCAGAAGGCAGCCCATCAGCGGGGACTGCGAAGAGGTGTTCGGATTCATGGTCGCACTCCGTAGAAGAGAACTTGTGCGCACGATCGTAAAGCGCTAAAAAACACTCGACAATTAGCTAAATACGGGAACCTTCTGTGCGTAAATCCACCGCCGCCAAGCTGCAATGGGAAGATGTTCGCTACTTTCTCGCCCTCACCCGCGAGGGCAGCCTGTCCGGCGCTGCGCGCAAGCTTGTGGTCGAGCATTCCACAGTTGCACGCCGGGTCGAGAGCCTGGAACAAGCCGTCGGATTGCGCCTCTTCGACCGCCTGCCGCGCGGCTGGCAACTGACCGCAGAAGGTGAGGGCCTGGTCGGTCTGGCCGAACGCATGGAGGACGAGGCGTTTGCGTTCGAACGTGCGGCCATCGGTACCGGAAGCCTGAACGGGACGGTTCGTGTTTCGCTTCCGCCCAGTCTGTCCAATGTGTTTCTGGTGCCACGCATCGCTGCCCGGCACGCGGACTGGAGCGGCATCACGCTGGAGTTGGTGGGCGATCTGCGAGAAGCGAACCTGTCCCGGCGCGAAGCCGACCTGGCCGTCCGGCTTGGACGGCCGCAGGATGCGGGGCTGGTGGTGCGCTCGTTGGGAAAGATTGGCTTCGGGCTTTACGCGCATGTGGACTACGTCCGCACGCACGACGAAGGTGACTGGACCTTCATTGGCCTCGACGACAGTCTGCGCCACCAGCCGCAGCAGGTCTGGCTGGAACAGTACGCCGGCCAGCGCAGCTTCGTGCTGCGCAGCAACGACCAGATTGCACTGCTCGGCGCGGCGAGAGCAGGACTGGGTATCGCCTGCCTGGCGCATTACATGGCGGGAAGTGACACAAGCCTGGCGCGAGTGCCGACAGCCGTGCCAGTGCAAACTCGCGAAATATGGCTGGTGCTGCACGCCGACGTCCGCCGCTCGCCGCGGGTCAGGGCGGTCGCCGACCTGATCACCCGAATTTGCGAGGAGAACGCCGGCCTGCTGACGGGACCGGGTTGAACAGCGCGCGGGCCGCCGGCGCACCAGACCGGTGCACCTGCTCTCTGGTATGCACGCCCGACGCACCGCCCGTTCCCCGCGCAGGTGCAGTTCCGGCGCGGCAATCCCTCGTGCGAGGCGGCGCTCGGGGCGCCTGCCATGGCAGCATGCTTTTTGCTAAGCATGATGACCCAGATCACATGTGCCTTAGAATTACGGCAATCATCAGTCACTACACTGACCAGTGCGGAAATTAAGTATCCGCTTTCCGGTCTTCCTCTCTCAACCAACAGGAAAAATACATGCGCTCACTCAACTTCATCGGCGGCGAGAAAGGCGGCGTCGGCAAATCGGTCGCAGCCCGCGCCCTCGCCCAGTATTTCATCGACCGAGAGCGCCCCTTCACCGGTTTCGACACCGATCGCTCGCACACCACCTTCACCCGCTTCTATGCCGACTACGCGTCGCCAGTGATCGTGGACAGCTACGAAGGGCTCGACACGATCGCAGCCAGCTTCGAGGACGCTTTGGACGAAGAACCCGGCAACAGCGTGATCGTGGACCTGGCCGCGCAGACGGCCGCGCCGCTCGCACGCTGGATCAAGGACTCGGACCTGCTGCCGCTCCTCGGCGAAATGGGCATCGCGGTCAACTTCTGGCACCTGGCCGACGCGGGCAAGGATTCGGTCGAACTGCTGGGCAAGCTGATCGAGACCTACGGCGCCGGCCCCAACTACTTCGTGGTCAGAAACCTCGGTCGCGGCACCGACTTCTCGCAACTTGACGCATCGCAGGAACTCCAGGACGCACTGGCACTGGGAGCCCAGGTGGTAAGCCTGCCTGAACTGCACGAAGGCAGCATGCGCAAGATCGACCGCAAGGACGCCAGCTTCTGGGCGGCCATCAACGTGCGCAATGGCAGCGACGCCCTCGGCATGCTCGAGCGTCAGCGGGTGAAGACCTGGCTGCGCAACACCTATGCAATGCTGGACAACCTGCCGGTCTAAGCAGAATCGGCATTCCCGCGCCCGGGCAACATAGCCCGGGTGCGGGCCCCGCGCACTCGCAGCGCCTTCAGGCAGGGACGATGCGCCCCTTGCCGGCGCGCTTGGCCTCATACATGCGGGCGTCCGCCCCGTTCAGCACCGCGTCTCCCGACATCCCCGTACCCGGTTGATAGAGGGCGATTCCGGCGCTCGCTCCGACGCTCACCGACACCCGGTGCAGCGCAATCGGTTCCGCAATGCTCTCCAGCAGTTTGGTCGCCACCCGCTGACCGTCTTCGAGGCCATTTACGGCCTCAACCACCACCACGAACTCGTCTCCTGACAGCCGCACCGCGCTGTCGACCTTGCGCAGGCATGCACGCAGCCTGTCCGCGACTGCGCACAGCACCATGTCGCCACTCTCGTTTCCGAAGTCGTCATTCACCGCCTTGAAACCATCGAGGTCTACAAACAGCAGGGCAAACGTCTGTTTGCTGCAGTCTGCCCGGGCAATGGCCTGCGGCAGCAGTTCCGTCAGCGTGCGGCGGTTCAGCAAGCCCGTCAGCATGTCCTGTCGCACTTCGCGTTCGAGCAGCGCCTCGATTTCCTTGCGTGCGGAGATATCACTCAGGAACGCGCTGAAGATCTTTTCTCCACCGATGTCCAGCGCCTTGATCCGGACCTCGACCGTGATGCTGGTTCCATCACGCCGCAGTGCAGTCAGTTCGCGTACCTGATCGAGAGCGTGAGCCGCGCCCGTCCGCAGGTCGTTTCCCACGCTCTCGACATGTGCTCGGGCCGCCTCTGGCGAGATGATCAGCCTTTCCAGACGCTGCCCGATCGCATCCGCGGCAGACCACTGAAACAGCGCCTCTGCCTTTCGGTTCCATGCGGTGACCAGCCCCGACGTCCATCGAAACACAGGCATCGTCCGCATGCTCGATCACCGCACTCAGCTCGGCAGTGCGGCGTCGCAAGGCGTGGTCGGATTCGCGCTGGCGCTTGATGGCACCGAGCAACTGGGCGTTGGCCTCGCGCAGCTCCCGCGTGCGCAGGATCACCCTGTCTTCGAGTTCGTCCTGAATGACATGAAGCGCCTCCTCCGCCACCTTGCGGGCGTGGATGTCCTTGATGATGGCGACAAAGTACTCCTGCTTTCCGCTCTCTGCGGTCTTGCTGCTCACATTGAGGCTGATCCAGCCGGGCGTCCATTCCTGCGGACATAGCGCGTTTCGGTCTGATGGTGCTCGATCGCGCCATTCACGAGGCGCTGCAACTGCAACAGATCCGTTGCCAGGTCGTCCGGACGCGTGATGTCCTGAGAGCTCAGGCGGTTCAGTTCGTCCTCGCGGTAGCCGACGATGTCGCACAGCGACTGATTGACACTGATCCAGCCGCCCTCGGGGGACAGAAAGCCGATGCCGACCGATGCGAGTTCGAACATGCTCCGGTAGCGCACTTCGCTGGCATCGAGAATCTCGCGCGAACGCTCCAGCCGGGAACTGGAGAGCAGCAGCGTTTCGCCCAGCTTGACCTCCTTGCTGGCCAGATCGCCGAGCTCGCACAAGGTATCGAGTTCTTCCTGGCTGAGCGTGCGCGGCCTGTCATCGATGACGCACAGGGTGCCAAGCGCAAGCCCTGCGGACGACCGGATCGGCACGCTGGCATAGAAGCGGATGTTCGGCTCGCCGGTGAGCAGGGGGGGTGTCGCGGAAGCGCGGGTCCTGGCTGGCTGGTCGAAGGCATGCACAAGTCGAAGACGTTCGCCTTCGTCGGCGGAAAGCACGCAAGGCGTCAGACACAGACCGGAAGCGGGCTCGGATCACATCGGGGGCACCTCAAGCCCCGGCACGATCCGCGCTAGACCCCGCCAGCCTTGTCGCGGCGGAAAGTCCACACCGCGTTGCCAACGTAGTGCCACACCAGCAGCAAACCCGTAGTGAGGATCTGCGCCAGCAGATAGTGCAGCCCCATCAGTTCTGCCAGCAGGTACATCAGCAATGCGTTCCAGCACAGCCCGACCCCGGCGACAGTCATGAAGCGCGGCAGGGCTTCCGCGTGGGCGCGCCCGGAACGGAACACGAAGCGGTGGTTGATGGCGTAATTGACCATCGCCCCGAGCAGGAAGCCCGCGACCGAACCTGCGAGGGGCGGTACGCTGCCAATCTCGACCAGCGCCAGCAGCAAGGCATAGTGCGCGATGGTTCCCACCAGCCCCACGGCAGCGAAACGTGCGAATCGGATCAGTTCGGCGCGCGCGATCACAGGGGAATGCGCTCGTCACCAATCAGGTGGCGGCGGTCGCGGATGATCGCGAGCGGCACGCCCTCGCGCACCACCGACCCGATGACACGCCCCTTGAGCGCGCCATCGCAGCCCATCTGTGTTGGCGACAGAAAGAAATCGGCTTCAGTCCAGTCGCTCGTCACCGTGAACCTGGGGTCGAGCCACGCCTGCGCCTGCAGCGCTTCCGCACACACGGCCACGGTGTACTGTCGGCCATGCCCGCCCTCGTGCGCTACGTAGGCGTTGAGATCCTCCGCCGCCTCGCGCAGGCTCGCGCCCCAGTAGTCCTGTTCCCACTCGCCAACGGTGCCGGCCAGCCCCCCCGCGAAACCGTTGTAGGCGACATATTCGTAAGGGTGCAGATGCGCGAGCGCCGCGCCGTGGCCGAGCGCGAGTACGGCACAGCATGCCGTCGCGAGGCGCCTGGCATGAGCGAGGCGCGCGGCATGAAACCATGCCTGCGTCAGCCCGATACCTGCAATCACCGCCAGCGGCGGCAACAGGAAGGTGAAGTGGCGGATGCCGTTGTACAGCGGCGGCGCTGCCAGCAAGGTGTATCCGAGCGGGACACAAGCGGCGAGAATCAGCGGCAGCCAGGGCAGCGCCAGCCGGCGGAAAACCGCCTTTCGCAGCAGCGGCAGCGTACGCAAGGCTGCAAGCAGCCCCAGCACCAGACCGAACAGAAAGAGCTCGGGCAGGCGCACGAGCAGATACCAGGACAGGTAATACCCGGGAACGTCGCCGTTCTTCATCACCGTGCCACCAAGAATGGTGTCGAGTTCGAAGGAAAAGTGCGAGAACGCGGTCATCGCCTTCACGAGGTTGGCCGGAGACATCATCGCCCACGGCCAGAACACCCCCATGAGCACAAAGGCGATGCCGGCGGCCGGCAGCAGGGCGCGCAGCGAACGCCCGAAGAAGCGCAGGCGCGCGCCCAGTTCGTCAGCCCTGATCCAGGCCGCGACCATCATGCCGACGCCGAGATAGAACACCGCGAATACCGCCCCGACCCGAAGGCCGAAGGCACAGCCGATGGCAATGCCGAGCCCGATCACGTCAGCCCGCGCCGGGCGCGGCAAGCTGGGCAGGATGCGCACGATGAACAGCAGGGACCACACCATCGTGGTCGCGAACGGGACATCCTTCGTATGGGTGAACATCGCCCCGGTCCACGCGCCGGTCAGCACCAGCACCACCAGCGCGGCAAGCGCGGCCGGCCCTCCAGCAAGCCGGCGCGCCAGCAGCCAGGTCCCGGCGAGCCCGCCCAGACCGAACACGGCCGACAGCAGATGGCGCAGGTCCCAGACATTGATGGACGGCAGCAGGCGCTCGAGCCCGGCCGCAATCAGGTCGAACAGGCCGCCATAGAGATAGAGGTTCTTGTACTCGAACGCGGCGTGATCGGTGAATCCCGAGCCGTAGAATGCGAGCAGCAGACGTCCGTAGACGTGCTGCACTTCTTCGTCGTTGCTGATGCCGTACTGGTTGAAGCTCAGCACAATGAAGACGCCGACAAACGCCAGCAACGCCCAACCCAGGTTGAGCGTCGACAACGCGCGCTCCGGGCCGGCAGCGGCCCGCGCGCCCGGACGGGCGACTGTTGTTACGCCTGCGCCGTTCAACGCGTCTGCCCCTCGAAGCCGATGCGCTCCGACACCAGGTACAGCGGACGGGCCTTGACCTCGGTAAAGATGCGCCCGACGTATTCACCGAGCACGCCCAGGCTGATGAGCTGGATGCCGCCCATGAACAGCACTGCAACCATGATAGAGGCATAGCCTGGGACGTCGATGCCCCAGATCGCGGTGCGCAACACCAGCCACAGGCCGTAGCTGCCCGAAAGCGCTGCCATGCCAAGCCCGATCAGCGACCACACCCGCAGCGGCAAGGTGCTGAAGGCGGAAAACCCGTCGATTGCGTAGCGCAGCAGGCGCATCAAGGGCCACGCCGACGCCCCCGCAACCCGCTCGGCAGGCTCGAAATCCACGGTTTCCTGGCGAAAGCCCACCCAGCTGGTGATGCCCTTCATGAAGCGGGTCCGCTCCGGCAGGCTGTTGATGGCATCGACCACGGCACGGTCGAAGAGGCGGAAATCACCGCCGCCTTCGGCCAGCGCCACTTCGGACACACGCCTGAACAGATTGTAGAAACCCCGCGACAACTGCCGGCGCAGCCACGGATCCGTATCGCGCGAGCCGCGCACCGCCGTCACCATCTGCGCACCGTCGCGCCAGCGCTCGAACATCTGCGGGATCAGCTCGGGCGGATGCTGGAGGTCGCCATCCATCAGCACCACCACGTCACCGCCCGCAGCACGCAAGCCGGCGGCCATCGCGGCCTCCTTGCCGAAGTTGCGCGCAAAGCGAATGGCCCGCACCGCCGGATCCCGAACGCCGAGTGCTGCCACCTCGGCAAAGGTGGTGTCGCGGCTGCCGTCGTCGACAAACACCAGCTCGTAGCTGGCGAGCGGCATGGCATCCAGCACCTCGCACAGCCGTGCATGCAGCGCCGCCAGCGATCCGCTCTCGTTGTAGAGCGGAACCACCACCGAGAGCGACGCTCGACTCACCCCGGGCTCGACAGCGGGGGTGGCAAGAAGCGCATTGAGATCAGGACGGGACACGATGGAAAACTCGCACGAAAAACCTCCACGCGGAGGAACATCACGTAAACGGGCCATCGGGCTCGCGCGTTGACCGAACACCTGTTACAAGTGATTGCCATGCCTGACTTTTTTTTGCGGCGCCCGATTGTGCTGTGCGCCGACGACTTCGGGCTCGCGCCCGGCGTCAGTGACGCGATTGCCGAACTGATTGTGGCCGGCCGACTGTCCGCCACCAGTTGCATGAGCAACTGTGGCGACTGGCGACGCGGTGCAGCGATCCTGCGCGAGACGGTTGCAAGCCATCCGGCGGATGTCGGACTGCATCTGACCTTGACCGACCACGCACCGCTCAGCCCCGCACGCGGCCTGGTTCACGGCGGGCACCTGCCGGCGCTGTCGCGCCTGCTGCCACGGGCCCTCGCCCGAGGCCTGCCCGCCGCGGCGGTCCGTGACGAGCTGCGCGCCCAGCTCGATGCATTTGAAGACCTGTGGAGCGCGCCGCCCGATTACATCGACGGCCATCAGCATGTACACCTGCTGCCCACGGTCCGCGAAGCGGTGGTGGATGAGCTAAGGCGACGTTATCCAGGCGGAAAGGTGTGGGTGCGCGATTGCGTCGAGCCTGCCGCACGCTGTGTTCGGCGTGGCGTCTCGGTGCCCAAGGCGCTGTTCATCAGCCAACTCGGGCGCGGGCTGCGTCGGCTCGGGCGCGAAGCCGGGCTGCCGATGAACGAGGGCTTTTCCGGGCTCCACGAGTTTGCTGCCGGACGTCCGTTTCGCGAGCGCATGCAAGCCTTCCTCAGCGGCCTTGGAACGCGGCCGATGGTGCATGTACACCCTGGACGCGTCGACGCCGCACTGCTCGCCTGCGACAGCCTCACGTCTCCGCGCGAGGCTGAGCTGACTTACCTTGCGGGAGACGAGTTTGCCGCCGACCTGGCAGCGGCTGACCTGCGCCTCGCACGCTTCAGCGAACTGAGCGCGCACATCGGCAAGGCGAGCAGTGCGCCCAGCGCAAGCGGCGGATCGATCAGGTAGTCCCACAGATTGGGCGATGCCAGCAGCTGCAGGCGCCAGCCGACGAGCGCCAGCACCAGCGCAACGGCCACCACCCGGAACCGCGCCATCCACGCAAGCGCGGCCAGCGCGCCGGCCAGCAGCGGCAGCACGGGCGCGCCATAGCCCCAGAAATAGGGATCGATCACGGTCAGGCCAAGCGCAGCCGGGTAGAACAGTACGCCGGTGAGGGCTGCCAGCGTGGCAAGCGCGCGACGCTCTCCATCGCGAAACGGCGCACACAGCCCGGTGCGCGCGATGAAAAGCGCGGCCAGGACCACGACGGTCACCAGCGACAGCCCCGCAAACAGCCCGCGCAAGGCGGCAATCAGACTCACGCCCGCCACCGGCACACTGAGCGCACCCACCAGGATTGCGAGCACGCCCAGCGCGCGGGGCGTGCTGCGGCCGAGAGCGGGCACACACAGCGCGAGGGCGAGCGCCCAGCCCAGCGTGTCAATCAGGGGCGCGATCACAGCTTGCTCTCCAGCCAGGCACGGTTGAAACTCAGGTGGCGCACGAAACTGCGGTTCCAGGTGTAGACGAGATGAAACTCGCCGGCATCGGTGCGGATCAGGTAGGGATAGTCGTACTGCCAGTTGCACGTGTCGCCGTGACGGCACAGTGCCTGCTCGGCGTTTGCCTCGACTTCAGCCGGCGTGGGGCCGGGCCCGAGCGCAGCCAGATCGCCGGCAAGCAAGGGGCGGAACTGATCGAGCGCGAGATCCTGCCCCAGAAAGTCCTGACGGTCTTCGAAGCGATGGATGGCGCGCCAGTGCGCACCGCGGTCCTCACTCACCAGCAGTGACAGACGCAGGCGTTCGTCCTCGGTATCGTTCGCGACCGCGATCAGGCGACCGTCGTCCAGACGCAGCGCAGCCAGCGCCGAGTTGGGGTTGGGCAGATCGGTCAGTTGCGGCGCACTCCAGCTGCGCCCGCCGTCCGTCGTCTCGCTGCGCCACGCCCGCGGCGGGTGTTCGGCGCCATCGCGCATCAGCGCAATCGCGCGCTGCGCATCCTCGACCAGCACCACCGGCTGCAAGGTCCGGTGACCGTGATCCATGCGGATCTTGCGCTGCATCTCGCCCGTATCGGAGAGCACCAGCAGTTCGGCGAACTTGCCCGCAAGCTCGTGATACACCGGCACGCCGATCTCGCCGTTGTCGAAGAACACCGGCCCACCTTTGACCAGGGTGCTCAGGTTGATGAAGGGCGAAGTCACCAGGCGCGTGGCCGGCAACCAGCTGCGGCCAAGGTCGGGCGAGCGCATCAGGTTGATGTGGCTGGTCGCCCACCCGCCCATGGTCACGCTGACATAGATCACCCACAGTTCGCCGCGCGGGGTGACGAAAGCCACCGGATTGCCCATCTTGCGCACCAGCATTCCGGTATCGGCCGTCGTCTGTTCCGGCGAGGCAATGGCGTGCTGCTCGCCCCAGGCCAGCGCGCCCGTCTCGCGGTAGGCTGCGAAAATCTTGACGTCGGTGCTGCCCTCGCGCTCCCCACCGAACCACACCGAGAACAGGCGGCCGTCGGGCAGTGCCGCAATCGACGCTGCATGCACCCGGGGCGGCGTTGCAGCATTCACGAGCGCGCTGCGCAGATAGGGCTCGGCCTCAGCACCGGCATGCACGGACGGCGGCACGAAGCCAGGGGCGGCCGTACCGGAAAAACCCGGCCAGGCCACCCAGGCCGTGAGCAGGCAGATCAGCCCGCAGCCCAGCCAGCGCCCTGCGCTCATTGCGCCACCACCCGGAGCAGGAAGACCTGCGACAGCGTGTCCGGACGCTTTGCCGGATTGAGAAAACGCGCATTCAGACGGGTCACGCGGAAATCCGGGTTACTGGCCAGCACTTCGGCACGCAGGCCTGCCGCCTCCACCACCTCACGTCCGGAGGCCGAGGTGTAGAGCACGACCGGCGCGCTCATCGCCTGCAACTGTGCAAGCGTCAGGGTCGGTGTCAGCCGGGCGGTGGTGAAATCGAAACTGCCCGCCCGCCCCTGCTCCTCGAGGTAGTACACCGACGCGGGGTCGAGCGCGAGTCGTTCGACCGCTTCACCCAGCACGGTACCCGCCTGATAGCGCAACAGTTGCGGGTAGAAATTCCACGCCAGCAGGAAATTGAACACCACACCAGCGGCCACCGACGCCAGCACCACGCGCGCGCCGCCGGAGCGACTCAGACTCAGCACCACACCCGCCACCAGCAAGGCCACGGCGCCAGCCATCACGCCCCAGCCAAGCGGCGAAAACGCCCAGCCGTTGATCGCCACGGCGAGCAATGCAAGCACCAGAATGGCAAGGAACTGGACCGCCCACACTCCGCGCGTCGCAGGCCGTTCGATCCGCGGCGCAAGCCAGTTGGCGAGCACGATGGAGAACAGCGGCAGCAGGATGTTGAGGTAATGCGGCAGCTTGAACTGCGAAGCGGAAATGATCGCGAACAGCACGACGATCGTTCCCAATGTGAGCATTTCCTCGCCGGGCTGAGGACGCAGCCTGCCGCGCAACACGCGCAGCCCCTGCGACCACAGGGCCACAAGGGTCAGAAACGACCACGGCAGGAAGGCCCACAGGAAGGTATGAACGAAGAACAGCGGGTCCTCGGCGCCGGCATTGCCGAAGCGCTCGCCCGCGAGCCGCTCGAAGTTCTGCGACCACAGGATGAAGCGCACCCCGTCGGCACCGAACTGCTGGTAGTAGGCAAACAGCACCGGCGCCGCAAACACCAGCACGATCAGCGGCAGGGCCAGCCAGCGCGGGTCGAACAGACGCGCCCAGTCACGCCGGTAGAGCAGGTGCAGGAAGACGGCGATGCCCGGCATTGCCACCCCAATCATGCCCTTGGTCGCAAAGCCGAGCGCGAGTCCCAGCCCTGCCAGCACGAGATTGCGCCAGCGCCCGCCGGCAACGAACTCGGCCAGCTGCCAGATGGCGAACATGATCGACCCGGTCAGCAGCGCGTCCATGCGGACGTCGTTGTTGGCAAGAATGAAGGCGATTGCGCTGGCGAGAATCAGGCCCGCCAGCCGACCGACCTCGGCCGAGTGCAGCAGACGTCCGAGACGTGCCGTGGAATACACCGCGAGCACCGAAAACAGCAGCGACGGCAGCTTGTAGGCAAAGGTGCTGACGCCGAAGACCTTGAACGACAGGGCCGCGAGCCAGAACAGCAGGTGCGGCTTGTCGAGGTAGTCGTGGCCCTGGGTGATCAGGCGCAGCCAGTCTCCCGATACATGCATGTGCAGCGCAATGCCGGCGTGATGCGCCGAGTCATTGTTCATCAGCGGGACCATGGCACCGCCGATGTACACCACAAGCAACAGCAGATAGCAGGCCAGCGTGCTGCGTGCGTCCAGCCGCACGCTCAGGCTCCGTAGTAGCCGCGATACCACTCGATGAAGCGGCCGACACCGTCGCTCACACTGGTGGCCGGCACGAAGCCCGTCCATGCATTCAGCTCGGAGGTGTCAGCGTAGGTCGCGGGCACATCGCCATCCTGCAAGGGCATGAAGTTCTTCTCGGCCTTGCGCCCGAGGGCGTTCTCGATGGCCTCGACGAAGGCCATCAGCTCGACCGGATTGTTGTTGCCGATATTGAATACGCGGAAAGGCACGTTGCTGCGACTGGGATCGGGCTGGTCGGCATTGAAGCCGGCATCGGGCTCGGCCACATGATCGAGCGTACGCAGCACGCCCTCGACGATATCGTCCACGAAGGTGAAGTCGCGCTTCATCTTGCCGTGGTTGAAGACATCGATCGGACGCCCCTCCAGAATCGCCTTGGTGAACAGGAACAGCGCCATGTCAGGCCGGCCCCACGGCCCATAAACCGTGAAGAAGCGCAGGCCGGTGGTGGGCAGACCGTAGAGATGGCTGTAGGTGTGCGCCATCAGTTCGTTGGCCTTCTTGGTCGCTGCGTACATGCTGACCGGGTGATCGACGCTGTCGTGCTCGGAGAAGGGCATGCGGGTGTTGCCCCCATACACGCTGGAACTCGACGCATACACGAGGTGTTTCACCTTGCTGTAGCGACAGCCTTCAAGAATGTTCATGAAGCCGACGATGTTGCTGTCGATGTAGGCATGCGGATTCTGCAGCGAATAGCGCACCCCGGCCTGGGCCGCGAGGTGAATGACGCGATCGAACTTCTCCTCGGTGAACAGACGCTCCATGCCCGCACGGTCGGCGACGTCCATCTTCACGAAGCGAAACGCGGGGTGCGGCGTCAGCCGCGCCAGCCGGCTCTCCTTCAGCCTCGGATCGTAGTAGTCGTTGAGGTTGTCCAGCCCGACCACTTCATCGCCACGGGCGAGCAGGCGTTCGGAGGTGTGCATGCCGATGAAGCCGGCAGCGCCGGTGACGAGAATTTTCATGATGTCTATGCAATGGATGACAGGAATGCGGCGATTATCTCATGAGCGTCATGACGATTGCCCTTCGATCATGTCACGCCCTTATACTTTCGCCGTCCCATCATTCCCGGCCCCGATGCTGCAACGCCTGCCCTACTCCCTGCTGTGGTTGCTCGCCCTTCCCCTCGTCCTGCTCCGCCTGCTGTGGCGCGCGCGCAAGCAGCCCGCCTACCTCCGCCACGTGAGGGAACGCTTCGGCAGCTACGGCGTTCGCGCACCGGGCCCGACGATCTGGGTTCACGCGGTATCGGTCGGCGAAACACGGGCCGCCGAGCCCTTGCTCCGCGCCCTGCTGGCACGCTGGCCCGAGCACACCATCGTGCTCACGCACATGACCCCGACCGGGCGCGCAACCTCGAAGTCCCTGTTTGCCGACGAGGCCCGGATCCTGCGCGTCTATCTGCCCTACGACCTCGGCTTTTTCGTCGAACGTTTTCTGCGCCACTTTCACCCGGCCTTCGGCGTGATCATGGAAACCGAGTTGTGGCCCAACCTGCTCGCCGTGTGCCATCGGCGCAGTATTCCGGTGCTGCTCGCCAACGCCCGCCTGTCCCCGCGCTCCGCAAGTCGCTATGCCCGCTTCCCGTCACTGACCGGTCTCACCCTCGGCGCCCTCAGTGCCATCGGTGCCCAGACCGCCGCCGATGCGGCACGCCTGTCAGCGCTCGGCGCGCGCCGTGTCAGCATTACCGGCAACATCAAGTTCGACATGACCCCGCCCGACGAGGTCCCCGCGCTGGCGCACATCTTTCGCACCCGTTGCGGCACACGGCCGATCCTGCTTGCCGCGAGCACGCGCGACGGTGAGGAGGCCCTGTTGCTGGATGCCTTTGCCCGTCTCGCGCCGCCCGAGGTCCTGCTGGTGATCGTACCCCGCCACCCGCAGCGCTTCGATGAGGTCGGCGCGCTCGTGCAGTCGCGCGGGCTGACGCTGCAGCGGCGCAGCGACAACGCCCCAGTGGACAGCGATACCCGGATCTGGCTGGGTGACTCGATGGGCGAGATGTTTGCCTACTACGCAGCTGCAGATGTGGCGCTGATCGGCGGCAGCTGGCTGCCGCTCGGCGGACAGAATCTGATTGAAGCCTGCGCGGTGGGCACCCCAGTGCTGGTCGGCCCGCACACGTTCAACTTCGAGCAGGTTGCGCAACAGGCCATCGAACTTGGTGGCGCAGCACGCCTGGAAACACTCGAGCAGGGCGTGCACAGCGCGCTCGACCTGATCGCCGACGCCGACCGGCGCAATGCAATGTCACGGGCGGGGCTCGACTTTGCCGCCATCAACCGCGGCGCAACCGCACGCACGGTAGAGCTGCTCGCGGAGATGACCGCCTGAGCTGCCGTGGCGCCGGCCATCAGGCCAGCGCAGGGCTCAGTCCATGCCCCATTTCTGCAGGCGGTAGCGCAGCTGACGCAAGGTCATGCCGAGCTGGCGCGCCGCAGCAGAGCGGTTCCAGCGGTTTTCGTCGAGCGCACGCAAGACCTTGATGCGCTCGTCGTCCGAGTCGGCCACATCGTCGTCCTCGCCCGTATCCAGGTCGAGCCCCGTCTGCGTCAGCCCCTCGCACTGCTGCAGGTCGAGATCGGCAGCCGTGATCTGGTCGGATTCGCACAGCGCGCAGGCACGCTCGAGCAGGTTTTCCAGCTCGCGCACATTGCCCGGAAAGCTGTGCCCGGAGAGGGCTGCGAGCGCATCGGGCGACAGCTGCCTGACCGCCCCGCCCTCACGCTCGGCCAGCCGTCCCAGCACATGTGCGGCGAGATCAGGGATGTCTTCCGGGCGCTCTCGCAATGGCGGCACGCGCAGCGTGATCACGTTGATGCGGAAGTAGAGATCCTGACGGAAGCGGTTCTCGTTCACCAGCTGCGCGAGGTCGCGGTGGGAGGCCGAGAGGATGCGGACATCGACCGATTCCTCGGCATGCGCACCGACGGGGCGCACTGCGCGCTCCTGAATGGCGCGCAAGAGCTTGACCTGCATCGACAGGGGCAGCTCGCCGACCTCGTCGAGGAACAGGGTGCCGCCGTTGGCCGCCTGGAACAGCCCCTCCTTGTCGGTCGCCGCACCGGTGAAGCTGCCCTTGCGATGACCGAAGAACTCGCTCTCCATCAGCTCGGGCGAGATCGCACCGCAGTTTACCGGCACGAAGGGCGCAGCCGCCCGCGCACCGAGGCTGTGGATCAGGCGCGCGATCACTTCCTTGCCCGTACCCGACTCCCCATGGATGAATACCGGCGCCTGATTGCGCGCCAGCTTCTCGACCTGCCCCCGCAACTGCGCCAGCGCAGCCGAAGTCCCGATCAGCTTGCGCCCGCCTTCACCCTGCGCCGCGTCCGACGGCGCCTGCAGCTTCAGTGCGTGCGTGACCAGTTCGCGCAAGGCCTTGAGCTCGACCGGCTTGGTCACGAAATCGAAGGCACCGACCTTGAGTGCACGGATCGCGGTCTCGATACTGCCGAAGGCGGTGATCACGGCCACCGGCAGGCCCGGGCACTGGCGCTGGATGTGCTCGACCAGCTCCAGTCCGTCGCCATCGGGCAGTCGCATGTCGGTCAGGCAGAGCCGGTAGCGGCGACCTTCGAGCAGGGTCCTGGCTTCGGCCACCGTGCCAGCTGCATCGCAACCCAGCCCCATGCGCATCAGCGAGAGTTCGAGCAGTTCGCGGATGTCTTCCTCGTCATCGATCACCAGCACATCCACGCTGGCACTGCGGTTACGGCGATCTGAAACGCTCATGGACAACTCCGTCCGGTCAGCACGAAATGCGCGCCCGTGGAGTCCGACACGGGCTCCAGCGTGGCGTCGTTGGCGTCGGCAAGCTCCCGGGCAATATACAGCCCGAGGCCGGTACCTTTGGCGTGCGTGGTGAAGAAGGGCTCGAACAGGTGGGCGCGGGTGTTCTTGTCCAGCCCCGGTCCGTCATCCTGCACATGCAAGCGTACGCAGCCGTCCGCGCCCACGTCTGCGCGGATGCGCACCGAGCCCGGCTGGGCAGAGCAGTAGCGGCGAGCGTTGCCCAGCAGGTTGTCGAGAATCTGGTGCAGGTGCGCGCGATCGATTGCGAGCGTGAGCTCAGGGTCGATCTCGACGCTGAAAATCGCGCGTTCGGCCCCGTCGCGCAGCCCCTGCGCATCGACCACCTCGGTCACGAACCGGGCAAGTGGCAGCGCCTCGGGCTGCGCCTGCTGACGACGCCCGAGGGCGAGCACGTCGCGGATCATGCGCTCGATGCGCTGCGCGTTGTCGTTGATGATGCGCGCCAGCCGGCCCTGCATGTCGGCCCGTTTCTCCTCCTGAAGCAGCTCTGCCGCCTGGGTGACGGCCGACAGCGGATTGCGGATCTCATGCGCCATGCTGGCCGTCAGCCGCCCCAGCGCCGCAAGCTTGAGTTGCTGCATCTGACGCTGGATATCCTCGAAATCGGTCAGGTAGATCAGGACATCGCCCCCGGTTGCCGCTTCGGAATCCGCTTCCATCACGCGACAGCGCAGCAGCCTGCGTGCAGGCCCGAGCCGCATCAGACGCCCGTCCGCACCGCCACACTGCGCGCGGCAGTCGCCGAACGCGGAGTCGATGTCGGCCAGGGCCAGTCCATCCATGCTCTGCAAGCCCAGCAGGCCAGCCGCCTGAGGATTGGCCTGGCGGACGAAACCGTCGGGTCCGAGCACGATCACGCCATCGCGCATGTCGCGGATGATGCGTTCATTGACCGCCTGCTGCTTGACCAGCTCCTTGCCACGTCTTTCGGCAAGCGAAGCGTTGTTCTTGGCCCGCAGCGCAAGCAGGCGCGCCACAAGCGCGATACCGAAGAACGCGATGCAGGTGATGCCGACCTGCAGAAAGTCACCTGGCGTGCCGTCGGCAATGAAACGCCAGCCATTTTCGGTGAGCACGGCCAGCGTCGTCAGCGCCGCAAGAAAGAGCACCATGCGCCCTTCGGCCACCAGCCCCGCACCTGCGAGCACAATCATCATCAGCACAGGCATGCCGCTGCGGAATCCGCCACTGGACCACATGAACGCCGTCAGCATGAACACGTCGATGACGACCTGCAGCGTCACCAGACGGTCGAAACCCATGCGTCGTGCAGCATCGGGAAAGCCGAGGGCCAGAACGGCCCCGAGATAGCAGATCGCGGTAACGAGAAAGATGGTCGGGTGTTCGCTGCCCAGATTGAGCTCGCGCCCTGCCACCAGAAAGATGCCGGCGATGATGAGCCGGAACAGGTTGAAAAAGCGCAGCGACTGCAGTCGCGCCGGGTCGACGCCGGACAGCACGGAGTCACCCAAGCCTATTCTCCCCGGCCGTCATTACCCAGACGGCGGTGCCCTTCGCAGCAGTAGAAACCGCTTTCGTCGCGAACGCCTTCGCTCTCCGGGACATGCACACCGCAATGCGCACAGGCCAGCACCCGTTCGGGCTCGTTCAGGCGCGGATCGCGCCCCGGGCCACGCCGCGGTCGCTTGAGGGCACGACGCACCCACCAGATACCACCCAGTATCAGCAGAAAGATCAGCAGATTGCGCACGATGGAGAGCGGGCCGCGAGAGAGAATGAGACCGGCAGTTTACCACGCAGGACGGCGGCAACGCCGCCGCCCGCGGGGACATGCCACCACCGGCCGGGGCGCGCCGGAAGGCAGGCAAAGCAGTGTGACGAACCCGGCTTCAGCGCAGCTTCTGCAGGCGTTCGCAGGCCGCCGCGAGCGTGCTCTCGTTCTTGGCGAAGCAGAAGCGGATCACGCCTTCGTCGCGACCATCGGCAAAGAACGCCGATACCGGAATCGCGGCCACCCCCGCCTCACGCGTCAGCCAGTCGCAGAACACGCCATCCGGCTGATCCGAGATCGCACCGTAGCGGGCAAGCTGGAAATAGGTGCCGCCCGAAGGCAGGAGCTCGAAGCGGGCGCCGGAGAGTCCGGCACGGAAGTAATCGCGCTTGGCCTGATAGAAGGCCGACAGCTGCAGATGCCGGCCGGCATCCGCCATGTAGTCCGCGAGCGCAAGCTGCACCGGGGTATTGACGGTAAACACGTTGAACTGGTGAACCTTGCGGAACTCCGCCATCAGTTCGCGCGGCGCCACCACGTAACCCACCTTCCAGCCGGTGATGTGATAGGTCTTGCCGAAGCTCGACACGACAATGCTGCGCGCCGCCAGCTCCGGATGCGCGGCACAGCTCTGATGCACGGCGCCATCGAACACGATGTGCTCGTACACCTCGTCCGACACCACCACGATGCCGGTGTTGCGGGTGAGCGCCGCAAGCTGGGCGAGGTCGTCCGCGGACCACACGGTCGCGGTCGGGTTGTGTGGGGAGTTGATCATGATCATCCGCGTCCGCGGCCCGATTGCCGCAGCGACCGAAACCCAGTCCGGACGGTAGTCCGGTGCCCGCAGCTGCATGCGGATGACCGTGCCGCCGGCCAGTTCGATCGCCGGCCCGTAGGAGTCGTACACCGGCTCGAACACGATCACTTCATCACCGGCATGAACCAGCGCACTGACCGCAGTGAACAAGGCCTGGGTGGCACCGGCGGTCACCGTGACCTCATGCTCAACATCGTAGCGCGTTCCGTACAGGCCCTCGACCTTGCGCACGATGGCTTCGCGCAGGGGCAGACAGCCCGCCAGCGGGGCATACTGATTGAAGCCCGCCCTCATCCAGTGGGCGACACGCTCGAACAGCACATCCTCCGCATTGAAGTCGGGAAAGCCCTGCGACAGGTTGATTGCACCGCACTCCTGCGCAAGCCGGGACATGACGGTGAAGATGGTAGTGCCGACAGTCGGCAGGCGCGATTCGATCGGTGCGGGAAAATGCGGCATGGGAATCCTGGCGGATCGGCAATGACTGGGAATTGCATTCTCGCAGAGTCGCGAGCGAGCGCAAGCGCCGCGCCACCGGGCATTCGGACTTGCGGACAGGACCGAGGACTGGCACATTCCACGGCTTAACTTGCCCCAGAGAGCAGGAGACAGGACCGAAGCAGGCCTGCGGCGACGCACTTTGTCGCCCGCACCCGAGTCCGGTCCGGATCCACACCATGTTCGTACAACCCGTTCCAACGCTGTGCCGCGATGGCGACAGCCTGCTGATACTCGACCAGACTGCGCTGCCATGGCGGCGTGAGCAATGTCGCCTGAATACCCTCGACGAGGTCGCGCGCGCCATCCGGACCATGCAGGTTCGCGGCGCGCCGCTGATTGGCAACACGGCTGCAATGGGTGTTGCGCTCGCCCTCACCCGCGCTGGCGCCGAAGACGAACAGCTCGAACACGCCCTGACACTGCTCGCCGCCACGCGCCCGACCGCGGTCAATCTGCACTGGGCGCTGAACCGCATGGCCGGCATTCTGCGTCCGCTGCCGGCACCGCGGCGCATGGCAGCAGCCTGGGACGCCGCCGAGGCAATCTGTGCCGACGACGCAGCGACATGCGACGCCATCGGCCGTCACGGCCTCGCCCTGCTGCGCGGGCTTCCCGCCCGTAGCGGTCGCCCCCTGCGTGTGATGACCCATTGCAATGCCGGCTGGCTGGCCACGCTCGGTGCGGGCACCGCGCTCGCCCCGGTCTACGCGGCCCAGGCGGCCGGAATCGACATCGAAGTCATCGCCAGCGAAACCCGTCCTCGCAACCAGGGGCTGCTCACCGCCTGGGAGCTGCGCGAAGCCGGTGTACCGCACATGCTGATCGCCGACAACGCCGCCGGCCACCTGCTGATGCATGGCGAGGCAGACGTGGTGATCACCGGGGCAGACCGCATTGCTGCCAACGGCGACAGTGCGAACAAGATCGGCACCCTGCTCAAGGCACTTGCCGCGCGGGCCGCTGGCATTCCCTTTTACATTGCCGCGCCCTATTCGACGCTCGATTTCGGCAGCCCCGACGGGGCCGCGATTCCGATCGAGGATCGCGGGGCCGACGAGGTCTGCTCGTCCATTGGTGTCGACGCACGCGACGAAGCGATCTCGCTGCGCATCGCACCCGCCGGCACGCGCGCGGCCAACCCCGCTTTCGACGTCACACCGGCCAGCCTGATCACCGGCATCATCACCGAACGCGGGGTGATCGCGCCCGCGGCGCTGAGCGCGACCTATGCGGAGCGCCAGGAATGAGCATCACTGAAGAAGGCCTGCGCGAGGAGCTGTTCGCCACCACGCTGGAGATGGGGCGCAGCGGCCTCAACGTCGGCACCTCGGGCAATGCCAGCGTGCGCTGGGGTACGGGTCTGCTGATCACGCCCAGCGGCATTGCCGCAAGTGCCTGCACCCCGGCCGACATGGTGGAGCTCGACAGCGGCGGCAGCGCTACGGGCACACTGGCACCGTCCTCCGAGTGGCAGCTGCATCGCGACATCTACGCGGCCTGTCCCGGCGCGGGTGCGATCCTTCATGCCCACTCTCCCTTTGCCACCGCGCTTGCGTGCCAGCGCAGGCACATCCCGGCCTTCCACTACATGATTGCCCGCTTCGGCGGCACCGACGTGCGGTGTGCCCCTTATGCCACGTTCGGCACTCAGGCCCTGTCGGACGCTGCCGTCGCTGCACTCGTCGACCGCAGCGCCTGCCTGCTTGCGAACCACGGCATGGTGGTCTTCGGGCGCGATCTCGCGCACGCACTCGCTCAGGCCATCGAGTTCGAAACCCTGTGCGAGCAGTACTGGCGCACCCTGCAACTCGGTGACCCGGTCCTGCTCTCGGCCGCCGAAATGACGGAGGTCATCGAGCGCTTCCGCTGGTACGGCCGTCCCCGCGATGGCAGCGCATCGTGAGCACCTCCGGCAACACGAGAGCTCCACTCATGACGGCGCGCCCCCCGGCATGAACCGACCGCCACTGCTGCCACTCGCAGGCACGCTGCTCCGCCTCTCTCTTCCGCTGATCGTCTTTGCCGCCATCTGGGGCGGACTGGGCAAGCTCGAGCAGCAGGCCCGCGAAGGCGAGGAGCGGCAGAACATCTCCGTCTTTCAGCGCACTGCCGCGCAACAGGTCGAGCGCCTGCGCAGCGAGCTCGGCGCCACACGCATCGAGCGTGTTGCAGACCTGCGCAAGCTGGTGGCCCGGGTACTGGACAGCCGGCGCGATGCACGCGACGTCAGCCTCGAGATCATCGACCTTGGTGGCGATCACCCCAGACTGATCTACCAGGACCCCGACCTGCGCCCGAGCACGATGATGTATGTTGAACAGCTCGTCATCGGACAGCAACGCTGGCTGGTCGAGGTCTCTCCCCTGCCCGGCCATTACCTGCTGAACCCCAGCCAGTCTGTCGAAACCCTGCGCTGGGGCGGGCCGCTGATCGGGCTGCTCGTTGCGCTGCTGGTGGCGCTGCTGCAGTCGCGCGGGCGTAGCGTCAGGCGTCAGGTGCTGCGCCAGACCAGCGCGCTCGAACACATGAACCACCAGCTCGAACGCAGCAACAGTGCATTGCAGGCGGAGATCGCACGCAGCACCGAAGCCGAGCGCAGCCTGCGCAACACGACCACGCTGCAGCGCGCCATCCTCGACGGTTCGGAATACGCGATCGTATCGACCGACACCAATGGCCTGATCGAACTCTTCAATCCGGCAGCCGAACGCATCTTTGGCTGGCGCGCCGACGAGCTCGTCGGCCGGGCCACCCCGCTGCTGTTCTGCCCGGAAGACGAGCTCGCCCGTCTCGAATCACGTGATGGCCCCGGATTCTTCGCGATGATTGACGAGGCCCGCGCCGGCCACGCCGCCGAACCCCGCGAAATGACCTTGCGCCGCAAGGACGGTCACGAGTTCCCGGCCAGCCTCTCGGTGTCGCCGCTCCACGGCCCGGATGGTGCAATCCGTGGCTATCTGGGCATCGCCTCCGACATTGGCCGGCAGAAGGCGGCCGAGTCCCGCATCCGCTTCCTCGCGCATTACGACGCCCTGACCGAACTGCCCAACCGCAACTATCTCGGCCAGCGCCTGGCCGAGGCGCAGGAGCAATGCCGGCGCCGCGGCGAGCCGCTGGCGCTGCTGTTTCTCGATCTGGACCGCTTCAAGTACGTCAATGACTCGCTCGGCCACCACGCGGGCGACCTGCTGCTGCAGGCGGTATCAAGACGCTTCATGACCTGTGTCCGGGCAGAGGACACGGTGGCGCGCACCGGGGGCGACGAATTCGTGATCCTGCTGCCTTCACTGCCTGACCGCAACCGCGCCATCGAGGTCGCAGAGCGCATCCTGGCCGCATTGCGCGACCCCTTCGACATCCGCAGCCAGCGCCTGACGATCTCGCCCAGCATCGGCATCGCCCTTTATCCGGAAGACGGCGACGACGCCGAAACACTGATCAAGCACGCCGACGCCGCCATGTATCAGGCCAAGGCGGCCGGACGCAACGCCTACCGCTTCTACGACAGCCAGTACGCCCGCGAGCTGTCCGATCGACTGATACTCGAGAACGAACTGCGCCTCGCGCTCGAGCGCAAGCAGTTCGTCCTCCATTACCAGCCGCAACTCGATGTCTACAGTGGCGAAATCACCGGAATCGAGGCCCTGTTGCGCTGGCAGCACCCGCAGCACGGCCTGGTGCCGCCCGATCGTTTCATTCCGATTGCGGAAGACTCCGGTCTGATCGTTCCGATCGGCGACTGGGTGCTGCGCGCCGCCTGCGCGCAGGCGCATGCCTGGCGCGTCGCCGGCCTGCTCGATGCCCCGATGGCGGTCAACCTGTCGGCGCGCCAGTTCGATCAGCCCGATCTGCCCGAGCAGATCGCCAGCGTGCTGGAGGCGACCGGACTGCCGGCCACCCGCCTGGAGCTGGAACTGACCGAGAGCCTCGTGATGCGCGAACCCGAGCGCAGTTCGGACACGCTGAGCCGTTGCAAGGCGCTTGGTCTGACGATTGCGATTGACGACTTCGGCACCGGCTACTCCAGCCTCGCCTATCTGCGGCGCTTCCCCATCGACCGTCTGAAGATCGACCGCTCCTTCATCAAGGACATCGTCGACGAACCGGACGACGCCGCGATTGCACAGGCCATCATCGCGATGGCGCACAGTCTGAGGCTGAACGTCGTTGCCGAAGGCGTGGAAAGCGACGCGCAACTGAGCCTGCTGCGTCAGTGGCACTGCGGCATCTACCAGGGCTTCCTGTCCAGCCGCCCCTTGCCGGGCGAAGCCCTCACGGCGCTGCTGCGCGGCATGAAAGCCGCCGGGGTCGCCGAACTCGCGCCGCCTCCGCTGCAGCACTGACGGCGACCACCGGGGCGGGATCAGGCGGCAGCCGTTCCGCCCATGGTTTCCAGCACGCGCAACAGGCTTGAGGTGTCGTCGTGCCCCAGACCGGATGCCATCAGAGCGTTGAGCTGCTGCCAGACCTGAGCGGCGATCGGCAAGGGAATACCGAGGGCACAGGCCTCCTGCATCAGGATGCCGAAGTCCTTGTGATGCAGACGCGCCTCGACACCGGCGGAAAAGTCGCGACTCACCATGCGCGCGCCCATCACTTCGAGCACCCGCGACGCAGCCGACCCGCCCATCAGTGCCTGACGCACCGCAGCCAGATCCACACCATGTGCCTGAGCCAGATGCATGGCTTCGGCACCGGCCTGAATCGCCGCCACCATGATCATCTGGTTGCAGGCCTTGGCCACCTGCCCTGCACCCGCCGGCCCCACATGCACGATGCGCTTGCCGAGAACCTCGAGCAGCGGGCGCACCCGCGCCAGCGTCTCCGCCTCACCACCGGCCATGATGGCGAGCGTGGCATCGATCGCACCCTGCGCGCCGCCGGACACGGGCGCATCGAGCCAGCCCACGCCGCGGCCGGCATGGTGTGCAGCAAGCCTGCGCGCGCAACCCGGCGCAATCGTGCTCATGTCCACATGGACCGCACCCGCTGCAAAACCGGCTGCAAGCCCCTGTTCGCCAAGCACCAGCGCCTCGACATCCGCGCTGCCGGTGACGATGCTGAAGACGACCTCGCTGCGCGCCGCCAGCTCGGCAGGCGTGGCACAGCCAAGCGCACCTGCGGCGACCACCTCCGCGGCCGCCTCCGGGCGCCGTGCCCACACCACCAGCTCATGCCCGGCACCCAGCAGATGACGGGCCATCGGCGCGCCCATCGCGCCGAGGCCGATGAAGCCCAACCTCATTCGCCGGCTCCGCCGCTCATGAGTTCGAGCAACTTGAGCATCGCGATCGAGTCGTCCTCGCCCAGCCCGCTGCCAACCATCGCATTGAACATCTGCGCGGTGGCCGCCGAGGACGGCAGTGCAAGCCCGAGCCGATGCGCCTCTTCCATGACGATGCGCATGTCCTTCTGGTGCATCCAGGCCTTGAAGCCGGGGCGAAAATTGCGGTCGAGCATGCGCTGGCCGTGGTTCTCAAGAATGCGCGAATAGGCAAAACCACCGAGCAGGGCCTCACGCACCTTGCCGGCATCCACACCGCTGCGGGTGGCAAAGTTGAGGGCCTCGGCCACGGCCGCCACCCCGACGCCGGTCAGGATCTGGTTGCAGGCCTTCGCGACCTGGCCTGCACCCGCGTCACCAATGCGCGTCACCGACTTGCCCATGGCCTCGAACACCGGCTTGATCTTGTCGAACGCGGCCTCATCGCCGCCGGCCATGATGGTCAGCGAGCCGGCAATCGCACCCACCTCGCCACCGGACACCGGCGCGTCGATCATGCTCACGCCACGCGCCTTGAGGCCGGCGGAAATCGACTGCGCCGCCGCCGGGGCGATGGTGCTCATGTCGGCGTGAATGTGGCCCGGCCCCGCACCTTCGGCCACGCCGCCGGCACCGAGCGTCACCTGCTCCACGTCCGGCGCGTCAGCCACCATGCTGATGGTGATCGCTGCCCGCTGTGCGACTTCGGCGGCGCTGGCACAGTCTCCGGCACCGGCCTCGAGCAACGGCGTCATCGACTCGCGGCGGCGGCTCCAGACAAGCACCGTATGCCCGGCCTTGATCAGGTTCAGCGCCATGGGGCGGCCCATCAGGCCCAGTCCGATAAATCCGACTTCCATTTCGACTCTCGCTCCGTGAGAAATTCATAGAAAAGCAGCGCAGCCGGCCCACCCACCCTACCGCGAACGGCACGGGCAGCGGATAATCCCGACTCATGAACTGTGCCCCCATGATCAAGGAAATCGGGCGCGGCGCCAAGGGCGCCCGCTCTCTCGAACGCGACGCGGCCGCCACCCTCTTCGGTGGCATGCTCGACGGCAGCGTGGCCGACCTCGAGCTCGGCGCCATCCTGATCGCCCTGCGCATCAAGAGCGAGTCGCTTGACGAACTGCTCGGCTTCAAGCAGGCCATGGACGCACAGGGTGCACAGCTTGTCGTGCCCGATGGCCCGCGCTGTGTCGTGCTGCCGAGCTACAACGGTGCCCGCCGCCAGCCCAACCTGATGCCGCTGGTGGCAATGTTGCTGGCCCGCGACGGCGTGCCGGTGCTGATTCAGGGCCGGCACGATTTTGAATCCAGGGTCAGCCCCTTCGAACTGCTCGCAGCGCTCGGCATCACGCCCGCCAGCGATACTGCCGAAGCCGGCGCGCAACTGGCCAGCCGGCATCTGACCTGCCTGCAGGTCAGCACCCTGCTGCCAGGGCTCGATCGTCTGCTGTCCCTGCGCCCGCGCATGGGCGTACGCAGCAGCGCCCACACCATGGCCAAGCTGCTCGACCCATGCAGGGGCCGCAGTGTGCGGGTGGTGGCCGTCACCCATCCCGAATACCTCGAGCGCATGGACGAATTCCTGCGTGCGGACGGTGGCCGCGCGATGCTGCTGCGCGGCACCGAAGGCGAGATCTACGCCAACCCGAGACGCTGCCCGGAGATGAAGACCTATGCCGACGGCACGGGCCAGACCGGTGTTGCAGGCGAGGAAGGCGGTGCGCCTCCACTTGCGGGACTGCCCGACAGTCCGTCGATTGCCGACAACGTGACGACGATCCGCGCCATGCTGAGCGGCGAGCAGCCCGTCCCCGCCCCCATCGTGGCACAGGTCCGGGCCTTGAAGGTACTCGCGCTGGATTGAACCCTTCGCGGTCGCGCCCCAAGGCCTGACGGCCCTCAGCCCGCCAGCCTGCCGTCCCGAAAGTCGCTGAGCGCCTGATAGATCTCATGCTCGGTATTCATCACGAAGGGGCCGTATTGCGCAATCGGCTCGTTCAGCGGCTGACCGGCGATGAGCAGCACCCGCGCCGGCGCGGCACTCTCGAGCACCACGCCGTCACTGCCTTCGGCCTTGCCGAGGATCGCCATGCGCTGCGTAGCGACCGCTTTTTCGCCGATCATGACCTCGCCGCGATAGACATAGACGAAGGCGTTGTGAGCTTCAGGCAGCGACTGAACGAAGCGCCCACCCGCTGGCAGATGCAGGTCGAGATACAGCGGCGCGCTGGCCGCCCGCGTGACCGCACCTTCCACACCGTGGCTGCGGCCTGCGATCACGGTGACGGCCACGCCTTCGGCGGTCTCGAACGCCGGCAGCTCGGCCGCGGAAAAATCCCGGTACCACGGCTCACACAGCTTGTCCCGCGCAGGCAGATTGAGCCACAGCTGGAAGCCCTCCATCATGCCTTCTTCCTGCTGCGGGACCTCGGAGTGGATCACGCCACGACCGGCCGTCATCCACTGCACGCCGCCGTTCTCCAGCAGGCCTTCGTGTCCCGCGCTGTCGCGATGAAGCATGCGCCCAGCAATCATGTAGGTGATGGTCTCGAAGCCACGATGCGGATGATCGGGAAAGCCGGCGATGTAGTCGTCCGGATTGTCGCTGCCGAAGGCATCGAGCATCAGGAAGGGGTCGAGCCGGCGCTGCAGCGCCTGTGTCAGCACACGGGTCAGCTTCACGCCCGCGCCGTCCGAGGTCGGGCGCCCGACAACCAGTTGTTCCACAGTTCGCGGCCGCAGCACACGCTCGGCCTGCAACGCGGACTGAAGATCTTTCGTTGTCATTTCAAGCTCCTGTGCGAGCGGGGACGATCCGCCCCCGCTGTGACTTTCAGCTCAATGCGGCGTGGATTTCCGCATCGGCATCGGCAAGCGCCTGGCGCGCGGCGTCCGGCCCCATCGAGAAACCTTCAGCATAGATGAAGCTGACATCGGTCATGCCGAGAAAGCCGAGGAAGGTCCTGAGGTGCGGCACCTGGGAGTCCAGTTCGGTACCACGGTACTTGCCACCGCGAGCAAGGGCGACATAGACCTTCTTGCCCTTGAGCAGACCTTCGGGCCCGTTCTCGGTATAGCGGAAGGTGACGCCTGCGCGCGCAACCGCATCGATCCAGGTCTTGAGCTGAACCGGAATGCCGAAGTTGTACATCGGCACGCCCAGCACCAGCACATCGGCCGCCTGCAGTTCTGCGATCAGGGCGTCATCGAGTGCCGCACGTGCCGCCTGCTCGGGGCTGCGCTTGTCTGCAGGGGTAAAAATGGCGCCCAGCGCGGCTTCGTCCAGCACCGGATGCGGCGTTGTAGCCAGATCACGGACGTTCAGCACGGCGTCCGGCGAAGCCGTCTGCAAGCGCGCCACGATGGCGTTGGCAACACGCGTGGAGTTCGCACCTTCGCTGCGGGCGCTGGCATTGATCTGAAGGATGTTCATGAGGTGCTCCGGTAAGTGGGGTTTCGATGGCCACACTCTATTCCTGCACAATCAAGATGATAATCCGTCATATCGGATAACATTATTCCAATCATGGAACAATACGACGCAAACGATCTGCTGATCTTCGCCCGCGTGGTTGAAATGGGCAGTTTCAGCCGTGCCGCCGAGCACCTTGGACTGCCCAGATCGACCGTGTCGCGGCGCATCAGCCTGCTAGAAGAGCAACTCGGCGAGCGCCTGATGCAGCGCACGACACGGCGCCTGCAGGTGACCGAGTTCGGCCAGGAGCTGCTCGAACACGCCCGTCAGGTGGCGGCCGAGGTCGAAGCCGTGGCGAACCTGGCTGAACACCGTCAGGCCGCGCCAAGCGGTCGCCTGCGCGTGTCGATGCCAAGCGACTTCGCCAATCTGTTGCTGACCGACATGCTTGGGGCCTTCGTTGCCATGCACCCGGCCATCTCGCTCGAACTGGACCTGTCACCGCGGCGTGTGGACCTGCTGGGGGAGAATTTCGACCTGGCGATCCGGATGGGCGAACTGCCGGAGAACAGCCTGCTCGCCGCGCGCCGCCTCACGGTTTTCAACAACGGACTGTACGCATCGCCCGACTACCTTGCAGAACACGGCGACCCGGCATCACCCGATGCGCTCACACACCACAGGGCCCTGCGCCTGCTGACCGGCTCGGGCGACCCCTTGCAATGGACACTGCTGCGTGGCGACGAACAGCGCCGGTTTGTCCCTGCAGGACGGATCACCGCGAACTCGCCCGAACTGCTGATTCGAATGGCCTGTTCGGGGGCGGGCATTGCCGCCGCACCCGAGCAGTTTGCATCGCCCTATCTTCGTCGCGGCGAGTTGCGACGCGTGTTACCGGACTGGTGCCTGCCCTCCCACACTGCATGGGCAGTATTCCCCGGGCGACGGCTGATGCCCGCCAAGACGCGCGCCTTCATCGACATGCTGGTCACCGCCCTGTCCGCCACACCGGGCACATGAGCCAGGCGTGTCTCGCAGTCCCGGCATGAGCTGTCTGGCCGCAGGGAACTTTAGGCGCGGTCCGATTACGAAGTGACGCGCAACATGAATCGCCTACAATCCCTATTCTCTTCGCTCCAACGCAATCCCAGTCAATGACACTCTCCCGCCTGTCCGCCCGTCAGATGTTTTTGGCGCTTTTCGCCCTGTGTGCAGGAATGCTCGGCTTCGGCCTCTATCTGCAGCATGTGGTCGGTCTGCACCCCTGCCCGATGTGCATCATGCAGCGCTACGCACTGCTCACGGTCGGCCTGATCGGGCTGATCGGCGGACTGCACGGCCCTGGCGCAACAGGCAGCCGGATCTACGCCGGCCTGATCGGGCTGACCGCAATTGCAGGCGGCGGCGTTGCTGCGAACCAGAGCTGGCTTCAGCTCAACCCGCCGGGGATCGCAGAGTGCGGTCCGGGAATGGAGTATCTGATGGAGAGTTTTCCGCTGACGGAAGTGCTGCCGATGCTGTTTCGTGGCGCCGGCGACTGCAGCGCAATCGACTGGACCTTCCTGGGGCTGTCCCTCGCCAACTGGTCGCTATTGAGCTTCAGCGCCTTCACCATTTTCGCGCTCTGGCTGCTGTTCCGGCGTCAGCCGCGCTGAACCCCGAGGGCGACGCGTGACCGTCGCCCGTTCAGGCTGCAGCGATCAGCCCACCACCTGAGTGATCGCACCGCCGATTTCGTAACGACCGCCGCCAATCGCATGACAGCGCGTGACCTTGAGCCGGGTCACCAGCGGCGGCCGCCCCAGACCGGCCCCCGGCGACATCACTGCGACGTCGATCACCTCCAGCTCTCCAGGCACATAGGCGGCGTGAAGCGTCATGCCGCTGACGCTCAGTTCGATGCATTCGGCGGCCACCGAGCGCCCCTCCCCAAGCAGAATGGATGCAGCGCAACCCAGCGGAATGCGTCGATCGAGCCGTCGATCAGGAGGCGTGACATGGTCGTTCATGGGCAGGCTTGCATTCGCGGGATGAAAACAGCTCGATTGTAGCGCCCCGCCCACTCGGCCGCGCGGGCTCCCGTACGCCGGCAGTGCTCAGTAGTGGTCCTTGACGCCGACCTTGCGCAGGATGTTCTCCAGCGGACACAAACCGGTGAAGCCGCTCTGAAACAGGTTGGCACCGACAAACACGGTGAACCACAGGAAGTTCGCATTCACGAACAGCGGCGAGGCCTCAACCCCCAGTGCAAGGGAGATGAGCACGAAAGCACCTGCAAAGATGCGGACGAACTGATTTGTCGTGAGCTTCATTCGGATTCTCCAGTCAGTTGGGCGAGCCGCTTGCGCATCGCCGCGAAATACAGCACCGGGATCACCACCAGGGTGAGCACGGTGGACACGAACACCCCGAAGATCAGGCTCAGGGCAAGGCCGTTGAAAATCGGATCGTCGAGGATGAATATCGCGCCGATCATCGCCGCCAGCCCGGTCAGGCCGATCGGCTTGGCGCGCACGGCCGCCGCGCGGATCACCGCCTCGGAGAAATCGACGCCTTCCCTGACCTGCTGATTGACGAAATCCACCAGCAGTATCGAGTTGCGCACGATGATGCCGGCGAGCGCGATCATGCCGATCATCGAGGTGGCGGTAAATTGCGCGCCGAACAGCGCATGGCCCGGCATGACGCCGATCAGGGTGAGCGGAATCGGCGCCATGATGATCAGCGGCACGAGGTAGCTGTGAAACTGCGCCACCACCAGCAGATAGATCAGGATCAGGCCCACCGCATAGGCAAGGCCCATGTCGCGAAAGGTCTCATAGGTGATCTGCCACTCGCCGTCCCATTTCAGCTGGTAGCCGGCATAGGGATCGGCGGGGGCACGGATGAACCATTCGCCAAGCGTGCCTGCCAGTCCCGGCGCGCCGTCGAGCGCCATGTCCCTGAGCTTGCTGCGGATGTCGAACATGCCATAAAGGGGCGAGTCGAGCTTGCCGCCCATGTCACCGGTCACGTACACCACGGGCAACAGGTCCTTGCGGTAGAGGATCTGCTCACGCCGGGTATCGAAGACATCGACCACTTCAGAGACCGCCACCAGCTGTCCGGAGCGGGATCGAACCTTCATCGACAACAGCGATGCCACATCCGACTGCCGGGTCGCCGGCAACTGGATGCGCACCGGGATCTCGTACTTGTTGTCGCCGCCATGTACCGGCGTCACGTTTTCGCCCGACAGCCCCAGACGCACGACCTCTACGATGTCCACCTGCGACACGCCCATGCGCGCCGCCTTGGCCTGATCCACCCGCAACAGCAGTTTGGGCGCGGCCTCATCGACTGAGTCGTCGACGCCCACGATGTCCTTCGTACCCTCGAACGCTGCCCGCACGCGCTTCGCGACCTCGATCTGACCGGCGTAATCCGGCCCGTAAATCTCCGCCACGATCGGTGACATCACTGGCGGCCCGGGCGGCACTTCGACGATCTTGGCATTGCCCCCGTTGCGCAGCGCAATTGCGGTCACGGCGTCACGCACCGACACTGCGATCTCGTGACTCTGGCGGCTGCGATGCGCCTTGTCGACCAGGTTGACCTGGATGTCGCCCTGTTCGGGCGCGCTGCGCAGATAGTACTGACGCACCAGCCCGTTGAAGTTGATCGGGCTCGCGCTGCCGGCATAAGCCTGCCAGTCGGTGACTTCCTCTACTGTCGCCAGTTCAGCGCCAATCTCGCGCAGCACGCGCGCGGTTTCCTCGACCGGCGTGCCGACCGGCATGTCGAGCACGACCTGGAACTCGCTCTTGTTGTCGAAGGGCAGCATCTTCATCACCACCAGCTGCACCACCGGCAGCGCCACCGAACCCGCGATCAGCACCACCACCAGCAGCCACAGGCGCATACGGGCGCGCCCACCGTGATTGACGTCGAGCATCGGCGTCATGATGCGGCGGAACAGACCGTCGAGCTTGCGCGTGAGCTTGTCCTCGCCCTCGTGATGATGCGCATCGACCGACTTCATCAGCTTCTGTGCAAGCCACGGGGTCACGATGAACGCAACCGCCAGCGAGATGAACATGCCCATCGAGGCATTGATCGGGATCGGGCTCATGTACGGCCCCATCAGACCGGTGACAAACGCCATCGGCAGCAAGGCCGCGATCACGGTGAAGGTTGCCAGGATGGTCGGCCCACCAACCTCGTCGACCGCCTTCGGAATCAGCTTCCACAGCGGGGTGTCGGGTTCGAGCGTATGCCAGCGGTGAATGTTCTCCACCACCACGATGGCGTCGTCCACCAGGATGCCGATGGAGAAGATCAGCGCAAAGAGACTGACGCGGTTCAGCGTGAAGCCCCAGGCCCAGGATGCAAACAGGGTCGCCGCCAGCGTAAGCGACACCGCGATGCCCACGATGATCGCCTCGCGGCGACCGAGCGCAAAGAACACCAGCGCGACGACCGCAGCCGTGGCGAACGCGAGCTTGCCGATGAGCTTCTGCGCCTTGTCATTCGCGGTCTGTCCGTAGTTGCGGGTCACCGTGACTTCGACCCCGTCCGGAACCAGCGACCCACGCAGGCTCTCGATGCGCTTGATCGCAGCGTCGGCAACGTCGGCGGCGTTTGCCCCCGGCTTCTTCGAGATCGACAGCGTCACGGCGGGAAACACGCCACTACCGGCCGCGGAGCCGGAGGCACCGGTACCGAACCAGACGTAGCTGGAGGGCTGGTCCGGGCCGTCCTCCACCTGCGCCACGTCGCGCAGGAAGACCGGCTTGTCGTCGAACACCCCCACCACCAGGCGACGCACGTCTTCGGCAGACTCGAGATAGGTGCCGGTCTGCACCAGCACCTCACGATTGTCGCGTACCAGGCTTCCCGCCGGCTGCGATGCGTTGGCCAACTGCAGCGCGGCGCGCAGATCCTGCGCCGTCACGCCATGCGCGTTCATGCGCTCGGTGTCGAGCTGAACACGGATCACCCTGCCCGGCCCTCCGATGGTGGTGACATCCCGGGTGCCGGGCAGACGCTTGAGTTCGAGTTCGCTTGCGCGCGCCACCTGCTGCAGCTCGAAAGCCGCACGCTCGGGGTCGGCGGTCCACAGGGTGAGACTGACGATGGGGACATCGTCGATGCCCTTGGGCTTGATCAGCGGTTCGCCGACACCGAGCTGCGGCGACAGCCAGTCGCTGTTCGAATGCACCGTGTCGTACAGCCGTACCAGCGCAGTCTGGTTGGGAATCCCGACCTCGAACTGCACGGTAATGATCGACATGCCCGGGCGTGAAACCGAATACACATGCTCGACGCCTGCCATCCGCGACAGCACCTGCTCTGCGGGCCGCGCCACCAGCGCCTCGACATCCTGCGCCGACGCCCCCGGGAAAGGCACGATGACGTTGGCCATGGTGACGTCGATCTGCGGCTCCTCCTCCTTGGGCGTGACCAGCGTGGCGAACACACCGGCCAGCAGCAGGACGAGGGCGATCAGGGGGGTCAGCGCGTTGCGCTGAAAGGCGGCCGCGATGCGACCGGACAAGCCAAGAGGGGTGCTCATCTCCGACTCCCTGCTCAGGGCCGGCTTGCGGTGCTGACCGCAATACCTGCCTGAACCGGATCGAGGGCGATGGTTTCACCGCTGTGCAGCCCGGCAAGCACTTCGACCCCGCCCTCGGCGCCAACACGCTCGCCAAGGCGCAACTGGCGCAGGCTGAAGCCACCCTTGTCGTCGGCCACATACACCGCAGTCAGCTCTCCGCGACGCAGGACCGCCGTCGACGGCACCACGAGGCGGGCGCTTTCGCCCGACAGGAAATGAACCCGGGCATAGCTGCCGGGCACCACGCCAAGGGTCGCAGGGGGCAGATCCACCCTGACCTGCACGGTATGGGTGCGCGCATCGGCCGCAGGCAGCACGGTGACTGCGGCAGCCTCCACCCAGCGCCCTGAACCGGGCAGTTCGACACTGGCACGCAGCGGTACCTTGCCAAGGGCGGTCATGCGCTGTTGCGACACATCGGCCACCGCCCGCATGGCCGCGGGGTCGTATACGGTGAGCAGCGGGGTACCCGGTTGCGCCATCTCGCCGGCATCGACGTGGCGCGCAGCCACCAGGCCAGAGAGCGGCGACACGATGCGGGTATAGCCCACCACGGTCGACGCCTGGCCACGACCGGCTTGCGCGCTGCGCACCTGCGCTTCGGCAGCATCGAGTGCGGAGCGCGCCTGGTCGAGTGCGGACTGACTGACGAACTTGCGCTCGAACAGGCTGCGGGCACGCTCGTAATCGCTGCGCGCCTTGATTCGGCCCGCCTCGGCCTGCGCAACGCCAGCCTCGGCACCCGCCACGGCCTGACTTGCCTCGGCAGCGTCGATACGCAGCAGCACGTCACCACGCGTGACGCGGTCGCCCGCATCGACGTTCAACTCCATGACCCGGCCCGCAACCTGGGCAGCAAGGGTCGCCTGCCTGACCGCCTCGACAGTCGCTTCGGCAGGCTGCGAGACGCTGACCGGCCGGGCTTCGATCAACAGGGTCGGCACCTCGGCACGCGCCAGCGCAGCGCTGCACAGAAGTGCCGACAACAAGAGGGGGACGGTATGCTTGGTCATGAATATAAGTATATGCTTATAATTGTGACCGTCAAGCATTCCATGCTGCTACTCAAGCGCAGCGCATCCTCGCCGCGTGGGGCTCAGTCGAACGCGCTCAACCCGTACTCGGCGATCGCGGCAACCACGCCTGGCGCCTCGCCCACGGCCAGGCTCAGATGGAATTCACAGCCCGGATGTCGCTGCCGGGCGGCATCGAGCAACACCGGCACATCACGCTTGAGGTGCCCGCCCTGAGCGAGGAAAACGGGCACGACCGCGATCCGGGTCACGCCGCGTGCGACCAGTTCATCCACCGCAAGGTCGAGGGTCGGACTCATGAACTCGAGAAAGGCCAGTTCCACGTGCTGCCCGGGGGCACGCACGCGCATGGTGTCGCGGATACGCTGCATCGGGCCCGCCCACTCGGGGTCGCGCGCACCATGGCCGAACAGGATCACGGCCTGTGCTGCCGGAGAAGTGGTTTGAGTCATAGGGAGTCCAGTCAGGTTGGAGTGGCGTCAGACCGCGGATTTCAGCAAATGATCCATCGCCCGCGCGGCAACGAACAGACCGACGCTGGCCGTCATTGCCATGCTCGACCCGTAACCCGCGCACGCCAGGCCCTGCGGCCCCCGCCCCGCGTCGCACGCGACGGCATCGGGGTAGCGCAGCGGCTCGCAGGAATAGACCGCCTCGATGGCGAACTTGCGCTTCGGGTCGCGCGGAAAACCATGCGCCTTTCGCAACTGCGCGCGCACCTTTGCCAGCAGCGGATCCTGCTCGGTACGCGACAGGTCGTCCACCCGGATGCGCGTCGGATCAACCTTGCCTCCCGCGCCGCCCGCCATGACCAAGGTGAGCTGGTGGAGGCGACAATGGGCCGCCATCGCGACCTTTGCGCGCACGTTGTCGATGGCATCAACGACCACATCGAAACCGCCGAGCAGTTCGCTCACGTTCTCGGGCGTAAGGAAATCATCGACCTGTGTCACCCGGCACAGCGGATTGATCCCGCGAACCCGCTCGCTCATGGCCGCCACCTTGGCCTGGCCAAGAGTGGCATCGAGCGCATGGGCCTGACGGTTGATGTTCGACTCGGCAACATGATCGAGATCGATCAGCGTCAGATGCCCAACGCCGCTGCGCGCGAGCGCCTCGACCACCCAGGACCCCACGCCGCCAATGCCAACAACACAGACCGAAGACGCACTCAGGCGCGCAAGCGCCCGATCGCCGTAGAGGCGTCCGATACCGCCGAAGCGGCGCTCGACATCGACGTCGGGCAATGAATCGGCGGAGGAAACAGCAGCAGACAACATGGACGAATCGTCGTGAAGAGGGAAGGCCCGATCTTACCCCAGCGCCTTGCCCGGCACGCGGACTCAGAGGGTTGCGGCGGCCTCGACGCGCAGGGAGTCGAGCCAGACTCCAAGCCCCTGGGCGTTGAGCTCGAGGTCCATGCGCAACAGTTGCAGCGCTTCGTCCTCGTTGAGGGCCCAGTGCTGACGCGCAGTTTCCTCGCGCACGATCTGCTCCAGACCAGCAAGAATCTCGACATGGCGCGCCACACCGTCGCCACGCGCGGCGCGTCCAACCGCAACCTGGGTATCGATCAGCCGGTGCAGATCGCCGGCCAGACGTTCGACATCTTCCACCCTGCTGTAATGCGTCAGATACATCGCCCGCGGACCAAAGGCGAGCATGCGGTCGATGGATTCGTGCATTGCGTCGGGATCGAACTGCGACGGCGTGGTCGTCGGATAGACGAACGCACGCCCATCCACGTCCAGTTCGCGATAGGAAACGCCGAAAATGTCCCCGGTGAAGAACGCTCGTGCGCGCTCGTCCCAGATCGCCACGTGATGCCGCGCATGCCCCGGCGTGTCGACAATTCGCAGCCTGCGCGCGCCGAGCGAAATTTCAAGCCCGTCCTCGGCCGACACGATCCGCTCAGCCGGCACAGGCGCCAGGCGTCCGTACAGCCGGAAAGTCTGCTCCGCCCCATATACCGCAGCAGCACCCTCCCACAGACGCGACGGGTCGATCATGTGGCGCACGCCGCGCGGGTGCACCACCAGCTTCGCATTCGGCAGTGCGCACATCATGCTGCCGGCCCCGCCCGCATGGTCGAGATGGATATGCGTGAGCAGCACCCAGTCGACCGCGTCCGGGGTAATGCCGAGACTGGCCAGTGCGCCCAGAATGCGGGGAATCGAAGCGTTGCAGCCGGTATCGACCACGGCAGCGCGACCGGTATCGACGATCAGATGAATCGCAGCCACCTGCGGCCGCTCACCATAGCCCGAGTCAATGGCATAAATGCCATCCGGATAAGTTGTAATGTCATTCATGATCAGTGTCCCACCCTGTTCTGCTGTTTTGCTCTTTTGTGCAATTGTATCCACACGGCGTGATACGTGATGCATGGCAAACCACACGTTACACTCGCACCTCCTGAACGCACGGTTCCAAGCATGAGCTTCGACTTCAACAGACATCCGGATCGCCGCGATGTTCCCGGCGAGAAATGGGGCCGTTTCAGCGGTCGTGACATCCTGCCTCTGTGGGTTGCCGATATGGACTTCACGGCACCACCTGCGGTGCTAGAGGCACTGCACGCCCGTATCGACCATGGCGTCTTCGGTTACACCGAAGCGTGGCCCTCGCTGATCGAAGCCGTGACAGACGGTATTGAGCGGGATCACGGCTGGCGTGTCGAACCCGACTGGCTGGTGTGGCTGCCCGGTGTGGTGACCGGCTTCAACCTTGCCTGCCGGGCGGTGGGCGAGGCCGGCGACGGGGTGTTTACTGCGACGCCGGTCTACCCTCCCTTCCTGTTCGCGCCGGGCAACAGCGACCGCAGACTGATCACCAGCCCCCTCGAACTGGAAGGCGGTCGCTGGCAGTGGAGCCGCGAAGCCACGGCGGCAGCGATGGATCCACGTACCCGCCTGTTCATGCTGTGCAATCCGCACAACCCGGTCGGCCGTGTGTTCGACCGCGACGAACTGACCTGGATCGCAGCCCTCGCTGAAGAGCGCGACCTGGTGATATGCAGTGATGAGATCCACTGTGGGCTGGTGCTCGATGAGGATCGTCCGCACATCCCGATCGCGGCGCTCGACGAACGGGTCGCCCGCCGCACGATCACCCTGATGGCCCCATCCAAGACGTGGAATATTGCCGCGCTCTATTCATCGTTCGCGATCATCCCCGATGCAGAGTTGCGTCGGCGCTACCGTCACGTGATGCGTGGCATCGTGCCCCAGGTGAATGTGCTCGGCCTGGTCGCCACCGAGGCGGCCTACCGCGACGGCGGTCCATGGCGCGCAGCGCTGCTCGACCATCTGCGTGCCAACCGCGCACGCGTGCTTGAAGCCGTCGCGGCCATGCCCGGCCTGAGCACGACTGCGCCGGAGGCCACCTATCTGGCCTGGATTGACTGCCGCGAAGCAGGCCTGGACGACCCGGCAGGCTTTTTCGAGGCGGGTGGAGTGGGCTTGTCCGACGGTCGCGGATTTGGCCTGCCCGGCTTCGTGCGGCTCAATTTCGGCTGCGCACGCGACACGCTCGACGAAGCCTTGAGCCGCATGGCACACGCCCTGAGCACGCGCCCG
The DNA here is from genome assembly GCF_003111645.1 of Parazoarcus communis. Taxonomy (NCBI): domain Bacteria; kingdom Pseudomonadati; phylum Pseudomonadota; class Betaproteobacteria; order Rhodocyclales; family Zoogloeaceae; genus Parazoarcus; species Parazoarcus communis. The sequence goes on from NZ_CP022187.1 coordinate 2,565,740, forward strand.
GCCTCATGACCGGGCAGCGCTAGGCGCAGAAGCCCGCAAGCAGAAAGCGCTGTTCGAAATCGACCGGGGGTACGGGCGGGCTGCAGGAGTAGCCCTGCCAACTGCCGCAGCCGATCATCTTCAGCAGGGCGAGCTGCGCATCGTTCTCGACCCCTTCGGCCTGCACCGCGATATCCAGCGCATTGGCCATGGCAACGATGGCCGATGCAATCGCGAGGTCGTTGCGGTCATCGGCCAGATCCTTGATGAAGCTGCGATCGATCTTGAGCTTGTCGATCGAAAAGCGCTTGAGATACGCGAGCGAGGAATAACCCGTTCCGAAATCGTCGATTGCCAGCCTCACGCCGTGCTGCTTGAGCTGGTCGAGCAGCATGGCGGCCTTCTCGCCCTGCTGCATCAGGCTGCTCTCGGTCAGCTCGATTTCGAGGCGCTCAGCGGCCAGCCCCGACTCGGCAAGCACTTGCAGCAACATCGTGCCGACGTCCTGTCGCCGCACCTGCTCGGCCGACAGATTGACGGCAACCGAAGGCAGCACGAAACCCTGCGCATCCCAGGCCCGCATCTGCCGGCACGCTTCGCGCAGCACCCACTCGCCCAGCTGCACGATGAGGCCGGTTTCCTCTGCCATCGGGATGAAGTCTGCGGGCGAGATCATCTGCTCGCCCGGCGGCTGCCACCGCACCAGCGCCTCTGCACCCAGCAGGGTCCCGTCCGACACCGAAAGCACCGGCTGATAGAACACCACGAACTCTTCGTTGCTCAGCCCGCGCCGGAGGCGGGTTTCCAGGTCGAGACGCTGCGACGCGAAGCGGGTCAGGTCTTCGGTATAGAAACCGTAGGTGTTTCGTCCCTGCGACTTGGCCCGGTACATCGCGGCATCCGCGTTGCGCACCAGCGCCATGTGATCCTCGCCGTCATCCGGGTACAGGCTCACCCCCACACTGGCGTGCATGAACACTTCCTGCCCGCTGTCGAGCCTGAACGGTTCGGCCAGCGCGTCGACCAGCCCTTTCGCGACCACCGCGGCCGCTGCAGGGGTTTCGATGCGTTCAATCAGCACCATGAACTCGTCACCACCAAGGCGTCCGAGGGTGTCCTCGCTCCTGAGGTGCCCCCGCAGGCGCTTGCCGACCGCACACAGCAACTGATCCCCGATCTGGTGCCCGAGGCTGTCATTGATGGTCTTGAATCGGTCGAGGTCGAGACAGATCGCCGCCAGCCCCTGCTTTTGCCGCCGCGCGACCTCGATCGCATGCTCCAGCCTGGACATGATCAGCAGACGGTTGGGGAGGTCGGTGAGCGGGTCGTAGTGCGAGAGGTGGCTGAGCCTGGCTTCGGTCTGCCGCAACGCACTGATGTCGGTGAACACGCCCACGTAATTCGTGACCTCGCCGGCATCGTCGCACACCGCGTTGAGCGTCAGCCACTCGGGATAAAGCTCACCATTCTTGCGCCGGTTCCACAGCTCCCCCTGCCAGCAACCGGTTCGGGTCAGGGTGGCCCACATGGTCTGGTAGAAGTCGCGACCATGGCGGCCTGAGCGCAGAAATCGCGGATTCTGACCGATGGAGTCCTCGCGGGTATAACCGGTGAGTTCGGTAAAGGCCCGGTTAACCGACACGATCCTGCCGTCGAGATCGGTGATCAAAACGCCGTCATGCGTGCTGTCGATCACCGCGGAGTGAAGTCGGAGGCGCTCGGTAAGCGCCCTGAGCGCGGTGCGTTCACGCACCAGTTCGGCCTGTCGAAACGCATTGTCGAGCACGACAGGCAGCTCGTGCAGATAGCCGTCGTGCTTGATGAGGTAGTCGGACACCCCCAGACGCAGTGCCTGCGCTGCGGTCTCCTCACTGCCCTGACCGGTGACGACGACGATCGGGATATCGAACCGGTGGTCCCGGCGCAGCGATTTGGTGAGATCGAGCGCATTCATGCCGGGCAGGACATAGTCGAGCAGCAGGACATCGTAGGGCGTCGTCCTTGCTGCCGCCTGCAGCCGCGACAGCACGGCGTCGGGACCGCGCACGACGTCGATTCGCAGATGCGGAGCCGACTGTGCCAGGCGCCGCAAGGTGAGATCGATATCGAAAAGATGATGCTCTGCGTACAGCACGCGCACCGGGCGGCTGCGACGCGCAGCCTCGGCACGGGCCCGCTCCATGGCGAAAGTCAGCGTGCCCGGCAGGTGCTCGAGGTAGTCTCCGTCCTTGACCAGATAATCGTCCGCACCGGACTTGAGGGCCGCGATCGCCGCGCCTTCGTCACCCGAGCCGGTCAGCACCACACAGGCGAGCGCCAGACCCCGCTCGTGTATCGCCCCGAGCAGATCCAGTCCGCTGCCATCCGGCAGGGAAAGGTCGGTGAGCACGATATCGTAGGTCCTCCCCAGGTCGATGGCAGCCAGCCCCTCGGCAAGCGAGCTGGCGACATCGATTGCGAGCTCGGGCATGCTGCGCGCGAGGGTGCGCTGCAGCAGGTCGACGTCAACCGGGTTGTCTTCGACGTACAGGGCTCTGATCACGTTCTCGGGCAGTCCTTATGACAATGAATGGACCGGCTTGTTGAGCACACACCAGTACAGCTCGATCTGGGCAGCCACGCTCGCGAAACTGTCGAAATCGACCGGCTTCATGATGTACGAGTTGGCACCCAGTTCATACGCCGTCTTGATGTCGCGGTCCTCGTCCGAGGTCGTCAGCACCACGACGGGCATTCCGCACGCAGCCTTGCACGCCTTGAACTGGCGCAACACCTCGAGACCGCTGACCTTGGGCAAGTTCAGGTCGAGCAGAACGACGAGCGGAAGCGGCTCGCCCGCCTCCCAACCCGGCAGGAGATCGAGCGCTTCCTGTCCGTCGCGTGCAACCTGAATGGGGTTGAGGAGGTGACGGCGCTTGAAGGCGCGCAGCGTGAGATCAAGATCGGCCGGGTTGTCCTCGATCAGAAGAATCGGCCTCGTGGTCGGCAGCGGATCGTTCATCGCGGCAACTCGAGATGGAAGCTTGCGCCCTCTCCAGGCGCACTCTCGGCCCACACCCGTCCGCCCATGCGCTGCATCGCCTTGCGCACGATCGCCAGGCCGACGCCGGTGCCGGAATAATCTTCTGCGCGCTGAAGCCGCTGAAAAATATCGAAAATGCGATCGTGGAATTTCATGTCGAATCCTATGCCGTTGTCGCGTACGAACAGGTGGCACCAATCGCCCTCCGCGCGCGCAACGATACGAATTTTCGCTGGTCGTGCCTGACGCGAATACTTGAGTGCATTGCCCACCAGATTGCGCAGAACCTGCGCCAGACCGTCAGGATCCACTTCAACGGAAATGTCAGAAACATCAACATCGATATGCACCTGGTTTTCGTCGATCTCCGCTGCATGTTCCGCGAGTATGCCACGCAGAACAGTGGCAAGGTTGACGCTGGTGCGCTGCAGACTGCGTCGCTCCATCCGCGAATAGGCGAGCAGATCGTCGATCAGCCGGGCCATCTGCTTGACGCCGGCGCGGATATTTCCGATGAAGAGCCGCCCTTCCTCGTCCAGACGATCCACATGGTCCTCGAGCAACAGGTGGCTGTAGCCGTCGATCCCCCGCAACGGCGCCTTGAGATCATGCGCAACCGAATAGGCGAAGGTTTCAAGCTCGTCGTTGAGTGCGGCAAGTTCGTTCGTACGCTGTTCGACGCGCAACTCCAGATCGGCATTCAGTTGCCGGATCCGCGCTTCCGCAGTCTTGCGCTCGGTCACGTCCAGCAGGGTTCCGATGACGACCGTTCCTTCCTCATGAGGGATGCCGATCCCGTAGACCTCTGCCAGAAACTCCGAGCCGTCGTGCCGCTTCGCGCGCAGCACATAGTGCGCCCGGTCGGTATTGCCCGCCTCCCTGAGTCGCAACTGCCCCTCAACCAGAGGCAGATCAGCCGTCTGCACCAGCGCGCTGACCGGCACGCCCACAATGCTCTCCGTGGTGTAACCGAACCATTCGACAAGCTGCGGATTGCCGTACAGCATCCGCCCATCGTGGATCAGAAAAACTCCCACCAGTGCATGTTCGACCAGACTGCGAAAGCGCTCTTCACTCGCCGCCACTGCAGCAGACGCGTTCTTCTCCTGCTGGAGATCGTAGCAACTGCCGATAAAACCCAGAAAGACCCCGTCAGTGCCGAACAAGGGCTCACCGTGGTCCGAGAGCCAGTGATAGCCCCCATCATGAAAGCGCAGCCGATACTCGGTCACAAAGGCCTCCCGCCTGGCAATGGCGTCGGAATACACCTGCCGACAGCCTGCGACATCGTCGGGATGCACCCCTTGAAACCAGCCTTCGCCAAGCTCCTGGGCGACTTCCCGACCGGTAAACGCCTGCCACGCGCGATTGACGTAATTTCGGCGGCCGTCAGCCCCTGCCCGCCAGGTGGGGTTGGGCATGCATTCAAGCAGGCGGACGTGGAAGTCGCGGGAATCGAGCACCTCGCGCATGAGCTCGGCCAGCGCCGTATCCAGTTGTCCCAGTTCATCCGCTCCCGAGACCGGCTCAGGCAAGGTTCCGCCACGCGCCTGCGACCGGACATACACCAGCAGGCGCTCAATGCGGTTGGTCAGCAGCACGCTGACCATGACCCAGATGGCCCCCGACAACAGCAGGATGGGGAGCAACACGATCACGCTCTGCCCTGCTGCGTGATACAAGGCCGCGCGCAGGTGGGGGGCGGTATCGATCAACAGGCTCACGTATGCGGTCTGGCGTGCCCTGATCCCGCCGGCGGGAGACGGCAGCCGGACCGGAAACACGCCCCACATCTGCTGCGCATCGCGGTCATCCAGGATCTGCGCGCCGAGCGTGCTGCGTGCAGTCTCGACAAGTCCGTCCGGCGCTGCCTTGAAGCCGAACCGGGCAAGATCCTGATCGCGCATGCCCGGATGGCTTCCGGACAGCACGCGCCCCGTGCCGCCGACCAGCGCCGCATAGGTGAGGTTTGGAAGCGTGATCTGCTGCGCCAGAAGGTGATCGACAAAGCCATCGTCCCCCTCGCGCATCGCCGCTTCAAGGTTCGCTGCCAGCGTCACCCCGGTATGGCGTACGAGCGCCTCAAGCTGCGAGCGCGCCTCATCCGAATGCGTCTGGACGATGAAGGAGAACTGGGCGAGCGCCACCAACAGACCGAAGAAGAGCAGGATGAACAGCAGCAGGTGACGCAACGGCCGTTGCGATGCCATGTCAGACGGCCTCGACCAGGTCTGCGACCAGCATGCCCTTGAGCACGAGCTCCCCCTCGAGCAGGCCGAGGGACTTCATTCTGCTGCTCATTGTCACGAGCACCTGCGCCAGCCCCGCGTCGGCACCGCCAAGCAAGCGGCGATTCTCCTCGGGACCAGGGAGCTGGATCAGCCCGAGCGCCGCCCGCAGCGCCACCTCGTCCAGAGACAGCCTTGCGCCGAGTCGCTCGGCAGCCGCAGCCGGGTCGGCAAGGAGCGCCAGTCGTGCCTCGAAATGCGCAGACACGGCTGCCTGCAGATCGGCGCGGCGCGTTCGCAGCACGTCTTCGCGCACAACCAGAACATCGACGATTTCGCCGGGAATTTCACGCGATGAGAACAGCTCGCTAGCGCCAGCTTCCAACAGGCGGGAACGGACCGGTTCGAAGGTCACCAGGGCATCGACCTGCCCTGACGCAAAAGCCGACTCGTGCCGGTCAAGCGGCATCGAAACGATCTCGACACTGTGCAGCGGCAAACTGACGCGCTCCAGCGCCCGACCAATCAGATAGGCGCCCAGCGCCTCGGTTTCGACCCCGACCCGACACCCCTCGAGTTGATCAAGCGCCGAAATTCCGGGACGCGCCACGATGACGTCAGCGCCATCGGAAACGTCGAAAACCAGCACGATGCGCAAGGGCTGCCGGCTTGCAGCCAGCGCAAGCGCCTCGTCCAGCGTGAGTCCTGCTGCATCGATCGTTCCGTTGCGGAAAGCCGAGAGCACCATCGAAGAGTTCGGAAAATCAAGTACGCGCAGGCGCTCCGGGCTGATCAGACCGCTTGCTTCGGCCAGTCTCAGGGGCGCATAACCAGGCCACGCATTGGCACCGAAGCGCAGCGGCTCAGTCGGGGGGGAGCAGGCCGTCAAGACCTTGCCCGCGCCCGCACACACCAGCAGCGACTGAAGGAACCGACGTCGGATCATCCCCACCCCAAACTGCATTGCGCCGGGGGCGCGCCCTGGCGCCCCGTCCCTGAACGCTCAGACCCGTTTCAGAAGGGAATGTCGTCGTCAAAGTCCCCGAACCCGCCTTTTGCCGGCTTGGCAGCGGGTGCCGGTGCGGGCTGACGGCTGGGTGCGGCTGCAGGCGCATCGTATCCGCCGCTGTCGCCGCCACGCACCGGCGCCTCGCCACCGCCTTCACGGCGACCGAGCATCTTCATCTCGTCACCACGGATTTCGGTGGTGTAACGATCCTGACCTTCCTTGTCCTGCCACTTGCGCGTCTGCAGCCGACCTTCCACATAGATCTGACTGCCCTTGCGCAGGTACTGCGCAGCCACTTCGGCCACGCGCCCAAAGAACACGACGCGATGCCACTCGGTGGCTTCACGACGCTCACCCGACGCCTTGTCCTTCCAGGTCTCGGTGGTCGCCACGGTCAGGTTGGTGATCGCGTCGCCGCTGGGTGCATAACGGGTCTCCGGGTCCTTGCCCAGGTTTCCGATCAGAATGACTTTATTCAGGGATGCCATCCCGTTCTCCTATGAGTAGTGTGTCAACCCCGGGCCGGCGAGGGAACCGCGCGGACCGGAGGGGGGGTCATGCTTAGCGAAACCGCCAGCCAGATCAGGGCGAGCACGCCACACGCGAGGCTGACGCCGCCCGCACCCAGGCGCTGCCCCAGCCATCCGCCGAACAGACCGCCGGCAAACAGCCCGATGGACTGCAAGGTGTTGTAGACGCCAAGCGCAGTGCCTTTCGCGGCAGGCGGCGCGATACGTGAAATCCACGACGGCTGGGTCGCCTCGAGGACGTTGAAAGCCACAAAGAACAGCGTCAGCCAGAACGCAATCGAGAGCAGGCCATCGCTCCAGAAATACAGTCCGAACTGAACGATTGCAAGTAAAAGCACAGCGCCGTTGAAGACCGGCTTGAGCCTGTTGTGACGCTCGGCAATGATGATCGCCGGCACCATCACGACGAAGGAGAGCAGCACGGCCGGCAGATAGACCTTCCAGTGCTCTGCAAGCGCCAGGCCACCGTGTGCCACCAACGCCGCCGGCACCATGACCCACATCGTGGTCTGAATAAGGTGCAGCGCGAATACGCCGAAATTCAGTCGCATCAACTGCCCGTTGCGCAGGATGTCCATGAAGCTGCCTGCATTGGCACGCGGCACCGGTGGCGCGGCCGGCACCACCCACACCACGACGCCCATGGCGACGAACGCAAGCACGGCCGTCAGCCAGAAGATGCCACTCATGCCGATCACCGAATACAGCAACGGTGCGGCAACCATCGATGCCGCAAAGACCAGCCCAATGCTTGAGCCGATCATTGCCATCACCTTGGTGCGGTGCTGATCCCGCGTAAGGTCAGCCGCGAGGGCCGTGACTGCCGCCGAAATCGCGCCGGCCCCCTGCAGCACGCGCCCGACGATGACCATGTAGATATCGCCCGCCATGGCTGCGATCGCGCTGCCGAGCACAAACAGCACCAAGCCGAACAGAATCACCGGCTTGCGACCGAACCGGTCCGAGGCCGCACCAAAGGCGATCTGCAGCAGCGCCTGCGTCGCGCCGTAGGCACCAATCGCCAGCCCCACCAGGGTGAGGTCGTCGCCACCCGGGATCGTGCGCGCATGCACTGCGAACACGGGCAGGATCAGGAACAGCCCCAGCATGCGCAGCGCAAAGATGGACGCAAGGCTGATCCCGGCTCGACGCTCGGCGGGCGTCATCGGATCACGTAGGGGTGGGGACATGCTGGACGCGGCGAAAAAGAAGGTGATTCTAACATTGGCCCGGAGCGGCTTCTCTCTTATAGTTTTGTGTTCCCCCTCGCGCAGTCACGCTCATGGACGAAATCCGCATCCGCGGTGCCCGCACCCACAATCTCAAGAACATCAGCCTCGATCTGCCGCGAAACCGGCTGACGGTGATTACCGGTCTGTCGGGGTCGGGCAAGTCCTCTCTCGCCTTTGACACGCTGTACGCTGAAGGCCAGCGGCGCTATGTGGAGTCGCTGTCGGCCTACGCCCGTCAGTTTCTGCAGCTGATGGAGAAGCCCGATGTAGACCTGATCGAAGGCCTGTCACCGGCCATCTCGATCGAGCAGAAGGCCACCAGCCACAATCCGCGCTCGACAGTCGGCACCGTCACCGAGATTCATGACTATCTGCGTCTCCTGTATGCGCGCGCAGGGACGCCTCACTGCCCCGACCACCCCGAGCACGCCCTCGAGGCCCAGAGCGTGGCGCAAATGGTCGACCATGTGCTCGCCCTGCCGGCGGAAACCCGGCTGATGATTCTTGCCCCTGTCGTTGCCGGACGGAAGGGCGAACAGCATGACCTGTTTTCCGAGCTCCGCGCCCAGGGCTTCGTCCGCGTGCGGGTCGACGGCGAGGTACATGAACTCGACAGCATGCCGCCGCTGGAAAAGGGCAAGCGTCACACGGTGGAGGTCGTCATCGATCGCTTCAAGGTACGTCCCGATCTTCGTGGGCGCATTGCCGAGTCCTTCGAAACCGCCCTCACCCACGCCGACGGCCGAGCGATAGCGGTCGAGATGGACTCACAGGGGGAACACCTGTTCTCGGCCCGCTTCGCCTGCCCCGTCTGCAGCTACGCACTTGGCGAGCTGGAACCGCGACTGTTCTCCTTCAACAATCCCGCGGGCGCCTGCCCGAAGTGCGATGGCCTGGGCCAGGTGGACTTCTTCGACCCCCAGCGCGTCGTCGCCCACCCTGAACTCTCGCTCGCGTCCGGGGCCATCCGGGGCTGGGACCGCCGTAACCAGTTTTACTTCCAGATGCTCTCCAGCCTGTCGAACCACTACGCGTTCGACATTGAGGCGCCCTTTGAGACCCTGCCGGCCGAAATTCGCGAGATCATTCTGAGCGGATCGGGCCGCGAGAAAATCGCCTTTGTGTATCTCGCGGACAATGGTCGCATGGTGGTGAAGGAACACCCCTTTGAGGGCATCGTCCCCAACCTTGAGCGCCGCCTCCGTGAAACCGACTCGGCCGCCGTACGCGAGGAACTGCTCAAGTTTCGCAGCACTCGCCCCTGCCCAAGCTGCGAAGGCACCCGGCTGCGTTCCGACGCACGCCACGTGCTGATCGGTGGCAGTGCTCTGCCTGCAGTGAGCCGCTTGCCGCTCGCCGAGTGCAAGACCTTCTTCGAGCACCTGAAGCTCGAGGGCCATCGCGCCCGAATCGCCGAAAAGATCGTCAAGGAAATTGCCGATCGCCTCAGTTTTCTGACCAATGTCGGACTCGACTATCTGTCCCTGGATCGCTCGGCCGACACGCTGTCTGGCGGAGAGGCGCAGCGCATCCGCCTGGCGAGCCAGATCGGCTCAGGCCTGACCGGCGTGATGTATGTGCTCGACGAACCCTCGATCGGGCTTCACCAGCGTGACAACGACCGCTTGCTGGAGACCCTCCGCCGGCTGCGCGACCTCGGCAATACCGTCATCGTGGTCGAACATGACGAGGACGCCATTCGCAGCGCCGACCACCTCGTCGACATGGGCCCGGGCGCAGGGGAACACGGGGGCTACATCATCGCCAGCGGCAAGCCCAAAGAGGTCATTGCCTGCGAAGCGTCGGTGACCGGCGCCTATCTGTCGGGCCGGAGACGCATCGCCATCCCGACCAGGCGAACGCCAGCGGACGCATCCCGCATGGCTCGCCTGCGCGGCGCCAGCGGAAACAACCTCAGGGATGTCGATCTTGCCCTGCCGGTGGGCCTGTTCACTTGCGTCACCGGCGTGTCGGGGTCTGGAAAGTCGACCCTGATCAACGACACCCTCGCCGCTGCCGCAGCCCAGCAGCTTTACCGCTCGAACACCGAACCCGCTCCGTATGTCGCCCTTGAGGGGCTGGACGCATTCGACAAGGTCATCACCGTCGACCAGTCACCCATCGGACGCACGCCGCGCTCGAATCCGGCCACCTACACCGGATTGATGACGCCGATCCGCGAGCTTTTCGCCGGCGTCCCGGAGGCACGCGCCCGCGGCTACGGCCCGGGAAGATTCTCCTTCAACGTAAAGGGCGGGCGCTGCGAGGCATGCCAGGGAGACGGCATGATCAAGGTTGAGATGCACTTCCTGCCCGACATGTACGTCCCGTGCGACACCTGCCACGGCAAGCGCTACAACCGCGAAACGCTCGAGATCCGCTACAAGGGCAAGACGATTTACGAAGTGCTCGAGATGACAGTCGAACAGGGCTTCGACTTCTTCCGCCCGGTGCCGGCGGTCGCACGCAAACTGGAGACCCTTAGCGAAGTCGGCCTGGGCTATATCCGTCTGGGCCAGAGCGCGACCACGCTCTCCGGCGGCGAGGCCCAGCGCGTCAAACTCGCGCTCGAACTCTCGAAGCGCGACACCGGCCGCACCCTCTACATCCTCGACGAACCCACGACCGGGCTCCACTTCCAGGACATCGAACTCCTGCTCAAGGTGCTGCATCGTCTGCGCGACCATGGCAACACCATCGTCGTCATCGAACACAACCTCGACGTCATCAAGACCGCGGACTGGGTGATCGACATGGGTCCCGAGGGTGGCAATGGCGGCGGGACCATCGTATGCGCCGGCCCACCCGAAGAGATCGCCAGCTGCGTCACGAGTTACACCGGTCGCTACCTGGCAAAGGTACTGACGCCATAGGCGCCGCCGACACCTGCGCTTACATTCGACCGGCCACTGATGCTTGCACTGCTACCTTAGTCGTATAAGGATAGTGCGATTGACAACCTGATCGAGGTACGCCATGACCGAGCCGGACAGCACAGCCAGAATGCAGTACGCGCAGCGTGTCGAACGACGCATACGTTTTCTGAAGACCTTGAAGGACGCCGGACTCGGCCTCTATCTTCCGGCCGACGAACAGGCGCGAAAGCACAGCTTTGATCAGCTCGCACGCATGACGGCACGGCAGCGGGAGTTGTCCGAGCTCAGCGCCGACGACCTGGCGCGGGCTGCGGAGGCCTTTCGCACCCACATCGACGCCATGCAGGGGGTACTGCCTCACGATGTGCAATACAAGAACCGCATCCGCCGCAACTGGTAGCGCGGAAACAGGCGTTCAAGCCTGACGATAGCCGTCCGGATTCCCCTGCTGCCAGCGCCACGCATCCTCGCACATCGTATCGAGGCCACGCTCGGCACGCCAACCGAGCACCTGCTCTGCCAGCGCAGGATCGGCCCAGCACTCCGCCACATCGCCGTCCCTGCGCGGCACGATGCGGAACGGCACCGGACAGCCCGAGGCCTTCTCAAACGCAAGCACGACCTCAAGCACGCTGTAGCCACGACCCGTGCCGAGGTTGATCGCCGACAGCGACGGCAAGGAGTCGAAGCGTTCCACCGCACTCACATGACCGCGCGCCAGATCCACCACATGGATATAGTCCCGAACACCCGTACCATCGCGCGTAGGATAGTCGTTCCCGAACACCTGCAACTCACCAAGTTTGCCCACCGCGACCTGGCTCACATACGGCATCAGGTTATTGGGGATACCGCTCGGATCTTCGCCAATCTGCCCACTCTCGTCAGCACCGACCGGATTGAAGTAGCGCAGCAGCACCACTTTCCAGCCGGGGTCGGCCGCAGCGAGGTCGGTCAGAATTTCTTCGCTCATCAGCTTGGTGCGGCCATACGGATTGGTCGCCTGCGTCGGGAAGGACTCAGTGATCGGCACCGTGACCGGATCACCATATACCGTTGCCGATGAACTGAAGACGATGCGTTTGACACCGAATTCGCCCATCACTTCCAGCAGCGAAAACAGGCCACCCAGATTGTTATCGTAGTACGCGAGCGGCATCCGCACCGACTCGCCAACCGCCTTCTTTGCCGCGAAATGAATGACTGCGGTGACCGCGTATTCCGAGAACACTTTCCTGAGCGCATCACGATTGCGCACGTCCGCTTCGATAACCGCCCGGAACCTCCTGCCAGCAAGCGCTTCCACACGCGTCAAGGCCAGCGGCGACGCGTTCGAGTAATCGTCGACCACCACCACTTCATGCCCCCCCCGGAGCAAGGCCAGGCAGGTGTGCGAGCCGATATAGCCGGCTCCGCCCGTCACAAGAATCACGCTCATCCGCAACCTCCGCGCAGCACGTAAGAGACGAAAAAAAGGCCGGGTATCCCCGACCTTTTTTATACCAAGCGAATCTTACAAAGATCCAGCTCAGGCAGCAACTGCTTCTTCTTCAACGACGACGTCCGTTTCCGGACGGTCGAGCAGCTCGACGAAAGCCATCGGTGCATTGTCGCCATCACGGAAACCGCACTTCAGGATGCGAAGGTAACCGCCGTTACGCGATGCGTAACGAGGACCCAGCGCGTCAAACAACTTGACGACCATTTCGCGGTCGCGCAGGCGATCGAATGCCAGACGACGATTTGCCAGGCTCGGCTTCTTGCCCAGCGTGATCATCGGCTCGACGACCCGACGCAGTTCCTTCGCCTTCGGGAGCGTCGTCTTGATTACTTCATGGCGCAGCAGAGCGTTAGCCATGTTACGGAACATCGCCTGACGATGGCTGCTGGTCCGGTTCAGCTTGCGAAGACCATTACGGTGACGCATATTAATTCCTCACTTCACTGATACCGATTAACCGAGCTTCTCGAGCCCAGCCGGCGGCCAGTTTTCCAGTTTCATCCCCAGGGTCAGCCCACGAGTGGCCAACACTTCCTTGATCTCATTCAGCGACTTGCGGCCGAGGTTCGGCGTCTTGAGCAACTCGGTTTCGGTACGCTGGATCAGATCACCGATGTAATAGATGTTCTCGGCCTTGAGACAATTGGCCGAACGCACCGTCAACTCGAGATCATCAACCGGGCGCAACAACACCGGGTCAATCGTCACTTCAGGCTTCACGACATCGGTAACCGGCGTGCCTTCGAGGTCGGCAAACACCGACAGCTGATCCATCAGCACGCGAGCCGCATAACGGATCGCCTCTTCCGGATCAACAGCACCGTTGGTCTCGATATCGATAACCAGTCTGTCCAGATCGGTACGCTGTTCCACACGAGCGCTTTCGACCAGGTAGCTCACGCGCCGAACAGGACTGAAGGAGGCATCGAGAACGATGCGTCCGATAGTCTTGCTCTCGCCATTCGCCGGCCGGCTCGTGCCCGGAACATAACCGCGGCCTTCCTCGATCTTGATCTGCATATCGAGGTTGCCACCGGGTGCCAGATGCGCAATCACATGCCCCGGGTTGATGATATCGACGTCATGTCCGGTTTCGATATCGGCGGCAGTCACCAAGCCTTCACCCGACTTGACGAGACGAAGAGTCGTCTCGCTGCGGTTGTGGAGTTTGAACACCACACCCTTCAGGTTGAGCAGGAGATCGACGATATCTTCACGCATGCCATCCAGCGTCGAGTACTCGTGCAGGACGCCTTCGATCGTCACTTCCGTCGCTGCATGCCCCGGCAGCGAGGAAAGGAGGATGCGCCGCAGCGCATTCCCCAGGGTATGGCCAAACCCGCGCTCGAACGGTTCCATCGTCACTCTCGCCTGGACGGGCGAGATGCTCTGGACGTCGATGATGCGCGGTTTCAGCAGTGCATTGCTTTGCATCAACATTTCCTCGGAACTAGAAGCTCGACTCCCAATTAGCGGGAGTACAGTTCCACAACCAGACCTTCGTTGATTGTGGGCGGCAGTTCGCTACGCTGCGGGTAGGCCTTGAAGACACCCTTACCAGCCTTGGCATCCATCTCGATCCACTCGGGAAAGCCGCGGGACTCAGCTGCTTCAAGCGCAGCCTTGACACGCAGATGACCACGAACGCGCTCAACGAGTTCGACCACGTCGCCCGGCTTGACCAGGTACGACGGGATGTTCACACGCTTGCCATTCACGAGGACGCCGTTGTGACGAACAACCTGGCGCGATTCAGCACGCGAACCACCGAAGCCCATGCGATAGGCAACGGAGTCGAGACGACCTTCGAGCAGCTGCAGCAGGTTTTCACCCGTCTGACCGCGACGACGATCGGCTTCGGAATAAACACGGCGGAACTGCGCTTCGAGCACGCCGTAAAGACGACGGATCTTCTGCTTTTCGCGAAGTTGTACGCCATAGCCGGAAAGACGCTGACCGGAACGCTGACCATGCTGGCCGGGCGCATAGGCACGACGCTCGATGGCGCATTTATCGGTGAAGCACTTCTCAGCCTTCAGGAACAGTTTTTCACCCTCGCGACGGCACTGACGGCACTTCGGGTCGAGATTACGAGCCACGTTTCAACTCCTTAGATACGGCGCTTTTTGGGCGGACGGCAGCCGTTGTGCGGGATCGGCGTGATATCGGTGATGCTGGAGATCTTGATCCCCAGTGCATTCAACGCACGAACCGCAGACTCACGCCCTGGGCCGGGGCCCTTGATGCGCACTTCAAGATTCTTGATGCCGCATTCCAGCGCCACTTTGCCAGCCGCTTCGCCTGCGACCTGAGCAGCAAACGGCGTGCTCTTGCGCGAACCCTTGAAGCCAGCGCCGCCTGAGGTTGCCCATGAAAGAGCATTGCCTTGACGGTCGGTGATCGTAATGATCGTGTTGTTGAAGCTCGCGTGAACGTGCACGATTCCTTCAGCGACGTTCTTCTTGATCTTCTTACGGACCTTTGTTGCAGTCTTAGCCATAATTAAATCCTATCACTTCTTGCCAGCGATCGACTTGCGCGGGCCCTTGCGGGTACGAGCATTGGTCTTGGTGCGCTGACCGCGACACGGCAAACCACGACGGTGACGGACACCACGGTAGCAACCCAGGTCCATCAGACGCTTGATGTTCATGGTGACTTCGCGACGCAGGTCGCCTTCTACCACAAACCGAGCCACTTCATCGCGCAGCTTCTCCATGTCCGACTCCGTAAGGTCCTTGACCTTGACGTTGCGGGCAATAGCAGCAGCATCGCAAATCTTTTGAGCACGCGAACGGCCGATCCCATAGACAGCGGTCAGCGCGATCTCGGCATGCTTGTGGTTGGGAATGTTTACCCCAGCAATACGGGCCATTCGTTTACCCCAAAACGCTAAACATTAAATTTTAATACCTAGGACTGACAAGATCAACCCTGGCGCTGCTTGTGTCGCGGATCGGTGCAGATAACGCGCACCACACCCTTGCGACGGATGATCTTGCAATTGCGGCAGATCCTCTTTACTGAAGCCTGAACTCTCATGCTTTGCTCCTGTTTCTAATATCTTCTACATGGTCCGGAACACGATCCGACCCTTTGGCCGGGTCACTCGGCGTCAGCTGGACCGCTACCTGTTCTTGCGAAAGACAGCAGGCAATCGAGCCTGCCGCTTCCGAAGATGCGCTCGCGCAACCTGGGGTCGCATTCGAGCCTGACTCTGGCCGCCATCCCGGAGGACCCTGGGGCCCTACCGGAATCCTGATCACACCACTCGCCGTTGCCGGCGATCACCTCATCGGGAGACCTGCTCCCTTGAAGTTCGCCTTCTTCAACAGGCTTTCGTACTGGTGCGACATGACGTACGCCTGAACCTGTGCCATGAAGTCCATCGTTACGACCACGATGATCAGCAGCGAGGTCCCGCCGAAATAGAACGGTACGTTCCACTTCAGGATCAGAAACTCGGGCAACAGGCAGACCAGCGTGATATACACCGCACCGGCCAACGTAAGACGCATCAGAATCTTGTCGATATAGCGCGCCGTCTGATCGCCCGGACGGATTCCAGGGACAAAAGCACCGCTCTTCTTCAGGTTATCTGCAGTTTCGCGGGCGTTGAACACCAGAGCCGTATAGAAAAAGCAGAAAAACACGATCGCGACTGCGTACAACATGACATAGATCGGCTGCCCGGGAGCGAGCGTAGATGAAATGTCACGCAACCACGTCATGCCCTCTGACGCACCGAACCACTGCCCCAGCGTTGCCGGGAACAGGATGATACTCGAGGCGAAAATCGGTGGAATCACACCCGACATGTTCAGCTTCAGCGGAAGATGGGAGCTCTGCCCACCGTACACCTTGTTGCCGACCTGACGCTTTGCGTAATTCACCAGGATCTTTCGTTGTCCTCGTTCGACAAAGACCACAAACCCTGTCACCACCACTACCAGCACACAGATCAGCAACGCAGTGAAAGGATGCATCGCACCGGTACGAACCAGTTCGAACAACCCGCCAATCGCGCTAGGCAAACCTGCAGCAATACCGGCAAAGATGATGATGGAAATGCCGTTGCCAATGCCACGCTCGGTGATCTGCTCCCCCAGCCACATCAGGAACATCGTTCCCGTGACCAGAGTCGCTACGCTCACCAGCCGGAACGTCAGCCCCGGATCGAGCACCAGCCCGGCCTGCCCTTCGAGCGCCATTGCAATCCCGAGGGACTGCGCTAATGCCAGCACCAGGGTACCGTAACGCGTGTACTGGGTGATCTTGCGCCGGCCAGCCTCACCTTCCTTTTTCAGGGCCTCGAAGTGAGGCACTGCCACCGTCATCAACTGCATGATGATGGACGCGGAAATGTAAGGCATGATCCCCAGCGCGAAGATCGTGAAGCGCGACAGCGCCCCGCCAGAAAAAAGGTTGAAGACCCCAAGGATTCCGCCGGCTTGCGACTGGAACAACTCCGCAAGCCGTTCGGGATCAATTCCGGGAACGGGAATGTGAGCGCCGAGGCGATAAACAATCAAGGCACCGAGCAAAAACAGCAGTCGGTTCTTGAGATCGCCAAAACGCCCGGGATTCCCTACCGCGGCAGCTGGTTTGGCCACAATCGTACCTTTGCTTACTCAGCCGAGACGGAACCGCCGGCGGCCTCGATGGCAGCGCGTGCGCCACGAGTAGCACCAACGCCCCGAAGGATCACTTTCTTGCTGATTTCGCCCGACAGAACAACCTTTGCCGAAAGCGAGTCAGCCGGAACGATTCCAGCCTGCATCAATACCAGCAGATCCACTTCCTCGACCGGCAGAGCAGCCAGTTCGGACAGGCGGACTTCAGCATTGCGAGCACGCGTCAGCGAGACAAAGCCACGCTTCGGCAGGCGGCGCTGCAGGGGCATCTGACCGCCCTCGAAGCCAACCTTGTGGAAACCGCCGGCACGGGACTTCTGTCCCTTGTGACCACGGCCGCAGGTCTTGCCCAGGCCGCTACCGATACCACGACCTACGCGCTTGGCTGCAGACTTCGAGCCAGCGCCCGGTTTAATCGTATTCAGGCGCATATCAAGCCTCGTACTTAACCAGATAGGACACCTTGTTGATCATGCCGCGAACTTCCGGCGTATCGATCAACTCGACGCAGTGGTTCAGGCGACGAAGGCCCAGACCACGAACCGTCGCGCGGTGCGATTGCTTGGTTCCGATCACGCTTTTCACAAGCGTGACCTTGATTTTCTTGTCGGTCATCGCTTACCCCAGAATCTCTTCGACGGTCTTGCCGCGCTTGGCTGCAATCTCCGACGGGGTGTTGATCGCCATCAGCCCGTTGATCGTGGCACGCACCACGTTGTACGGGTTGGTCGAACCGATGCACTTGCAGATGATGTCGGTAACGCCCATCACCTCGAACACAGCGCGCATCGGACCACCGGCAATGATGCCGGTACCGCCGGGAGCCGGCTGCATGAGCACCGAGGCGGCGCCGTGCTTGCCGATCACGGTATGCTGAAGCGTACCGTTCTTGAGCGACACCTTAGCCAGCTTGCGACGGGCTTCGTCCATCGCCTTCTGAACTGCCACCGGAACTTCACGGGACTTGCCCTTGCCCATACCGATGCCGCCATCGCCATCGCCCACCACGGTCAGTGCAGCGAAGCCGAGAATACGACCACCCTTCACAACCTTGGTAACGCGATTGATCGCGACCATCTTTTCGCGCATGCCGTCGTCGCGCTCCTCGGAGGCTTGCGGGCGCTTGGTTTGCTGCTTAGCCATTCGAATCCTCGCTTAGAACTTAAGGCCGCCTTCGCGGGCAGCCTCAGCCAACGTCTTGACGCGGCCGTGATAGAGGAAGCCCGAGCGGTCAAACGCAACCGTCTCGATCCCGGCAGCCTTGGCGCGCTCGGCAATCAACTTGCCGACCACTGCAGCTGCTTGTTTGTTGCCGCCATTGGCAAGCTCGGCACGAACCGCAGGTTCGACGGTGGAGGCAGCCGCGAGTACGCGGGAGCCGCAGCCGGAAATCACCTGGGCATACATGTGCGCATTGGAACGGAACACGGTGAGGCGCACCGCCTTGAGCTCCGCGAGCTTGGCGCGAGTTTTACGCGCACGGCGAAGACGAGTTTCTTTTCTGTTCATGACGAACCGCCTTACTTCTTCTTGGTTTCCTTGAGCACAACCACTTCGTCCGAATAACGGACGCCCTTGCCCTTGTAGGGTTCGGGAGCGCGGTATGCCCGCACCTCGGCCGCGACCTGACCGACTTGCTGCTTGTCGATACCCTTGATCACGATCTCGGTTTGAGTGGGAGTTTCAGCCTTCACGCCGGCGGGCAACTGGTGCACGACGGGGTGGGAGAAACCCAGCGAGAGATTCAACTTGTCGCCCTGAGCCTGCGCGCGATAACCAACGCCGACCAGGTTGAGCTTGCGCTCGAAGCCCTTCGTCACGCCGGTAACCATGTTGTTCACCAACGAACGCACGGTTCCGGACATGGCGCCAGCATTGACGACACCTTCGCGCGCCTTGCACACGAGGTTGTCGCCATCGCGCTCGACCGTCACTGCCGAGCTGAGCGCCTGGCGGATGACACCGAGCGGCCCCTTGACCGCGATTTCGGCTGCCGAGATCGTAACCTCGACACCACTCGGAATTGCGACCGGATTCTTAGCTACACGAGACATGAAATCCCCCTTTAGGCCACGAGGCAGATGACTTCACCGCCAACCCGGCTGGAGCGGGCTGCACGATCGGTCATCACACCACGGGGCGTCGACACGATGGCGACACCCAGACCATTCATCACGCGCGGCAGATCTTCGCTGCCCTTGTACACGCGGAGGCCGGGACGGCTGACGCGGTCAATGCGCTCGATAACCGGACGACCGGCGTAATACTTCAGCGCAACTTCAAGCTGCGCCTTGCCGTCTGCGTCATGCACGACGTAACCGTCGATATAGCCTTCGTCCTGAAGAACCTTGGCGATTGCGACCTTAAGCTTCGACGAGGGCATGCTCACGTTCGCTTTCTGGGCTTGCTGCCCATTGCGAATACGCGTCAGCATGTCGGCGATCGGATCGGACATACTCATCTTCTATTCTCCTTACCAGCTCGCCTTGGTCATGCCGGGCACTTCACCGCGGAAAGCAATTTCACGCAGCTTGTTACGACACAGACCAAACTTGCGGAAAACGCCACGCGGACGACCCGTCAGAGCGCAGCGGTTACGACCACGCGAAGGACTCGAATTGCGCGGCAGCTGCTGCAGCGCGAGACGAGCGGACATGCGCTCTTCTTCCGGCAGCTTCATATCGTTGATCTGTGCGTTGAGCGCAGCACGCTTGGCGGCGTACTTCTCCACCGTCTTGCGGCGCTTTTCTTCACGATTGATCAGAGCCAGTTTCGCCATATCACCCTCAATTCTTGAACGGGAACTTGAATGCACCCAGCAGCGCACGCGCTTCCTGGTCATTCTTAGCCGTCGTCGTGATGCTGATGTTCATCCCGCGCAGCGCGTCGATCTTGTCGTACTCGATTTCCGGGAAGATGATCTGCTCTTTGACACCGAGGTTGTAGTTGCCACGGCCATCAAAGCCCTTGGCAGCGATACCACGGAAGTCACGAACGCGCGGCAACGCGATGGTCACCAGTCGATCGAGGAATTCGTACATCTTCGGACCGCGCAGGGTGACCATGCAGCCAATCGGATAGCCGTCACGAATCTTGAAGCCGGCAATCGATTTGCGAGCTTTCGTCGCTACCGGCTTCTGACCAGCAATCTTGGTCATGTCGCCGATTGCGTGCTCGAGCACTTTCTTGTCACCAACAGCTTCACCCACACCCATATTCAGGGTGATCTTGGTGATGCGCGGCACTTCCATGACGGACTTGTAGCCAAACTGCTTGAGCAGCTCGGGCACTACAGCGTCCTTATAAACTTGTTGCAAGCGAGCCATTGTCACTCCTTACGCATCCACCAGCTCGCCATTCGACTTGAAGAAGCGTGCCTTGCGGCCGTCCTCAAGCACCTTGATCCCGACGCGATCAGCTTTCTGCGACGCGGGATTGAACAGCGCGATGTTCGAAACATGGATCGGCATTTCTTTCTCGACAATGCCACCGACCTCACCCTTGAGGGGATTCGGGCGAACATGCTTCTTCACCCGGTTCACACCCTCAACCACCAGACGCTCGTCATCTACACGACGGAGCACCGAGCCACGGCGCCCACGGTCTTTACCCGTCAGCACCACAACTTCATCACCCTTGCGGATCTTGTTCATCTCATCGACTCCTCAGAGCACTTCGGGCGCCAGCGAGACGATCTTCATGAACCGCTCGGAGCGCAGCTCACGCGTCACGGGCCCAAAGATACGGGTGCCGATGGGCTCGAGCTTGTTATTCAAAAGCACAGCAGCATTGTTGTCGAACTTGACCAGGGAGCCATCCGGACGACGGACACCCTTGGCGGTACGCACAACAACCGCGTTGTATACATCACCCTTCTTGACACGACCACGGGGTGCAGCATCCTTGACGGTGACCTTGATAATGTCACCGATGCCGGCATAACGACGTCTTGAACCGCCGAGTACCTTGATGCACATCACCGAGCGCGCGCCAGTGTTGTCGGCTACATCGAGCCTGGACTGCATTTGAATCATGAATTTATCTCCAACTTATCCCGCAGCGCGGTCAGTATTGGAACCCGTCAGGGTAGGATGCCCCGACGAATCCCGGAGCAAGATTTGAAAGTATAACAGCTTGGCACCGGAGCGCCAAGCTGTTCTTGCAAAAATTGCAAACCAACCTGATCAGATCACACGTGCCTTTTCGAGCACTTGCGTTACACGCCAGGTTTTGGTCCGCGACATCGGACGACACTCTTCGATTTCGACGAGGTCACCCTGCGTTGCAGCGCCATTTTCAACATGCGCGTGGTACTTGGCAGAACGGGTAATGATCTTGCCGTACAGCGGGTGCTTGACCCGGCGCTCGACCAGAACGGTTACCGTCTTGTCCATCTTGTCGCTCACGACACGCCCAACGAGGGCGCGGCGAACCTTTTCTGCTTGCTCGCTCATTATGCACCCGCCTTTTCGCGAAGGAGCGTACGGACACGCGCGATGTCGCGACGCACCTTACCCATTTGGCTCGTGTTGCCAAGCTGCTGTGTTGCAAGTTGCATGCGCAGGGAAAACTGCGCTTTCAACAGCTCGAGCAACTCCTGGTTCAATTCATCTGCGCTCTTGGCGCGGAGTTCACTCGCTTTCATGCTTGCCCCAACTGACGGGTCACAAATACGGTCTCAAGCGGAAGCTTGGCGGCGGCAAGCCGGAAAGCTTCACGCGCGAGCGCTTCGTCAACACCATCCATTTCGTAGAGCACCTTGCCCGGCTGAATCTCAGCGACCCAGTACTCGGGATTGCCCTTACCGTTACCCATTCGAACTTCAGCCGGCTTACGCGAAATCGGCTTGTCCGGGAAAATGCGGATCCAGATCCGGCCACCACGCTTGATGTGACGCGTCATTGCACGACGCGCCGCTTCAATCTGACGAGCGGTCAGGCGACCACGCCCGACTGCCTTCAGACCGAAGTCACCGAAGCTGACCTTGGCACCACGGGTGGCAACACCCGTGTTGCGGCCTTTCTGCTCCTTACGATACTTTCTTCTCGACGGCTGCAGCATCATTCACTCCTGCTATCTTCGCGGCGAGCGGGACGACGACCCGGACGGCCTTCACCATCACGGGGCGCGCCACGGCGGCCACGGCGGTTATCGGCTTCGGGTTCTGCGACCACCGGCTGCTCGTTGCGACCAAGCATCTCGCCCTTGTAAACCCAGACCTTGATACCGATGATGCCGTACGTGGTCTTGGCTTCGGAAACACCGTAATCGATGTTTGCACGCAGGGTGTGAAGCGGCACACGACCTTCGCGGTACCACTCGGTACGCGCGATCTCGGCGCCGTTCAGACGACCGGCACTCATGATCTTGATGCCCTGGGCACCAAGGCGCATTGCATTCTGCATCGCACGCTTCATGGCGCGACGGAACATGATGCGCTTCTCGAGCTGCTGAGCGATCGAATCGGCGATCAGCTTGGCGTCGATCTCGGGCTTGCGAACTTCTTCAATGTTCACATGCACCGGCACACCTACGATCTGCTGCAGATCGCGCTTGAGTGCTTCGATGTCTTCGCCCTTCTTGCCGATGACCACACCCGGACGCGCGCTGTACAGCGTGATGCGCGCGTTCTTGGCGGGACGCTCGATGACCACACGCGCAACGGACGCGTGCGAAAGGCGCTTTTTCAGGTAATCCCGAACCTTCAGATCTTCCTGAAGCATTTTCGAGAAGTCCTGGCTCGATGCGTACCAGCGGGAAGTCCAGTCACGCGTAACGGCGAGGCGGAATCCGGTGGGATGTATTTTCTGACCCATATATCCTCCTTACTCGCCGACGGTCACGTAAATGTGGCAGGTAGGCTTGGAAATACGATTTCCGCGCCCTTTCGCACGCGCCGTGAAGCGCTTGAGGGTGGTGCCCTCTTCCACATGAATCGTCTTGACCTTCAGCGCATCGATATCGGCGCCGTCATTGTGCTCGGCGTTCGCGATTGCCGATTCGACAACCTTGCGAATGATCTTTGCGCCCTTTTTCGGCGAAAAAGCCAGGACATTCAGAGCCTGATCAACGGAACGACCGCGAACCAGATCGGCCACGAGGCGGCCTTTCTGCGCTGAGAGGCGCACACCACGGAGAATTGCTTTGGTTTCCATGATTACCTCTTAGCCTTCTTGCTCGCAGCGTGGCCCTTGAAGGTACGCGTCAGAGCAAACTCGCCCAGCTTGTGGCCGACCATGTTCTCGGACACGTAGACCGGGATGTGCTGACGACCGTTATGGACTGCAATCGTCAGGCCGACAAAGTCGGGCAGGACGGTGGAACGACGCGACCAGGTCTTGACCGGACGCTTGTCGTTGCTCGCCCGTGCGGCGTCGACCTTCTTCAGAAGGTGCGCGTCGATGAACGGGCCTTTCTTAATAGAACGTGCCATCTGTTACCCCTTAACGCTTGTGACGACGCTGCACGATCATCGTGTCGGTACGCTTGTTGCTACGGGTACGGTAACCCTTAGCAGGCGTGCCCCACGGGCTGACCGAAACGCGACCTTCGCCGGTACGACCTTCACCACCACCATGCGGGTGATCCACCGGGTTCATGGCAACACCACGAACCGTCGGGCGGATACCACGCCAGCGGTTTGCACCAGCCTTGCCGATCTTGCGCAGGCTGTGCTCTTCGTTACCGACTTCGCCGATCGTGGCACGACATTCGACGTGAACACGACGAATCTCGCCCGAGCGCAGACGCAGCTGAGCGTAAACGCCCTCACGCGCCAGCAGCTGAACCGACGTACCGGCAGCGCGCGCCATCTGCGCACCCTTGCCAGGCATCATTTCCACACAGTGAATGGTGGAACCGACCGGAATGTTCCGGATCGGCAGCGCGTTACCGGCCTTGATCGGAGCTTCTACGCCACTCACGACCTGCTGGCCGACGACCACACCGCGCGGAGCGATGATGTAACGACGCTCGCCATCGGCGTAGCACAGCAGTGCGATGTTTGCCGAACGGTTCGGGTCGTACTCGATGCGCTCAACCTTGGCAACGACGCCGTCCTTGTTGCGACGGAAATCGATGACGCGGTAGTGCTGCTTGTGACCACCACCCTGGTGACGCACCGTGATGCGACCCGTGTTGTTACGACCGGCCTTGCTGCTCTTCTTCTCGAGCAGACCGTCGAAAGGACGGCCCTTGTAGAGGTCGGCGTTGACCACCTTGACCATCGCACGACGGCCGGCGGAGGTAGGCTTGAGTTTTACCAGTGCCATAATTGATTACTCCCCAGCCGCAAAGTTGATTTCCTGGCCGGGCTTGAGGCAAACGAAGGCCTTCTTCCAGTCTTTGCGACGGCCGACGGTGCGACCCGAACGCTTGACCTTGCCCTTGACGTTCAGGACCTGAACCGACTCAACCTGCACCTTGAACAGCAGCTCAACAGCCGCCTTCACTTCGGGCTTGGTTGCGTCGGACGCGACCTTGAACACCACCTGCTCGTTCTTGTCGGCGACATAGGTCGCCTTTTCGGAGATCTGAGGGGCGAGCAACACCTGCAGCAGACGTTCCTGAGTAATAGCGCTCATTGCCACGATTCCTCCATCTTTGCCAGCGCACCCTTGGTGACCAGCACCTTCGGGAAACGCACCAGCGAAACCGGATCGGCCTCGTGAACGTCGAGCACCAGCACCTGATTCAGGTTGCGCGAGGACAAGAACAGGTTCTCGTCCAGGCCATCGGTGATCACCAGCACGGAGTCCAGACCCATACCCTTGAGCTTCTGAACCAGCATGCGGGTCTTCGGCGCCTCAACGCTGAAATCCTCGACCACAGCAAGACGGTCTTCGCGAGCCAGCTGCGAGAGAATCGCGGCAACACCGGCGCGATACATCTTGCGGTTGACCTTCTGCGAGAAGTTCTCGTCGGGCGAGTTCGGGAAGATCTTGCCGCCGCCACGCCAGAGCGGGCTGGACGCCATACCGGCACGAGCATTACCCGTACCTTTCTGACGGAAAGGCTTGCGCGTCGATTTGTTAACCTCGGCACGACCCTTCTGGGCACGATTACCCGAACGTGCATTCGCCTGATAGGCGGTCACGAGCTGGTGAATCAGCGCTTCGTTGTATTCACGGCCAAACAGCACGTCAGACGCCTGCAGCGTCGACGCAGCCTGACCCTGATCATTCAATAATTTCAGTTCCATTGCGTAATCGCCCCTCAAGCCTTGACCGCGGGACGAACGACTACGTCGCCACCCTTGGAGCCCGGCACCGCGCCCTTGATCAGGAGCAGTTGACGTTCGACATCAACACGCACGATCTCGAGACCTTGCGTGGTGCGCTGAACGTTGCCGTATTGACCAGCCATGCGCTTACCAGGAAACACACGACCCGGGTCCTGCGCCATACCAATCGAACCCGGCGAATTGTGCGACACTGAGTTACCGTGCGACGCGCGGTTCGATGCGAAGTTGTGACGCTTCTGAACACCGGAGAAACCCTTACCGATGGTGACACCCGTCACGTCGACCTTCTGGCCAACAGCGAACAGATCAGCACCGACGGCGTCACCAGCCTTGAAGCCGGAGACTTGCTCGGCATCAACGCGGAACTCGCGCAGAATGCGGCAGGGCTCGACACCCGCCTTGGCGAGATGCCCGGCGAGCGATTTCACGACGCGACTGGCGCGACGCTTACCTACAGCGACCTGGACCGCGGCATAGCCGTCGGTTTCAGGCGTCTTGATCTGGGACACACGGTTGTCGGACACGTCAAGCACCGTCACCGGGATGGTCCTGCCATCCTCAGCAAAGATGCGAGTCATGCCGACCTTGCGCCCTACAAGGCCTAGACTCATTTTTTTCTCCTGATTCCCGGTTTCGATTGACCGGGGGTCGAACAAATAAATTGCACCAAAAGGCACAAGGGCCGGATTATACCGGCCCCATCGAAATAAATGCAAGCGCGTTTATTACTGCAGCTTGATCTCTACATCCACACCAGCCGGCAGATCCAGCTTCATCAGTGCATCAACCGTCTTGTCGGTCGGATCCACGATGTCCATCAGGCGCTGGTGAGTACGGATTTCCATCTGGTCGCGCGACGCCTTGTTGACGTGCGGCGAGCGCAGCAAGTCAAAACGCTCGATACGCGTCGGCAACGGCACGGGGCCACGGACGACAGCGCCGGTGCGCTTGGCGGTATCAACGATTTCGAGTGCCGACTGATCGATCAGGCGGTAGTCGAAAGCTTTCAGGCGGATGCGGATTTTCTGGCTTTGCATGATTTTGTTCCCAAAGAGCGAATGCGCGGAGCCCTGTGGCCCCGCGCAGTTTTGATGTTACTCGATGATCTTGGCGACGACACCGGCGCCAACAGTACGGCCACCTTCGCGAATTGCGAAGCGCAGACCTTCTTCCATGGCGATCGGGGCGATCAGCTTGACGGTGATCGACACGTTGTCGCCCGGCATGACCATCTCGGTGCCTTCCGGCAGCGTGATCGAACCGGTCACGTCCGTGGTACGGAAGTAGAACTGCGGACGGTAGTTCGCGAAGAACGGGGTGTGACGACCGCCCTCTTCCTTCGACAGTACATACACCTCACCCGTGAAGTGGGTGTGCGGCTTGATCGAACCCGGCTTGCACAGCACCTGGCCACGCTCGACGTCTTCACGCTTGGTGCCGCGCAGCAGCACGCCAACGTTGTCGCCAGCCTGACCCTGGTCAAGCAGCTTGCGGAACATTTCAACGCCGGTGCAGGTGGTCTTGACCGTGGCCTTGATACCCACGATTTCGATTTCTTCACCGACCTTGACGACACCGCGCTCAACACGACCGGTCACCACGGTACCGCGACCGGAGATCGAGAACACGTCTTCGATCGGCAGCAGGAAGGGCTTGTCGATTGCACGCTCAGGCGTCGGGATGTAGCTGTCAAGCGCAGCAGCCAGTTCGAAAATGGCCGGCTCGCCGATCGGCGACTGGTCACCCTCGAGCGCCTTCAGCGCCGAACCCTTGACGATGGGCACATCGTCGCCCGGGAAGTCGTACTTGGACAACAGCTCGCGAACTTCCATCTCGACGAGCTCAAGCAGCTCTTCGTCGTCGACCATGTCGCACTTGTTCAGGAACACGATGATGTACGGAACACCAACCTGACGCGCCAGCAGAATGTGCTCGCGAGTCTGGGGCATCGGGCCGTCAGCGGCCGAACACACCAGGATCGCGCCGTCCATCTGCGCAGCACCGGTAATCATGTTCTTCACGTAGTCAGCGTGACCCGGGCAGTCAACGTGAGCGTAGTGACGATTCTCGGTTTCGTACTCGACGTGTGCGGTGTTGATCGTGATACCGCGTGCCTTTTCTTCAGGCGCGCTGTCGATCGACGCATAGTCCTTGGCCTCGCCACCGAACTTCTTCGACAGAATCGTCGTGATTGCCGCCGTCAGCGTGGTCTTGCCATGGTCAACGTGGCCAATCGTGCCAACGTTTACGTGCGGCTTCGTACGCTCAAACTTACCCTTAGCCATTACTAAATCCTCGCTTTAGATCGTTGATTACTTGCGATTGTTGATCACTGCCTCGGCGACGCTCTTGGGCGCTTCCGAGTAGTGCTTGAATTCCATCGAATAGGTCGCACGACCCTGTGACAGCGAGCGCAGCTGGGTCGCGTAACCGAACATCTCGGCAAGCGGCACTTCAGCCTTGATCTCTTTCACACCACCGATGAGGTCTTCCATGCCCTGAACGATGCCGCGACGACCCGACAGGTCGCCCATCACGTTACCCATGTAGTCCTCAGGCGTCTCGACCACAACAGCCATCATCGGCTCGAGCAGCACGGGGTTGGCCTTGCGCATTGCATCCTTGAAGGCCATCGAAGCAGCCATCTTGAACGCGTTTTCGTTCGAGTCGACATCGTGGTAGGAACCGTCAAACAGCGTGACCTTCACATCCACGACCGGGAAGCCGGCGAGCACGCCGTTCGGCAGCGTGTCCTGCAGACCCTTGTCGACAGCAGGGATGTATTCGCGCGGAACCACACCACCCTTGATCGCATCGACGAATTCGTAACCCTTGCCGGTTTCGTTCGGCTCGAGCTTGATCCACACGTGACCGTACTGACCGCGACCACCAGACTGCTTGACGAACTTGCCTTCCTGCTCGACAGCCTTGCGGATTGCCTCGCGGTATGCGACCTGAGGCGCACCGACGTTTGCTTCGACGTTGAACTCACGCTTCATGCGGTCGACGATGATCTCGAGGTGCAATTCGCCCATACCCGAGATGATGGTCTGACCAGATTCTTCGTCAGTACGCACGCGGAACGACGGATCTTCTGCAGCCAGACGACCCAGCGCGATACCCATGCGCTCCTGGTCGCTCTTGGTCTTCGGCTCAACGGCAACGTGAATCACCGGATCCGGGAAGATCATGCGCTCAAGAATGATGGGTGCGCTTGGATCACACAGGGTTTCACCCGTGGTCACTTCCTTCAGACCCACGCAGGCTGCGATGTCGCCGGCCAGCACTTCCTTGATTTCTTCACGCTCGTTGGCGTGCATCTGCAGGATCCGGCCGATACGCTCTTTCTTGCCCTTCACCGAGTTCAGCACGGTCTCACCGGAGTTCAGCACACCGGAGTAAACACGTACAAAGGTCAGCTGACCGACGAACGGGTCGGTCATGAGCTTGAATGCAAGCGCCGAGAACTTTTCCTTGTCGTCAGCCTTGCGCGAAGTTTCCTTCTCGTCGTCATCGATACCAACGACCGGGGGAATATCCACCGGCGACGGCAGCAGCTCGATGACGGCGTCGAGCATGCGCTGGACACCCTTGTTCTTGAATGCGGTACCGCAGAGCATCGGCTGAATTTCGCAAGCCAGCGTACGCTGACGCAGACCGGCATTGATCTTCTCAGGCGACAGATCACCGTTCTCGAGGTACTCGTTCATCAGGTCTTCGTTGGCTTCTGCAGCCGCCTCAACCATCTGTTCGCGCCACTCGTTTGCAAGCTCGACGAGCTCTGCAGGAATCTCTTTGTACTCGAACTTCATGCCCTGGGACGCTTCGTCCCAGATGATCGCCTTCATGCGAACCAGATCGACAACACCGGTAAAGGTATCTTCGGCACCGATAGGAATCACGATCGGCACGGGATTTGCCTTCAGGCGCTGCTTCATCTGCTCGACGACCTTGAAGAAGTTGGCGCCGGAGCGGTCCATCTTGTTCACGAAGGCCAGACGAGGAACCTTGTACTTGGTAGCCTGACGCCACACGGTTTCCGACTGCGGCTGAACACCACCCACAGCGCAATAGACCATGCACGCGCCATCGAGCACACGCATGGAACGCTCGACTTCGATCGTGAAGTCAACGTGTCCCGGGGTGTCGATGATGTTGAAGCGGTGCTCGGGATAGGACATTTCCATGCCCTTCCAGAAGCAGGTCGTCGCAGCGGAGGTAATCGTGATCCCGCGCTCCTGCTCTTGCGCCATCCAGTCCATGGTGGCGGCGCCATCATGCACTTCACCAATCTTGTGATTGACACCGGTGTAGAAAAGGATGCGCTCGGTCGTTGTCGTCTTGCCGGCGTCGATGTGCGCTGAGATACCGATGTTGCGGTAGCGCTCAATAGGAGTCTTGCGAGCCACGTTTTACCTGCCTTACGTTATTCGCGCAGCATGCGCGATGAACCGTTCGTTTCGTTAAAAACAATCGAGCCCTATACAGGGCTCGAAACACCGCCACCAATAAGAATCAGAAGCGGTAGTGTGAGAATGCCTTGTTAGCCTCGGCCATCCTGTGGACTTCCTCGCGCTTCTTCATGGCAGCGCCACGGCCATCAGCGGCCTCGAGCAGCTCGCCAGCAAGACGCTGGGCCATCGACTTCTCGGCACGCTTGCGGGCCGACTCACGCAGCCAGCGCATCGAGAGCGCCATACGGCGGGAAGGACGAACCTCGACCGGCACCTGGTAGTTTGCACCACCGACGCGACGGCTCTTGACTTCGACCACCGGCTTGACGTTGGCAACCGCAGAGGCGAAAACCTCGAGCGGATCCTTGCCCGACTTGGTCGAGATGTGATCAAAGGCACCATAGACGATGCGCTCAGCAACGGCCTTCTTGCCGGACTGCATGATCACGTTGATGAACTTGGAAACATCCTGCGATGCGAATTTCGGATCCGGCAGAATTTCACGTTTTGGTACTTCGCGACGACGCGGCATATCTAACCCTCAAAAATGTTTTGGTAAAGCCGATCAGGCTTTCTTCGGACGCTTCGCGCCGTACTTGGAGCGCGACTGCTTCCGATCCTTGACACCCTGAAGATCGAGGGAGCCGCGAACGATGTGGTAACGCACACCCGGCAAATCCTTTACCCGGCCACCACGGATCAGGACCACGGAGTGCTCCTGGAGGTTGTGACCTTCACCACCGATGTACGAAATGACTTCAAAACCGTTGGTCAGACGAACCTTGGCCACTTTACGCAGCGCCGAGTTCGGCTTCTTCGGAGTTGTCGTGTAAACGCGCGTACACACGCCACGCTTCTGCGGGCAGGCTTCGAGCGCAGGAACCTTGCTCTTGATTACTTCCAGCTGACGCGGCTTGCGGACAAGCTGATTGATTGTTGGCATAGCTTGAGAATTCCCAAAAAACCGAGGCAGCCCGCCAAGGGCCGCCTCGGGCGGTTTATTCCGGCTGCGACCGACTACGATTGGTCGGTCCACAAAAAGAGGCCGGAGTTTAGTCCGAGACTTAAATAAAAGTCAACTCGTGTGACTATCCTGGTGCACTTCCGCAACAACTTCTTCCGGTGCCCAGGCATGCCCCGAGCCAAGATCCTCTCCCGCCACCTGCGCCTTGCGGCTGCGATGGTAGGCGAGACCGGTACCAGCAGGAATCAGTCGACCGACAATGACGTTTTCCTTCAGGCCGCGCAACTCGTCACGCTTGCCCATGATCGCCGCTTCGGTCAGCACACGCGTGGTTTCCTGGAAGGAAGCAGCGGAGATGAACGAATCGGTCGACAACGAAGCCTTGGTAATACCGAGCAGCACGTTCTCGTATTGAGCCGGAAGCTTTCCTTCTGCTTCCAGGCGGTCGTTTTCGTCCAGGACTTCGGAACGCTCGACCTGTTCCTCGCGGATGAAACGGCTGTCGCCTGAATCACTGATCACGACGCGACGAAGCATCTGACGCACGATGACTTCGATGTGTTTGTCGTTGATCTTCACGCCCTGGAGACGATAAACGTCCTGAACTTCGTCGATGATGTAGCGAGCCAGCGCATTGATACCCTGCAGTCGCAGAATGTCATGCGGGTCCGCTGGACCGTCGACGATGTGCTCACCCTTGTTCACCACCTGACCGTCGTGGACCATCAGATGCTTGTCCTTCGGGATCAGGAATTCATGCACCGTGCCATCGGGCTCGGTGATGACCAGACGCTGCTTGCCCTTGGTGTCCTTACCGAAGGAAACCGTACCGGTGTACTCGGCGAGCAGGCCTGCGTCCTTCGGCGAACGGGCTTCAAACAGTTCGGCAACGCGCGGCAGACCACCGGTAATGTCACGCGTCTTAGCCGATTCCTGCGGGATACGTGCAAGCACGTCGCCCACGAAGACCTGCTGACCATCCTTGACCGTAATCAGCGAACCGACCTGGAAGGTGATGGTCACTGCGTGATCGGTACCGGCGATGCGGACCTCTTCGCCGTTCTCGTCAAGCAGCTTGACCTGCGGCCGGACACCCTTCGCCGTACCCGTCGGGGAGCGACGCTTGGAGTCGATGACTACCAGGGTCGACAGACCGGTCACTTCGTCAATCTGCTTGGCGACCGTTGCACCTTCCTCGACGTTCTCGAACTTCACCGTACCGGAGTATTCGGTGACGATCGGACGGGTGTGCGGATCCCAGGTCGCAAGCTGCGCGCCGGCCTTGACGGTTCCACCGTCGTCGACCAGCAGCATTGCACCGTACGGGAGCTTGTGACGCTCGCGCTCGCGGCCCATCTCGTCGGCAACCACAACCTCTGCCGAGCGCGCGATCACAACCTTCTCGCCCTTGGCGCTCGAAACGTAGCGCATGTTGCCGGCAAAGCGGATGGTACCGGTTGATTTCGCCTCGACACCGCTCGCGGATGCAGCCCGCGAAGCGGCACCACCGACGTGGAAGGTACGCATGGTCAGCTGGGTACCCGGCTCACCGATCGACTGTGCGGCGATCACACCGACAGCCTCACCGGCGTTGACGCGCATGCCGCGACCAAGGTCACGACCATAGCACTGGGCACACAGGCCGTAGCGCGTTTCGCAGGTCAGCGGCGTACGCACCTTGACTTCATCGACACCGAGGCTCTCTACGAGGTCGACAGCATCTTCGTCGAGCAGCGAGCCTGCCTCGATAACGGTTTCCTGCGTATCGGGACTGACGATGTCATCGACGCAGACGCGGCCGAGAATCCGGTCGCGCAAGGGCTCGATCACCTCACCACCCTCAATCAGGGCCTTCATCGAGAAACCTTCACGCGTGCCGCAATCGTCCTCGATGACCACCAGATCCTGAGTCACGTCGACCAGACGGCGCGTCAGGTAACCCGAGTTTGCCGTCTTCAGCGCCGTGTCGGCCAGACCCTTACGGGCACCGTGCGTGGAGATGAAGTACTGCAGAACGTTCAGACCTTCACGGAAGTTGGTCGTGATAGGCGTCTCGATAATCGAGCCATCCGGCTTGGCCATCAGGCCACGCATGCCGGCAAGCTGACGGATCTGGGCCGCGGAACCCCGCGCGCCCGAGTCGGCCATCATGTAAATCGAGTTGAACGCTTCCTGCTTGACCGTCTTGCCTTCGCGGTCGACCACTTCTTCCGAGCCAAGCTGCTCCATCATGGCCTTGGCTACCTGGTCGCCACAGCGACCCCAGATGTCCACGACCTTGTTGTAGCGCTCGCCGTCCGTTACCAGACCCGAGGTGTACTGCTGGGCGATTTCCTTGACTTCACTTTCGGCTGCGCGAATCAGGTCTTCCTTCAGCTTCGGAACCAGCATGTCCTTGACCGCAATCGAGATACCGGCACGGGTTGCGAGACGGTAACCGAACTGCATCAGCTGGTCGGCGAAGATCACCGTCGCACGCAGACCGCAACGGCGGAACGATGCGTTGATGAGCTTCGAGATTTCCTTCTTCTTGAGCGGCTTGTCAATGACGCTGAACGGCAGGCCTGCCGGCAGGATCTCGGACAGAATCGCACGCCCGGCCGTGGTTTCATAACGGCCGATACGTTCGATGCGCTCGCCGTCAGGCCCCAGGTCGGCTTCCTTCAGACGCACCGTGATACGTGCATGCAGCGAGATCTGACCCGACTCGTACGCACGCTTCACTTCGCTCACGTCGGCCATGAACATGCCTTCGCCAGGCACGTTCACACCTTCGCGGGTGGCGTAGTACAGACCGAGAACGATATCCTGCGACGGTACGATGATCGGCTCGCCGTTGGCGGGCGAAAGCACGTTGTTCGAGGCCAGCATCAGCGTGCGGGCTTCCATCTGCGCTTCCAGCGACAGCGGCACGTGGACGGCCATCTGGTCACCGTCGAAGTCGGCGTTGAACGCGACGCAGACGAGCGGATGCAGCTGGATGGCCTTGCCTTCGATCAGCACCGGCTCGAATGCCTGGATGCCAAGGCGGTGCAGGGTGGGCGCACGGTTCAGCATCACCGGATGTTCGCGGATGACATCCTCGAGGATGTCCCACACCACCGGCTCCTGCAGCTCGACCATTTTCTTGGCCTGCTTGATCGTGGTCGCCAGCCCGAGCAGTTCGAGCTTGTTGAAGATGAAGGGCTTGAACAGCTCAAGCGCCATCAGCTTCGGCAGACCGCACTGGTGCAGCTTGAGCTGCGGACCAACGGTAATGACCGAACGACCCGAGTAGTCAACGCGCTTGCCCAGCAGGTTCTGACGGAAACGACCGCCCTTGCCCTTGATCATGTCGGCGAGCGACTTCAGCGGACGCTTGTTGGCGCCCGTCATGGCCTTGCCGCGACGACCGTTGTCGAGCAGGGAGTCGACCGACTCCTGCAGCATGCGCTTTTCGTTACGAACGATGATGTCCGGCGCCTTCAGCTCGAGCAGACGCTTCAGGCGGTTGTTACGGTTGATGACGCGACGATACAGATCGTTCAGGTCGGAGGTGGCGAAACGGCCACCGTCCAGCGGCACCAGCGGGCGCAGGTCAGGCGGCAGCACCGGCAGCACTTCGAGAATCATCCACTCGGGCTTGATGCCCGAGTGCTGGAACGCCTCGAGCACCTTGAGGCGCTTGGAATACTTCTTCACCTTGGCTTCGGAGCCGGTGGTCTCGAGGTCGGAACGCAGCTTCTCGATTTCGAGGCTGACGTCGAGGGTGCGCAGCAGTTCGCGAATACCTTCGGCGCCCATCACGGCATCGAAGTCGTCGCCGTACTCTTCGACCTTCGCCAGGTAGTCGTCCTCGGTCAGCAGCTGACCGCGGTTGAGCGGGGTCATACCCGGCTCAACCACCACGAAGGCTTCGAAGTAAAGCACGCGCTCGATGTCGCGCAGGGTCATGTCGAGCACCATGCCGAGACGGCTCGGCAAGCTCTTCAGGAACCAGATGTGTGCAACGACGCTGGCCAGTTCGATATGGCCCATGCGCTCGCGGCGCACTTTCGACAACGTGACTTCAACGCCACACTTTTCGCAGATCACGCCACGGTGCTTGAGGCGCTTGTATTTGCCGCACAGACACTCGTAGTCCTTGACCGGCCCGAAAATCTTGGCGCAGAACAGACCGTCGCGTTCGGGTTTGAACGTACGGTAGTTGATGGTCTCGGGCTTCTTGACTTCACCGTAGGACCACGACCGGATCTTGTCGGGCGAGGCGAGGCCAATGGTAATGGCTTCGAACTCTTCCTCATGCGGCAAGGTTTGCTTGAACAGGTCAGCGAGCAGGCTCTTCATATATCACTCCATCCAGGACATGCGGGGTACGCAATGTCTCCGGTTCAACCGCGGTCCAGATCGATGTCGATCGCCAGGGAACGAATTTCCTTCACCAGCACGTTGAAGGACTCCGGCATGCCGGAATCGATCTTGTGCTCGCCCTTGACGATGCTCTCGTACACCTTGGTCCGGCCGGTAACGTCATCCGACTTGACCGTCAGCATTTCCTGCAGGGTGTAAGCGGCACCGTAGGCTTCCAGCGCCCACACTTCCATTTCACCGAAACGCTGACCGCCGAACTGCGCCTTACCACCCAGCGGCTGCTGGGTAACGAGCGAGTACGGACCGGTCGAACGTGCGTGCATCTTGTCGTCAACCAGGTGGTGCAGTTTCAGGACATGCTTGTAGCCGACCGTCACCTTGCGCTCGAAAGCCTCGCCGGTACGACCGTCATACAGCGTGACCTGACCGCTGATCGGCAGGTCAGCCAGCACCAGCATCTTCTCGATCTCGTCCTCGTGCGCACCGTCGAACACCGGGGTCGCAAACGGCACACCCTTCACCAGGTTCGAAGCAAGATCGGTGATCTCCTTGTCGTCGAACTGGTCGAGTTGTTCCGGCTTGCCACTACCGTTATAGATCTCTTCGAGGAAACCGCGCACTTCCTTGACCGCAGCATTGGCGCGCAGCATCTTGTCGATCTTCTGACCAAGACCCTTCGCAGCCCAGCCGAGGTGGGTTTCGAGAATCTGACCGATGTTCATCCGCGAAGGCACGCCCAGCGGGTTCAGCACGATGTCGGCGGAGGTGCCGTCAGCCATGTAGGGCATGTCTTCGACCGGAACGATCTTCGACACCACACCCTTGTTACCGTGACGACCGGCCATCTTGTCACCCGGCTGCAGGCGACGCTTCACGGCCAGATAGACCTTGACCATCTTCTGCACGCCCGGCGGCAGTTCATCGCCCTGGGTCAGCTTGCGCTTCTTGATCTCGAACGCCGAATCGAAGTCCTTGCGGGTAGTCTCGAGACCTTCGCGAATGGCTTCGAGCTGGGTCGCCAGGCCCTCATCCGCCAGGCGGATGTCGAACCAGTGATAGAACTCGAGTGACTCAAGGTACTCGACGGTGATCTCGCTGCCCTTGGCCAGCTTCTTCGGTCCGCCGTTGGCCTTCTGCCCAACGATCATGCGCTGGATACGGGCGAACGCATCGCGCTCCACAATCCGCATCTGGTCGGCAAGGTCGGTCTTGAAGCTGCGCAGCTGATCATCAATGATCGACTGCGCGCGCTTGTCGCGCTCGATCCCTTCACGGGTGAACACCTGAACGTCGATGACGGTGCCGACCATGCCCGAGGGCACGCGCAGCGACGTGTCCTTAACGTCCGAAGCCTTCTCGCCGAAGATCGCACGCAGCAGCTTCTCTTCAGGCGTGAGCTGGGTCTCGCCCTTCGGCGTGACCTTGCCCACCAGTACGTCGCCAGCTTCGACTTCCGCACCGATATACACGATGCCGGATTCGTCGAGTCGGCCCAGCTGAGCCTCACCCAGCGACGCGATGTCACGGGTGATTTCCTCAGGTCCGAGCTTGGTGTCACGGGCAACGACTGTCAGTTCCTCAACGTGGATCGAGGTAAAGCGGTCGTCGGCAACCACACGCTCCGAGATCAGGATCGAGTCTTCGAAGTTGTAGCCGTTCCACGGCATGAACGCCACCAGCATGTTCTGGCCGAGCGCAAGCTCGCCCAGATCGGTCGATGCGCCGTCGGCAATCACGTCGCCGCGCGAGATGCGATCGCCAACCTTCACCACCGGACGCTGGTTGATGTTGGTGTTCTGGTTGGAGCGGGTGTACTTGATCATGTTGTAGATGTCGACACCGACATCACCCGCCTGCGCCTCGTCGTCGTTTACACGGACGACGATACGCTGGGCATCGACATAATCGACCAGACCGCCACGCTTGGCCTGAACTGCGGTACCCGAGTCGACCGCAACGGTGCGCTCGATGCCGGTACCCACCAGCGGCTTTTCAGGGCGCAGGCAGGGCACAGCCTGACGCTGCATGTTCGCGCCCATCAGTGCGCGGTTCGCGTCGTCGTGCTCAAGGAACGGAATCAGCGAAGCGGCCACCGATACGATCTGACCCGGGGCCACGTCCATGTACTGGACCTGATCCGCAGTGGCCAGAGCGAATTCGCCCTTGTGCCGGCAGGACACGAGATCGCCGACCAGCAGGCCGGCTTCGTTGATCTCGGCGTTCGCCTGGGCGATGACGTACTGACCTTCCTCGATCGCCGACAGGTAGTCGATCTGATCGGTGACGGTGCTGTTCTCGACCTTGCGGTACGGGGTCTCGAGGAAGCCGTGGCGGTTGGTCCGTGCATACACGGCCAGCGAGTTGATCAGACCGATGTTCGGGCCTTCCGGCGTCTCGATCGGGCACACACGACCATAGTGGGTAGGGTGCACGTCGCGGACTTCAAAACCCGCACGCTCGCGCGTCAGACCGCCAGGTCCGAGCGCCGAGACACGACGCTTGTGCGTGATCTCGGACAGCGGGTTGGTCTGGTCCATGAACTGGGACAGCTGGCTGGAACCGAAGAACTCCTTGATCGCGGCCGAAATCGGCTTGGCATTGATCAGGTCGTGCGGCATCAGGTTGTCGGACTCAGCCTGCGACAGACGCTCCTTGACCGCACGCTCGACGCGGACCAGGCCTGCGCGGAACTGGTTCTCCGCGAGTTCGCCAACCGAACGCACCCGGCGGTTGCCGAGGTGATCGATGTCGTCGATCTCGCCGCGGCCGTTGCGAAGCTCGACCAGGATGCCGATGACGGCGAGAATGTCCTCGTTCACCAGCACGCCGCTGCCGTCTTCACCACGCGGGCCGACTGCGTCATAGAAACGCTTGAGCCACGCCGGGGTACGCTCGTCGATCTTTTCCGGGTAGGCGCGACGGTTGAACTTCATGCGACCGACGGTCGACAGGTCGTAGCGCTCAGGCGCGTAGAACAGCCCGTTGAACAGGGCCAGCACCGCGTCTTCGGTGGGCGGCTCGCCCGGACGCATCATGCGGTAAATCGCAACCTTCGCAGCCCACTGATCGGCGGTTTCGTCGATGCGCAGGGTCGAGGAGATGTAGGCGCCACGATCGAGGTCGTTCACGTACAGCGTCAGCAGATCACGGACGCCAGCGTCGCGCAGCTTCTCGAGCAGCTCTTCGGTGATCTCGTCGTTGGCACGCGCCACCAGTTCGCCGGTCTCGGCGTCGGCAACGTTCTTGGCAATGATGCGGCCAAGAATGAAGTCTTCCGGCACCGTGATGGTCTTGACGCCAGCCTGGTCGAGTTCACGAATGTGCTTGGCGGTGATGCGCTTGTCGCGCGCAACGATCAGCTTGCCATCGGGCGATACGATGTCGAAGCGCGCCACTTCGCCACGCAGGCGATCGGGCACGAGATCGAAATGGATCGCGTCGGCCGACAGATGGAATGCGTCGAAATCGTGGAAGGTCTCGAGGATCTCTTCGGGCGTCAGTCCAATGGCGCGCAGCAGGATCGTTACCGGCATCTTCCGGCGACGGTCAACGCGGAAGTACAGATAGTCCTTGGGGTCGTACTCGAAGTCGAGCCACGAACCGCGGTAAGGAATGATACGTGCCGAGAACAGCAGCTTGCCGGAGGAATGCGTCTTGCCGCGGTCGTGCTCGAAGAACACGCCGGGCGAACGGTGCAGCTGCGACACGATGACACGCTCGGTGCCGTTGATCACGAAAGAACCGGTGTCGGTCATGAGCGGAATCTCGCCCATGTAGACTTCCTGTTCCTTCACTTCCTTGATGGTCTCCTTGGGCGCTTCGCGATCCATGATCACGAGACGCACACGGGCCCGCAAGGGCGAGGCGAAGGTCAGGCCACGCTGCTGACATTCCTTCACGTCGAATGCGGGCTCGCCCAGCATGTACTGGACGAACTCGAGGCGGGCGTTGCCGCTGTGGCTTGAAATCGGGAAAATCGAGGTAAAGGCCGCCTGCAGGCCATCGTTGAGCCGCGTCTCGGGCGGGGTATCCGCCTGCAGGAATGCAGCAAACGACTCGATCTGGGTGGCGAGCAGGAAAGGCGCATCGAGCACGGCCGCGCGCTTGGCGAAGCTCTTGCGGATACGCTTTTTCTCAGTGTAGGAATACGCCATGGATGCTCCGGCTAGAGGTCGAACGTCGGGAAGACAGAACACAACGCCCACGTTCTGGACTTGATTGACACTTTTACGCGCAGAAAATTCGGGGACGCTTTGTTCTGTCTTCGTGCTTAGTACAAAGCACGAAAGGGCTGGTGCTCATCACGAGCGCCAGCCCTGCAGCGAAAGCGAGACTTACTTGATCTCGACCTTCGCGCCTGCATCTTCCAGTTGCTTCTTCAGCGCGTCGGCGTCAGCCTTCGACACGCCTTCCTTCACAGCCTTGGGAGCGCCGTCAACGACGTCCTTGGCTTCCTTCAGGCCGAGGCCGGTAGCAGCACGCACGACCTTGATGACCTCAACCTTCTTGTCGCCGGTGGCAACGAGGATCACGTCAAATTCGGTCTGCTCTTCAACAGCAGCGGCGGCAGCGCCGGCGCCCGGTGCAGCCACGGCCATGGAGGCAGCGGAAACGCCGAACTTCTCTTCGAACGCCTTAACCAGGTCGTTCAGGTCCATCACGGTCATCGAGCCAACGGCTTCGAGGATGTCTTCTTTGCTGATTGCCATTTAAATCACTCCAAAATCGAAACTTTTCAGAAAACGGTCAGGCGGCCGCTTCTTCCTCGCGCTTCTTGGCGAGGGCGGCGAGCGTGCAAGCAAAGCCGGTAACCGGCGCCTGCATGATGCCCAACAGCTTGGCGAGCAACTCTTCGCGGCTCGGAATCGAAGCCAGGGACTGAAGAGCGGCCTTGTCGAGCGTGTTGCCCGCATAGGAACCGGCTTTCAGAACCAGCTTGTCATTCGTCTTGGCGAAGTCGTTGAGCACCTTGGCTGCGGCGACGGGATCTTCCGAGATGCCATAGATCAACGGACCGACCAGCTGGTCCGACAACCCGGCAAACGGGGTTTC
Source organism: Parazoarcus communis (assembly GCF_003111645.1). NCBI lineage: Bacteria > Pseudomonadati > Pseudomonadota > Betaproteobacteria > Rhodocyclales > Zoogloeaceae > Parazoarcus > Parazoarcus communis. The sequence goes on from NZ_CP022187.1 coordinate 2,605,813, forward strand.
GGCGATCGCACGACGCACCAGGGTATTCTTCAGCACACGCAGATAAACGCCAGCTTCACGGGCCTTGGAACGCAGCACAGTGAGGTCACCCACTTCCATGCCGCGATACTCGGCCACCGCGATAGTCTGGGCGTTGGCTACTTGTGCCGACACCTCTGCCACTACGGCTTTCTTATCATCGAGATTGAGACTCACAGGCCTTTCCTCCTTTCAAGTCAACACGTGAATCGCACTGCGATTCACACCCACGGCGACCTGGATCAGGAGTACGACTGAAGCATCAGCCAAAATCCTGTTCTGGGTTCACCGTCTGCGCAGGCCGCCCGAGGGCTGATTAGACGCTTGCCGAGGCAAGCGCACCTGCGGTCTTTGACGATCCGTCCGGTACCGAAGCACCGGAACGGCCCAAAGTTTGTGACTCCGCAGCTTAGCTTGCGGAGGTATTCGTTTCGATGCGCACACCGGCGCCCATCGTGCTCGACAGGGCCATACGGCGCAGGTACACGCCCTTGGCAGCTGCGGGACGAGCCTTGACCAGCGCATCGACAAAAGCGTTGAGGTTCTGCTGCAGCGCTTCGACACCGAAGGATGCACGACCGATGGTGGCGTGCACCAGACCACCCTTGTCGGTACGGTACTGAACCTGACCGGCCTTGGCGTTCTTGACTGCAGTGGTGACGTCCATGGTCACGGTGCCAACCTTCGGGTTCGGCATCAGACCACGAGGGCCGAGAATCTGACCCAGCTGACCGACGACGCGCATTGCATCGGGGGTCGCGATACACAGATCGAAGTCGATGTTGCCAGCCTTGACCTGCTCGGCGAGGTCGTCGAAACCGACGACGTCAGCACCAGCAGCGCGGGCGGCTTCGGCCTTGTCGCCCTGGGCGAACACAGCCACGCGAACCGACTTGCCGGTACCGGCGGGCAGCACCACGGAACCACGAACGACCTGGTCCGACTTGCGTGCATCGACGCCGAGGTTAACGGCCACGTCGATCGACTCGTCGAACTTCGCGGTTGCGCATTCCTTGATCAGCGTCAGCGCTTCGGCAACGGGGTAGACCTTGTTGCGGTCGACTTTGGCGCGCAGCGCCTGAACTCGCTTGGAAATCTTAGCCATGATTAGAGGCCCTCCACGGTGATGCCCATGCTGCGCGCGGAACCGGCGATCGTACGCACGGCGGCTTCCATGTTTGCAGCGGTGAGGTCGGCCATCTTGGTGGTGGCGATTTCCTCGATCTGCGCACGGGTGACCGAACCGACCTTGTCGGTATGCGGCTTCGGCGAACCCTTCTGGATACCGGCGGCCTTCTTGATCAGAACCGTGGCCGGCGGCGTCTTCATGATGAAGGTGAAGCTCTTGTCAGCGAAGGCGGTGATCACCACCGGAATCGGCAGACCGGGTTCCATGCCTTGAGTCTTGGCATTGAAGGCCTTGCAGAATTCCATGATGTTCAGACCGCGCTGACCCAGCGCCGGACCGATCGGGGGGCTGGGGTTGGCCTTACCGGCCGGAACCTGCAGCTTGATGTAACCAATAATCTTCTTTGCCATTGCGGCTTGCTCCTGTGATGAGTGCTAGCGCGCCGACGATGCCGACGCTCCTCGCATTGCCCGCGTGAACGGGCAATGGCGGGCGCATGGCGCCCGCCTTTGAACGCTCAGGTCTTCTCGACCTGGGCGAAATCCAGCTCTACCGGCGTCGAACGACCAAAAATGGTCACCGCCACCCGCAGCTTGCTCTTTTCGTAGTTCACATCTTCGACGGCGCCATGGAAATCCGTGAATGGACCTTCCTTGACCCGAACGACTTCACCGGTCTCGAACAACACCTTCGGACGCGGCTTCTCGACGCCTTCCTGCATCTGCTGCATGATCTTGTCGACTTCCTTCTCGGTGATCGGAGAAGGCTTGTTCGCCGTGCCACCGACAAAGCCGGTGACTTTCGGCGTCGACTTGACCAAGTGCCAGGACTCGTCGTTCATTTCCATTTCCACGAGCACATAGCCCGGGAAAAACTTGCGCTCAGTGATGCTCTTCTGACCGCCTTTCATTTCCACCACTTCTTCGACCGGCACCAGAATCTGCCCGAAAGCATCCTGCATTCCGGCGCGGGCGATGCGGTCAACCAGTGCACGCTGAACGGACTTCTCGAAGCCCGAATAAGCGTGCACAACATACCAGCGCTTTGTCATGATTATTTCCAGCCCAGAATCAGGTCGTACAGAACCCACTCCAGACTCTTGTCGGTCAGCCAGAGGAAGAGTGCCATCACCACAACGAAGGCGAAAACCAAGCCAGTCGTCTGAACCGTTTCCTTGCGGCTCGGCCAGACCACTTTTTTCGTTTCGGTAACCGCCTCACGTGCGAACTCAACAAAGCGGCGACCCGCTTCGGAGTACCAGGCAACGACCAGACCAGCGCCCAGACCTGCAAGAACACTCAGGACACGGAGGACCAGAGCCTGTTCTGACAGGAGGTAAAAGCCGACCACGCCGGCCGCAACCAATGCCAGAGCCAGCGCGAACTTCAACTTATCGGCCATCGAGGTAATGACTTCCGGAAAAATTATGGCAGGGGCAGAGGGAATCGAACCCCCAACCTTCGGTTTTGGAGACCGACGCTCTGCCAGTTGAGCTATACCCCTGCAGCAGAGACTACAAAGCGCATCCTTTCGGATGCGCTCCTGATCGATCAATCGCCGAGGCGATTACTCGATGATCTTGGCGACGACACCGGCGCCAACAGTACGGCCACCTTCGCGGATTGCGAAGCGCAGACCTTCTTCCATGGCGATCGGGGCGATCAGCTTGACGGTGATCGACACGTTGTCGCCCGGCATGACCATCTCGGTGCCTTCCGGCAGCGTGATCGAACCGGTCACGTCCGTGGTACGGAAGTAGAACTGCGGACGGTAGTTCGCGAAGAACGGGGTGTGACGACCACCCTCTTCCTTCGACAGTACATACACCTCACCCGTGAAGTGGGTGTGCGGCTTGATCGAACCCGGCTTGCACAGCACCTGGCCACGCTCGACGTCTTCACGCTTGGTGCCGCGCAGCAGCACGCCAACGTTGTCGCCAGCCTGACCCTGGTCAAGCAGCTTGCGGAACATTTCAACGCCGGTACAGGTGGTCTTGACCGTGGCCTTGATACCCACGATTTCGATTTCTTCACCGACCTTGACGACACCGCGCTCAACACGACCGGTCACCACGGTACCGCGACCGGAGATCGAGAACACGTCTTCGATCGGCAGCAGGAAGGGCTTGTCGATTGCACGCTCAGGCGTCGGGATGTAGCTGTCAAGCGCAGCAGCCAGTTCGAAAATGGCCGGCTCGCCGATCGGCGACTGGTCACCCTCGAGCGCCTTCAGCGCCGAACCCTTGACGATGGGCACATCGTCGCCCGGGAAGTCGTACTTGGACAGCAGCTCGCGAACTTCCATCTCGACGAGCTCAAGCAGCTCTTCGTCGTCGACCATGTCGCACTTGTTCAGGAACACGATGATGTACGGAACACCAACCTGACGCGCCAGCAGAATGTGCTCGCGAGTCTGGGGCATCGGGCCGTCAGCGGCCGAACACACCAGGATCGCGCCGTCCATCTGCGCAGCACCGGTAATCATGTTCTTCACGTAGTCAGCGTGACCCGGGCAGTCAACGTGAGCGTAGTGACGATTCTCGGTTTCGTACTCGACGTGTGCGGTGTTGATCGTGATACCGCGTGCCTTTTCTTCAGGCGCGCTGTCGATCGACGCATAGTCCTTGGCCTCGCCACCGAACTTCTTCGACAGAATCGTCGTGATTGCCGCCGTCAGCGTGGTCTTGCCATGGTCAACGTGACCAATGGTGCCAACGTTTACGTGCGGCTTCGTACGCTCAAACTTACCCTTAGCCATATCGATACCTTTTAATCAGAATCAGAAATTTCGAAGCGATGACTCCGACACCGTCACGCTTGACGAGGCAGATAGATGTGGTGCCCTTGACGTGGATTGAACACGTGGCCTCTCCCTTACCAAGGGAGTGCTCTACCACTGAGCTACAAGGGCGCCGAAACCTGTACTACAACAAACTGCTGGAGCGGGTGAAGGGAATCGAACCCTCGTCATAAGCTTGGAAGGCTTCTGCTCTACCATTGAGCTACACCCGCACATGCCAAACGCCAGCTGACTCACTACAACCGCTTCGCGTGCCGCAATCTACAACAGCACAACGAAATGTGCTTGGTGGAGGGGGAAGGATTCGAACCTTCGAAGGCAGAGCCGTCAGATTTACAGTCTGATCCCTTTGACCGCTCGGGAACCCCTCCAAGCGCGAAGCCACGCACTATAGTGGCGGTTTCCCGGCTTGTCAAACCATTCTGCAAAAAAAGTTTGAAATAGACGCTCTGCGGGCATCTGCCGTTCGCCGGCGCGTTCTTCGCACCGGATTGACGCAGGACTCCGGCGGCCAACAGAATGACCCGATCGTACAGGAACAGCCCATGCCCGCCTTTGACACTCTTGCTGCCTTTCTCGCCGTCTCTGTACTCATTACGCTCGCTCCCGGGCCGGACAACCTCATGGTCCTGGGGCAGAGCCTTGCGCGCGGCCGCGCCGCCGGGTTCGGCATCGCGGTGGGATGCGCGCTGGGGTGCTTCACACATACGCTGTGGGCAGCGCTTGGCGTGAGCGCGGCACTGGCATCGTCTCCGACCGTGTTTGCGGCCCTCAAACTGGCGGGTGCCGGCTATCTGTGCTGGATCGGCATCCAGACCCTGATCAACGCACGTGTTGCGCAGGTTGTGCGCAATGGCGGCAGTACGCCCGCCCCATGGGCGAGCCAGGTGCGCAGGGGCTTCATTGCAAACGCCATCAATCCGAAAGTCGCGCTCTTCTTCCTCGCTTTCCTGCCACAATTCGTGCGCGCGGAGGACGGCGGCGCAACCGCACAGATGATCGCGCTCGGCGCGGTCTTCGCGTTACAGACCATCTTCGTGTTCGGTGCGATTGCATCCGCAGCGGGGATGCTCGGCAGGGCGCTGGCGCGCCATGGACGGGCCAGCATCTGGCTCGAGCGCATGGCGGGCGTGCTCTTCATCGGGCTGGCCGCAAGGCTCGCGCTGGACGATCACACGCTGTAGCCGCGCCCTCCCGATCACACAACAGGACCATCCCATTCAATGAGACGCGCCTCCGCGACCGCCCTCCCCGCCCCCGAAACCGGCGAACGCAGGGACTGGCAGACGATCAAGAATCTCATGCCCTTCATCTGGGCGTACAAGTACCGGGTGATCTTTGCCCTTTCTTGCCTGCTGGCCGCCAAGGGCGCCAACGTCACCGTTCCGATCACTTTCAAGCACCTGATCGACGCGCTCACACTGACCGAAGGGCAGGCCCTCATCGTGGTTCCGGCTGCCGTGCTGCTGGCTTATGGCGTGCTGCGCTTTTCCACGTCGCTGTTCACCGAGTTGCGGCAGATCGTGTTTGCACGGGTCACGCAGCAGGCTGTACGCGAGATCACCCTGCAACTGTTCCGTCATCTGCACGCCCTCAGCCTGCGCTTTCATCTGGAGCGCCAGACCGGCGGCCTCACCCGCGACATCGAACGCGGCACCCGCTCCATCAACTCCCTGATCAGCTACACCCTGTACTCGATCCTCCCCACGCTGGTTGAAATCGGCCTCGTCATGGGCATCCTGCTGGTGGAGTACGACGCCGTGTTTGCGCTCATCACGCTCGCAACCCTGACCGCCTATATCGTATTCACGGTCAAGGTCACCAACTGGCGGACAGCGCTGCGGCGACAGGCCAATGAACTCGACTCGGCCGCCAATGCGCGCGCCATCGACAGCCTGATCAACTACGAAACGGTGAAGTACTTCAACAACGAAGCATACGAGGCCGCCCGCTATGATCAGGAACTCGCAAAATGGACCTCGGCGCAGATCACCAACCAGTACTCGCTGTCGGGACTGAATGTCGGGCAGGCTGCGATCATCGCGGTCGGGGTGACGGCGATGATGTGGCAGGCCGCCAGCCGGGTTGCAAGCGGCGAGATGACCATCGGCGACATCGTGCTGGTCAATGCCTTCATGATCCAGCTCTATATCCCGCTCAATTTCCTCGGGATGATGTATCGCGAACTGCGCCAGGCACTCACCGACATCGAGCGCATGTTCGGACTCATGCACGAGCACCAGGAGATCGCCGACGCACCTGACGCACTCACCTTGCCCCCCGGTCCGGCGAGCGTTCGCTTCGAACACGTCGGCTTTGCCTACGATGCCAAGCGCCCCATCCTGCACGACCTCGACTTCGAAGTCCCCGCAGGGCGCACGGTCGCCATCGTCGGACACTCGGGGTCAGGCAAATCGACACTTGCGCGCCTGCTGTACCGCTTCTACGACGTGCAGTCGGGCGCGATCCGCGTCAATGGCCACGACCTGCGCCAGCTCACCCAGGACAGCCTGCACGCGGCGATCGGCATCGTTCCTCAGGACACGGTGCTGTTCAACGACACGCTGTTCTACAACATCCAGTACGGCCGGCCGAGCGCCAGCCGCGAAGAGGTCGACGCCGCCGCGCGCGCCGCCCAGCTGACCGAATTCATCCAGCGCCTGCCCGACGGTTACGAAACACGCGTGGGGGAGCGCGGACTGAAGCTCTCGGGCGGCGAGAAGCAGCGCGTCGCCATCGCCCGCGCCCTGCTCAAGAACCCTGCGATCCTGATTTTCGACGAAGCCACCTCGGCCCTCGATTCGAAAACGGAAAAAGCCATACAGGCGCAGATCGAGTTGGCCGCAAGCGGACGCACCGCACTGGTCATCGCCCACCGGCTATCGACGGTCATGAACGCCGACGAGATCATCGTGCTTGATCAGGGCCGCATCGTGGAGCGCGGCAGGCATGGCGCACTGCTGGCGCGCGCGGGCGCCTATGCGCAGATGTGGATGCTGCAGCAACAGGAGGACGGCGAGCAGACCGCAGACTGAGTCAACGAAAAACGGCGCCGGGATGGCGCCGTTCCGGATGAAGCATTGCTCAACTCAGCGTTCGGACTTGCGGCGACGCATGCCGATCAAGCCCAGCACACCGAGCCCTGCCAGCGCGAGCGAACCGGGCTCGGGTACCGAACCGCCCGGCGTGTTCGGCTTCACAGTCCCGCCTACGCTGGCGACCTTCATATAGTCGTAGTAGTTGTTGCTGCCATACCCGACCGAGGTGCCGCTCACCGCGCCTGCACCGATCAGCCAGAAACTGGAATAGGTCGCACCGGGACTCAGCGTATAGCCTCCCTGACCGCTACCGCCATAGTTTCCGACCAGCGTCCATCCGCTGCCGAGCGACAGCAGATCGGAGTAACTCTTGCCCGTCAGGTCGCCGCTGAACGCGGTTGATCCAGTGTATGCAAGAACGAAGAAATCGGAGCGCCTGCTATCGTTGTTGTATACCCAACCCAAGCCAACGGAATCAAGCTGGACGTCAGCACTGAAGTCCAGCAGTACCGACTCGAACCTGTCTTTGTTGTCCATCGCGTGGTTCGGGCTTTGAGACGACTCACCGCTGTACTGGACGCCGACCCCGTTCCAGCTCTCGATATAGCCCTTGGAAAGCACACTCCCCGAACTGGCACCGCTCCAACCGGTGACCGTTACGGAAGGGCCTCCCGCCGGATTACTCGTTTGCGAATCGGAGGGCATCTGGCTGCAGGCAAAATCTCCGCAGCTCAGATCCCAGTTCCAGGCGGCCGACGCCGCGCCACTGAAGGCCGACAGCCCCGACACAAGAAGCGCAACTGCGGTGCATTTTTTCATTTTGAACCCCTCTGCATTTTGGCTGTTTTGAGCAAAAATCGCGCCAAAAGCTAGATTCCTCTATTTTTCAACAACTTAAATTCACAACAAAACGCCAAAAAAACGCGAATGTAAAAATACTCGACACTTTCACTCACCGCTATCGGCTCACGTTACGGAGCAATTCGCGCGCCTCGGTTTCACCGTCAAAGAAGCGCCCATTCGCGAGGGCCGATTCGAGCTCCCGCCGTGCCTCTGACTGCCTTCCCATTTGTGCCAGCACGTAGCCGAGGTGCCACTTGATATCCGCGCTGTCGGGCAGGCGCAGACGGGCCTCACGCAAATGGGGCAATGCCTCTTCGAAGCGGTTCTGGCTCGCGAGCGCCCAGCCCAGCGTATCGCGCGCGGTTCCGCTTTCCGGCCCACGGGCAACCGACTGCTCAGCCATCGAGACTGCGGCTGGGTCGCGCAACTCGATCAGGACATTGGCAAGGTTGTTATAAACACCGGCATCGGCAACGCCCTTGTTCACGAGTTTCATGTACTCGGCTTTCGCTGCGGACCAGTCTCGCGCCTGCGCATGAAGGTCGGCCAGCGCCCGTCTGGCCAGGTCGTCGTCCGGGTGCGTCTTGAGCCACTGCATGAGGGGAGGAATTCCGCCTTTCGGATCACGCTGTGCGATGAAGACATTGACCTGCCGCAGCACGGACTCGGTCGACGGCGCCAACGCGAATGCCTGCCGATACGCACTGGCCGCGGCCTTGAAGTCCTTGCGCGCGTGAGCGATGTCTCCCGTCAGCAGAAACCCCTTTGCGTTCGAAGGATGTGCGGCGCGCAGCGCTGCGGCCCGTTTTTCGGCTCCGTCGAAATCCTTCGCAGCCAGGGCAGCCTCGGTCGCGAGGATCATTGCTCCCGCATCCTTCGCCCGCCCCTGAAGGGCTTTTTGTGCGCTGTAGGCTGCACCGCTGAGGTCAGACGCTGCCAGCTGCAGATAGCCAACCCTGACCAGCGCAGCCGGATCGTATTCGGCCAGGCGCGTCATGTCCTTGAGCACCTGCTGCGCATCCTTGAGCGCACCGACATCGATCTCGGTGCGCGCAAGCGCTTCGAGTACCCCCAGGTCGTCGCGCTGCCGGACCGAGAGCGCCCGTGCGGCATCGCGAGCGCCCAGCTTGTCGCCCTTGGCCGAGCGCATCTCGATCAGGCCCAGGCCGATTCTCGCGTCACCGGGCTGCTCTGCTGCGGCCTTTTCGCTCCAGCGCAGCGCCTCGTCGAGGCGTCCCGCTCGCCGCTCGAGCAAGGCTGATTCGTACATTGCGGTCGCATCGCGCCGGTTGACACGAAGCATGTCGGCGTAGGCTTTCCTGGCTTCGGCGAAACGCCCCTCCTCAACATCGAGGCGCGCAAGATTCAGGCGTGCGGACATGAAGCCCGCATCGTGCTGCAGGGCCTCGGCATAGGCGCGACGCGCGCCCGCAAGGTCTGCGCTCGCCCCTCTCACGACCCCCAGCAGGTTGAGCGCCGCCGGGTTGCGCGGAAGGGCGTCATTCAGACGCTGCGCAACGGCGAGCGCCATCTTGATGTCGCCTTGGCGCATGTACAGGTTGGCAAGCGGCATTGCGAGCGTAAGGTCACCGGGCGCCTTGTCGAACGCCGCCTGCAGATTGCCGGCCGCAGCATCCGACTTGCCCTCACCCAGCTGGCTGAAACCCAGGGATGCACGCAAACCCGCATCGCCGCCGCCAAGTGCAAGTGCGCGTTCGAGCAGGCCGGAAGCCTTGGAATAGCGCTGCTGCCCGAGATAGGCCCGGCCGAGCAGGTGCAATGCCTGGGGATCGTCGGATTGCGCCCGCAGCACGTGCTCCAGCAGGCTTATCGCGCGTGGGTAATCAGCAGTATCGACATAAACGGCAGCAAGCAGCTTGCGTGCCCCCATGTTGCGCGGGTAGCGCGACGTCAGCACATCAAGGTACTTGCGTGCCTTTTCATACTGGCGCCCGGCGTGATGCGCCAGCGCGCCAGTCATCAGCAGCTGCTCCTGGCCGGCAACCCATTCCACTGGCAGCGCATCGACCAGCCTTGCGACATTCTCGAGATGCGAGGCGGCAGCCAGGGAGTCACCCCGCCGTCCGGCAAGCAGCGCGCGCAGATACGCGACACGCGGCTCCGACGGCGCAAACGCCGCAAGTGCGGTGAGGTCCTTGTCTGCCTCCGGGTCGCGACCAAGGTCAATCAGGATGCCCGCTCGCGCGACGCGCGCATCCAGGTGGTCGGGCTGGACCGCAATCGCCCGTTCGTAGTCCCTGAGCGCATCCGCCAGTTCTCCCGCGGCATGTGCAACCGAGGCACGTGCATTCAGCGCCTCCGCGCTGTCGGGCGCCAGTTCAACGGCACGGTTTGCCATGCCCCGGGCTTCGCCCCCCTTGCCCGCAGCGATCAGAACCGGAACTTCAGCCACCAGTGGCATGACAGAAGCAGGGTCTATCGCACGAGCATCGGCGAAGGCGCGCGTGGCCTCGGCAGACTTGCCCAGCGCAGCGTAGGCCTTGCCTCGCAGCACCAGGACTTCCAGCCGCGTCGCAGCAGGCAGACCGTCGGCAGGAATCGTGTCGATCAGCACCTGCGGCTTGCCCTGCATCAGATAGATGCGCCCCAGCGGCACCGCCACTTCGGCACGATTCACCCCCAGCTTGAGCGCTTCCCGGAATGCCACCTCGGCCGGCCCCACGTCGCCGTCTGCAAGATAGGCCTTGGCCAGCAGCAGATGCGCGGCGAGCATGTTTCGATCCTGCTGCAACGCGTTCTTGAGCTGGATGATCGCCCCTGGCAGATCCTGCTTGCCGTAGCGGGACAGACCGTCCTCGTAGTATCGGCTGGCCTTGACCGTGTCCGCCTGAACCGGAAGTGCAAGCGCCAGAAACAGCGGCAAAGCGGCAATTCGAATGGAGCGGGAATATCGGCTCTTCATGACTCGCTGGGTATCCGGAGCAAGATGTATCAGGCCTTCAATATATGCAAAAAGCACCAGAAAGGCCGTTAAATCCTCCCTCTGACGCCGCAACTCTGCATTTGAACGACGCTTACGGTGCGCAAACAGCATCAACGTAATAAGCAACAACGACGGCAATTCCCCGACACGCGAATGCCCCGCCTGCGTTTCCGCACACCCGCGCCCCGGCACATGGCGGGCTTGCATTACACTGCGGGGCATACCAACGACAAAGTCGCAGCACATTCATGGAAGCACACGCCGCCTTCCCGTTCCTGAAGGAGACCATCCTCTTCCTCGCCTTGTCGGGAATCCTGATTCCGCTCCTGGCACGACTGCGCATCAATCCGGTACTCGGTTTCCTGGCCGTGGGAACACTGCTCGGCCCCTACGGGCTGGCAAGTTTCAGCGAAACAACGCCGTGGCTGAGTTACGTCACCTTTTCGCGCCAGGACGACGTCGAGACGCTTGCCGAACTGGGGGTGATCTTCCTCATGTTCATGATCGGGCTCGAGATGTCGATCGACCGCCTGTGGTCGATGCGCAAGCTGGTGTTCGGTCTTGGCAGCATGCAGGTCGGGATCACGGCACTCGTGATCGTCGTGGTGGCGGTCGGGTTCGAGCACGGTACCGAAGCCTCTGTTGTACTCGGTCTCGCACTGGCCTTCTCGTCCACCGCCATCGTGATGCAGTTGCTGATCCAGCGCCGCGAACTGGGCACGCCGCTCGGCCAGGCGGCCTTTGCCATCCTGCTGCTGCAGGATCTGGCCGTGGTGCCGCTGCTTGTCCTGATCAGCATCCTTGGCGCCAACGACGGCGGCGGCAGTTTCGGCATGCTGCTCGGCACCGCTGCGGTAAAGGGACTGGTGACGGTCGGGGTGATCTACCTTGTCGGACGCCGGGTGGTGCGCCCGGTATTCCACCAGATTGCGGCAAACCGCCAGCCCGACACCTTCATGGCGCTCACCCTGCTGTCCACCCTGGGCGTTGCAGCGCTCACCTGGGCCGCAGGACTATCGATGGCGCTGGGCGCGCTGCTGGCGGGCCTGATCATTGCTGAAACCGAATTCAGACACGAGGTCGAGGTCACCATCGAGCCCTTCAAGGGCCTGCTGATGGGCCTCTTCTTCCTCTCGGTCGGCATGGGCATCGACCTCCGCGCGCTGGTCGCGGAGCCGCTGTGGACGCCACTGTCGGTGGTCGGACTGATCCTGATCAAGGGCGCCATCATCTTCTTTCTGCTGCGCGCGTTCGGTCTCACCTGGGGACGTGCGGCCGAAGGCGGACTGCTGCTGGGCCAGGGCAGCGAGTTCGCCTTCATCGTGATCGGACTGGCGCTGTCCTTCAACGTCCTGCCGCGCGACACAGGGCAGTTCATGCTTCTGGTGGTCGGCCTGAGCATGCTTGCAGCCCCGCTCGTGGCTCGCCTGGGGAGCCTGATCGGTGCCCATTTCGAGCGCCGTCAGGTTCAGCGCGAAACGCTCGATACCGACGAATTCGGTGAGATGCGCGGTCACGTCATCATCGCCGGTTATGGCCGCGTCGGGCAGATGGTGGGGCAGTTGCTGGCCGAACAGGGCGTGCCGCATCTGGCCATCGAGAGCGACGCCAAACTCGTCGCACGGCAACGCAAGGATGGCGTGCCGGTCATCTACGGCGATGCAAGCCGGCCCGAACTGCTGCGCCGCCTGCGCCTGGACCGGGCGCAGGCGGTGGTGCTGACGATGGACCATGTCGCCGCCGCCATCCATGCGGTCAAGGGCGTACGCCAGACCATGCCGCACATCCGCATCATCGCCCGTGCGCGCGACGAAAAACATGCACTGGCCCTGCGCGAGGCAGGCGCCAGCTCGGTGGTGCCGGAAACGCTGGAGTCGAGCCTCAAGCTCGCAGGGTCGGTACTCGAAACGCTTGGCGTGCCCTCCGATGCCGCCGCCCGCCTGCTAGAGCAGGAACGCGAACGTCGCATCACCGCGTTCCGGGACTGAGCGGGGCGCATTTCGAGCTTCGCCCGCGAGCGGCTACACTGCAGACCTACCCGAACCGATCCGATCGCATGAACCGTTTCTTCCGGCTTGCCCTTTTCCTGGGCGCGCTTCTCGCTGCTACGGCATCCCTTGCTGCGCCCGGCACGCTCGATCGCATTCGCGCCGAGGGCGTCATCCACCTTGGCTACCGCGCATCGTCTGCGCCGTTTTCCTATCTCGACGCAAACGGCAAGGTCCAGGGCTACTCGCACGAGTTTGCGCTTCGAATCGTGGAAGCGGTGCAGCGTCACCTCGGTCTGAAGAAGCTCGAGATCAGGCTGGTGCCGATCACTTCGCAGAATCGCTTCCTGCTGGTCGACAGCGGGCGCATCGACCTCGAGTGCGGCTCGACGACGCACAATCAAGACCGCGAGCGCCTCGCGACCTTTTCCAACACCCTGTTCATCGCCGGCACCCGACTCCTGACCCGCAGCAACAGCAAGATTCACGATTTCGATGATCTTGGCGGCCAGCGCGTGGTGACCACCGCCGGCACAACGTCGGACCAGTTGCTGTATCGGCTCAACGCCGAACGCGAGATCGCGATGACGATACTGTCGGCACGCGACCACGACGACGCTTTCGCCACCCTCGAGGCCGGGCGCGCGAGCGCCTACATGATGGACGATGCGCTTCTGTACGGTGCCCGCGCCAAGGCGGCAAGGCCCGCAGACTGGCACGTCACCGGCAAACCGAAATCCTTCGAGGCCTACGCCTGCATGCTGAAAAAGGGCGATCTCGCCTTCAAGCGCGTCGTGGATGAGGCAATCGTCGCGAGCATGCGCAGTGGCGAAGCGGAAAGGCTCTATGCTCAATGGTTCACACAGCCCATTCCCGCGCACGGTCTGAATCTTGAATTTCCGCTGTCCGATGCCATGCGGGCACTGTTCAGAAACCCCAACGACGAACCACTCGAATGAACCACAAGCCCAGCATTGCACTGATCGCCACCGGTGGCACGATCGCAGGCGCGGCAACGTCGGCAAGCGACACCACGGGTTATGCGGCCGGCGCGATCAAGGTCGCGGCGCTGCTCGAAGCCGTTCCCGGCCTTGAAGCGATCGCCGACATCCGGCCCGAAACGCTGTTCGCGCTCGACAGCAAGGACATGACCCCCGCGCACTGGCTTACCCTGGCGCAGCGCGTGCAAAGCCTCGCCGAGCAGCGCGACATCGACGGCATCGTCATCACCCACGGCACCGACACCCTTGAGGAGACGGCCTTCTTCCTCCATCTGACCCTTGGCACAGACAAGCCGGTGGTTCTGACCGCCGCCATGCGGCCGGCCACCGCACTCTCTGCGGACGGGCCGATGAATCTCTTCGCTGCGGTCAGCGTGGCCGGATCCGCCGAATTTCGCGGCCTCGGCACCCTGGTCGCCGTCAACGACCGCGTCTTCGCAGCGCGCGAGGTGAGCAAGTGGCACACGCGGGCCGTGGAAGGCGTCGGCAGCCCCGAAACCGGCGCGCTGGGCTGGGCCAATCCGCCGCGTCTGCGCCGCCCGTCCCATGAGTTTGACCGTGGCGTGCTGCCCCTGGCAGCCGTCGACGCTGCGCGCTGGCCGCTCGCGGTGGAAGTCTTCTACCTCACGGCCGGCGCCTCGCCCATGCTCCTCGACGCCGCGGTCGACGCCGGGCTGCGCGGTGCCGTGCTGGCCTGTGCGGGCCACGGCAGCCTGCCCGACAGCTGGCTGCCGGCGGTCGAACGCGCAATCGCGAACGGCTGCGCAGTGGTTCGCGCCAGTCGGGTTGCACAGGGGAGCGTCGGTGCGGGCCATGGCCCCGCGGGCCTGCTCAACGCGGGCACGCTGTCGCCCTCGAAAGCACGTGTCGCGCTGATGCTCTGTCTGGCGAGCTCGGCAGCGGAGCGCTTCGGGGAGATCGCCTCCTAGAGCTGGTAGTTGTCCGCCGTGCCACTCAAGGCCGTTTCGACCATGCGTCGCGTGAGGTGGGGCGCGAAGCCCTCGATGAAGGCGTACACATAACCGCGCAGCCAGGCGCGACGGCGCAGCCCGATGCGGGTGGTGCTGGATTCAAACAGGTGGGCGGCGTCGATCATGCCGAGATCGCGGTCGACTGCGGGGTCGTAGGCCATGCGCGCGAGAATGCCGATCCCGAGGTCCATCGCCACATACGTCTTGATCACATCGGAGTCGATTGCGGTCAGCACCAGATTGGGCTTGAGACCACGCCCGAGAAATGCCTTGTTGATCTGCCCACGTCCGGTGAAGGCGTCGTCGTAGGTAATCAGCGGGTAACGGGCAATCGCCTCAAGCGTCAGCGGCTGCTCTTTCAGGATCGGATGGCGGGGCGCGGCGACCACACAGCGGTTCCACTGGTGGCAGGGCAGCATCACGAGTTCGTCGTATTCCGAGATGGCCTCGGTCGCGAGCGCGATGTCGGCCGTGCCGTCGAGCACCATCTCGCACACCTGGCGGGGGTTGCCCTGGTGCAGCGAGAGCTTGACCTGCGGGTAGCGGCGCATGAAGTCGCGGATCACCCGTGGCAAGGCATAGCGCGCCTGAGTGTGCGTGGTCGCGATCGAGAGACTGCCCGCATGCTCGTTGGCGAACTCCTGGCCGACCTGCTGCAGGTTGTCCATGTCGGCCAGCATGCGCTCGGCAATGCCGAGCACGGCCCGACCAGGCTCGGTCACCGCCACCAGACGTTTGCCATGACGCGCAAAGATCTCGATGCCGAGTTCGGCCTCGAGCAGGCGGATCTGCTTGGAGACGCCGGGTTGCGAGGTAAACAGGGCATCAGCGGCATCGGAAACGTTGAGACCACGCCGGGCCACTTCATGGATGTAACGCAGTTGCTGCAGGTTCATGGCATTCTCTAAATAACCAATTCTTCTTAAAGTCTAACGCAAACCCCCTTTATGAACCTAAACATCCCGACTACGATGCAACGCAACATGAGCCACCTGCAGGCGCATCCGCCGGGCGCTCGTAAATCAGATGCAAGGCCGGCCCCGCAGAGGTGGCGCCGACCGCAACCAGAGAGACGTGATGTACCAATACGACGAATACGATCAGCGCATTGTGGATGAACGGGTTGCCCAGTTCCGTGATCAGACGCAACGCTATCTGGCAGGCGAACTCGGCGAGGACGAATACCGCCCGCTGCGCCTGCAGAACGGCCTCTACATCCAGCGCTACGCCCCGATGCTGCGTATCGCCGTGCCCTACGGCAATCTGCGCGCCGATCAGGTCCGCATGCTCGGCCATATCGCGCGCACCTACGACCGCGGCTACGGCCACTTCACCACGCGCCAGAACATGCAGTTCAACTGGCCGAAGCTGGAAGATGTGCCGGAGATCCTCGCCCAGCTGGCCACCGTGCAGATGCACGCCATCCAGACCTCGGGCAACTGTATCCGCAACGTCACCTCCGACCCCTTCGCGGGAGTCGCAGCCGACGAGGAGATCGATCCGCGTCCGTGGTGCGAGATCGTGCGCCAGTGGAGCACCTTCCACCCAGAGTTCGCCTTTCTTCCGCGCAAGTTCAAGATCGCCGTCAACGGTGCGAAGGAAGACCGCGCAGTCATCCAGGTGCACGACATCGGCCTCGACCTCAAGCGCAGTGCCGAAGGCACGATCGGCTTTCGCGTGCTGGTTGGGGGCGGCCTTGGCCGTACGCCGATCATCGGCGAAGAGATCTCGTCCTTCGTGCCGTGGCAGGACATCCTCAGCTACTGCGAGGCCATCCTGCGCGTCTATAACCTCAACGGTCGCCGCGACAATGCCTACAAGGCCCGCATCAAGATCCTGGTGAAGGCGCTCGGCATCGACGCCTTCCGCAGCCAGGTCGAGGCGGAGTTTGCTCACCTCAAGGGCGGCCCGTCGACGCTGACCGTGGAAGAAGTGCACCGCGTCGCCGACCACTTCGTCGATCCGTCCTACGAGACGCTGCCGGCATCCGACGCGGGCTACACCGCCCAGCTCGCGGCAAACAAGGCCTTCGCAGCCTGGGCGAGACGCAACGTGCGCGCTCACAAGCAGCCTGGTTACGCCAGCGTGGTGCTGTCGCTGAAGAAGCCCGGCATTGCACCGGGCGACATCACCGCCGATCAGCTCGACAGCGTGGCCGCGCTTGCCGATGCCTTCAGCTTCGGCGAAGTCCGTGTCACCCACGAGCAGAACATGGTACTGGCCGACGTCCGGCAGTCGGACCTGTTCGCCGTCTGGGAAGGCGCGCGCGAGGCCGGTCTCGCCACCCCGAACATCGGCCTGCTGACCGACATCATCGCCTGTCCCGGCGGCGATTTCTGTGCGCTGGCCAATGCCAAGTCGATCCCGATCGCCAACGCCATCCAGGCCCGCTTCGACGACCTCGACTACCTGCACGACATCGGTGAGATCGAGATCAACATCTCCGGCTGCATGAATGCCTGCGGTCACCACCACGTCGGTCACATCGGCGTGCTCGGCGTGGATAAGAACGGCCAGGAGTGGTACCAGGTAAGCATCGGTGGCGACCAAGGCAACGACACCTCGCTCGGCAAGGTCATCGGCCCGTCCTTCGCCGCAGACGAAATGCCGGACGTCGTCAGCTCGCTGGTTCAGACCTATACCGCCAACCGCCACGACGACGAGCGCTTCATCGATACCGTGCGCCGTGTCGGCGCAGAACCGTTCAAGACGCAGGTCTATGCAGACCGCGAAGAAAGGAAGCAAGCCCATGTCTGAGATCATCAAGAATGGCGTCGTCCATGAGGACGACTGGACCGTGCTCCGCCTCGCCGAAGGCGAGGAGGCAGCCACCGTCGAACTGCCCGCCGGCCGTGTGATCGTGCCGCTCGCAGTCTGGCTCGCACGCCGCGATGCGCTTGGCGCACAGGCTGAGGCCGGCGTGCTGGGCGTGTGGCTCGCCGGCACCGAAGACCCCGCAGCCCTTGCCGACGACCTGCTGCGGCTGCAGCTGATCGCGGTCGACTTCCCCAAGTTTGCAGACGGTCGCGGCTACTCCATCGCCACCCTGCTGCGCGCCCGCCACGGCTATGGCGGTGAGTTGCGTGCCATCGGAGAAGTGCTGCGCGACCAGTTCTTCTTCCTGACCCGCTGCGGTTTTGACGCGCTGCAGCCGGCAGCCGGTCGATACACGCCCGAGCAGCTCAAGATCGCACTGGAGAGCTTCAGGGATTTCACCGAGCCCTACCAGGGTGCAGTGGATCGTGCGGAGCCCCTGTTCCGCCGACTGGCGCGCAAGGTGGCCGCATGAACGCAAGCGTCTCCATGCTGCGCCCCGGCACCGGTGGCGCACCGCGCAACCCGGCCACCCACCCCGAACTCACCCCGGAACTGCGCGAAAGCGTCGTAGCCAAGACCGCTGCGGTCGTTGACCTGCTGCAGGCGGTGGTGGCCGAACTCGGCAGCGAAGGCGAAGTGACCTTCGCCAACAGTTTTGGCGCCGAAGACATGGTGCTCACCGACATCATCCTCAGCCGCAAGCTGCAGGTCGAAATCTTCTCGCTCGACACCGGACGCCTGCCCGCCGAGACCTACAAGCTGATGGGCGAGGTCGAGCAGCGCTATCGCACCCGCCTCAAGGTGTTCTTTCCCGATGCTACCGCGGTTGAACACTACGTTCGCACCGAGGGCATCAACGCCTTCTACGACTCCGTCGAGCTGCGCAAGGCCTGCTGCCAGGTGCGCAAGGTCGAGCCCCTGCGCAGGGCACTGGCGGGCAAGAAGGCATGGGTGACCGGTCAGCGCGCCGCCCAGTCGACGACCCGCAGCGGTCTGCCGCTGCGCGAGTTCGACGCCGGCAATGGCCTGGAGAAGCTCAATCCGCTCTCCGACTGGACCGAGGCCGAGGTCTGGGCCTATCTGCGCCTGAACGAAGTGCCTTATAACGCGCTGCACGACCAGTTCTTCCCGAGCATCGGCTGCGCCCCCTGCACCCGCGGCGTTGCCGTGGGCGAGGACGTCCGGGCCGGACGCTGGTGGTGGGAAGACCCCACCTCCAAGGAATGCGGCCTTCACGTGAAAAAGGACTGAACATGTTCACCGTCACCCTGAAGCAACGCTTCCTCGCAATCCGTGCAGGTCTGCGCGCCGCCCTGCGGGCCCTGCGCATGACGGATGGCGCTCAACTCTCGAAACGGTAAGGCAACAATGTCGACTCTCACCAAACAGACGCTCTCCCACCTCGACTGGCTTGAAGCCGAGGCAATCCACATCCTGCGCGAGGTGGCTGGCCAGTGCGCAAACCCGGTGCTGCTGTTTTCCGGCGGCAAGGATTCGATCTGCCTGCTGCGCCTCGCCGAGAAGGCTTTTCGCCCGGGTCGCTTCCCCTTTCCGCTGATGCACATCGACACCGGCCACAACTACAAGGAAGTGACCGACTTCCGCGACAAGCGCGCCGCCGAACTGGGCGAGCGCCTGATCGTGCGCTCGGTCGAGGATTCGATGGCGCGCGGCACCGTGGTGCTGAAGTCGGCCGATGAGTCACGCAACAAGCATCAGTCGGTCACGCTGCTCGAAGCCATCGAGGAATTCGGTTTCGATGCGTGTATCGGCGGCGCCCGCCGGGACGAGGAGAAGGCCCGGGCGAAGGAGCGGATCATGAGCTTCCGCGACGAGTTCGGTCAGTGGGACCCGAAGAACCAGCGCCCTGAGCTGTGGAACCTGTACAACGCGCGATCGCACAAGGGCGAGAACATCCGCGCCTTCCCGATCAGCAACTGGACCGAGCTCGACGTGTGGCAATACATCGCCCGCGAGCAGCTTGAGCTGCCGTCGATCTATTTCGCCCACACCCGCCCGGTGGTGCGCAAGAACGGGCTGATGCAGCCGGTGACCGACGTGACCCCGGCAAAGCCTGGCGACAAGATCGAGCAAGTGCTGGTGCGTTTCCGCACCGTGGGTGACATCACCTGCACGGCACCGGTTGAGTCCGACGCGGACACGGTGGAGAAGATTCTTGCCGAGACCGCAACGACGACGATCACCGAACGTGGCGCGACGCGAATGGACGATCAGACCTCCGAGGCGTCGATGGAGCAGCGCAAGAAGGAAGGGTATTTCTGATCTATTGCTTGTTGCTTGTTGCTTGTTGCTTGTTGCTTGTTGCTTGTTGCTTGTTGCTTGTTGCTTGTTGCTTGTTCTTTGTGAGTTGCGTGTTGTGCCGGGGTAGCGCACTGGGTGTTTGTGCCGAGGGCTGCGGAACTCGCTGCGCTCAGACAGTCCTCGCCCTCGGCACAAACACCCAGCACACCACCTGAACGTGTGTGCCTGAACCGGGTTAAAGACAGCGGGGAGCGAGGCGAGAGCAAAGCTTGGTTCGACGTACCGCAGCCTCCCTGCAAAGGACGCTTCTGACTGCGGAGCCATCCGGACAAGAGCCGGGGATGTGTGAGGCATTCGTGGCGAAGGTGAGGACTGTCCGAGCCCGCAGGGCGAGTTCCGCAGCCTTCAGAACGAATGCCTCATGCAGCCCCGGCGACTTAGCAGCACACACAATCCAGCACAAAACAAAGCACCAACCGAATTCTGGAAAGCTTGAAGGAAAAATGACCATGTCCGCACTTGAACAACTGCCCGAGATCGACAACGGCCTGCTGCGCTTTCTGACCTGCGGCAGCGTCGACGACGGCAAGAGCACCCTGATCGGCCGCCTGCTGTTCGACACCAAGACCATCCTCGCCGACACCATGAACGCGATCGAGAAGACCTCGGCCAAGCGCGGCATGACCGCGGTCGACCTCTCGCTGCTCACCGACGGCCTGCAGGCAGAGCGCGAACAAGGCATCACCATCGATGTCGCCTATCGCTACTTCACCACCGGCACACGGAAGTACATCATCGCCGACGCGCCCGGGCACGAGCAGTACACCCGCAACATGGTCACCGCCGCGTCGACCGCCAACCTTGCGATCATCCTCATCGATGCACGCAAGGGCGTACTCACGCAGACCCGTCGCCATTCATACCTCGCCAGCCTGGTCGGCATCCCCCACCTGCTGGTCGCGGTGAACAAGATGGACCTCGTCGACTACGACGAAGCCACCTTCGAGCGCATCAAGGCCGACTACCTCGCCTTCGCCGCCCAGCTCGGCATCAAGGACGTGCGCTTCATCCCGATCTCGGCACTCGCCGGCGACATGATCGTCGATCGCGGCGCGCGTCTCGGCTGGTACAAGGGCCCCACCCTGCTCGAGATTCTCGAAGCCGCCCCCGCCGCCCACACCGAGAAAGCCGAGGACTTCCGCCTCCCGGTGCAGTTCGTCTGCCGTCCGCACGACTCGGCCAACCCCGAACTGCACGACTATCGCGGCTTCATGGGCCGTGTCGAATCCGGCGAGATCCGCGTCGGCGACGCGGTGACGGTGCTGCCCTCGGGCGCCTCAAGCAAGGTCAAGGCCATCAGCATTGGCACCGAACAGCTTGAGCGCGCCATCCACGAACAGTCCATCACCCTGCTGCTCGAGGACGAAATCGACATCTCGCGCGGCGACATGATCGTGAAATCGGCCGAAGCGCCGGCAGCCGTCAAGCAGATCGACGCCACCGTGTGCTGGCTTTCGGAGACGCCGATGTCGCCGGCCCGCACCTATCTCGTTCGTCATACCACGCGCGAAGCCAAGGCCAAGATCGCCAAGATCGACTACCGCCTCGATGTGAACACGCTCGAACAGCAGCCTGTCACCAGCCTGGCCATGAACGACATCGCGCGCCTCACGCTCAAGCTCGCACAACCCATCGTTGCCGACCGTTACGCAGCCAACCGTGCAACCGGCGCCTTCATCATCATCGATGAAAGCACCAACAACACCGTCGGCGCCGGCATGATCGGCTGAACGCCGCTGCTTTCCGGACGGGCAGATGCGTGCCCGTCCGGAAGGTTTTTCACACTCACCTTTCCCGCCCGCCCCACGGGCGCTGAGGACACAGGGCCGGCACGGCCTGCGCGGTCAGACCACCTCAAGCCCCGCCTCGAAACCCTCCGCAGCCCCCCGAAGTCGCTGCGCTGACGACAAGCCTTTGCCATACTGCCACCGCTTGTCGTACCCTCCAGCCCCGCTTCCGCATACGCTGCGCCCGCAATCCGGCGCGCTCCCGCCATGTCCGTATTCACGCTGATCGTATTCAAACTCGCCGCCGGCCTGCTTCTGGACCGGCTGTTTGGAGAAGTGCCCCGCTACCATCCGCTGGTCGGCTTCGGGCGCTGGTCGAATGCTGTCGAAGCCAGGGTCAGAGCCTGGTCTGCGTCCCGCCTGGCGGGCATGCTGGCGTGGCTGCTTGCTGTCGGCCCTTGGGTCGGACTGGCACTGCTCGTGCGTGACGTGCATCCGCTGGCGCACTGGCCGATCGACATCGGCTTGCTGTACTTCGCGCTCGGCGGGCGCAGCCTCACCGAACACGCCGAGGCCATCGCCCTGCCACTTGAGGCAGGCAATCTGGATGAAGCACGCCAGCGTACAAGCTGGATCGTGAGTCGCGACACCAGCGTACTCGATGCCGAGGGCGTGGCCCGTGCGGGCACCGAATCCGTGCTGGAAAACGGCAACGACGCCGTCTTCGGCGCCCTGTTCTGGTTTCTGCTCGCCGGCGGACCCGGCGTGCTGCTGTTTCGCCTCGCCAACACGCTGGACGCGATGTGGGGCTACCGCACGCAGCAATACCTTCGTTTCGGCTGGGCTGCCGCCCGCATCGACGACCTCCTCAACGCACTTCCCGCCCGCCTCACCGCGCTCACCTACGCCGCGCTTGGCCGTACCCGCCAGGCGCTTGAGTGCTGGCGCAGACAGGCACCTTCCTGGGATAGCCCCAACGCAGGACCGGTGATGGCCGCCGGCGCGGGAGCGCTCGATCTCAAGCTCGGTGGTGCAGCGATTTACCACGGACAGGAGGAGCTTCGCCCTCAACTCGGCGAAGGCAGTGCGCCCGATGCGCGCGCCATCCGCGCGGCCGTCAGCCTGGTCCGTCGCGGCATTCTGCTGTGGCTCGCCGTCGCCGGCCTGATCGCACTCGCGCTGGAACGCCTCCATGCTTGAGCACGGCGGACGGCTGCGCCGCGCAGCCAGCGACTACGGGATCCCGCTGCAGGACTGGCTCGACCTCTCGACCGGCATCAACCCCACGCCCTGGCCTGTGCCCGAGATTCCGCTGTCCGCCTGGCACAGGCTGCCGGAAGACAATGACGGCCTGGAAGCGGCTGCGGCAAACTATTACGGCACGGACCAACTCCTTGCCGTCGCCGGCTCGCAAGCCGCAATCCAGTCGCTCCCGACGCTGATCCCAGGGGCTCGCATCACGATCCCCGGTCCGACCTATGCGGAACACCCGCACGCGTGGCGGGGCACCACACTGCAACGGATCGACGCGAGCGTCGGTCGCATCGACGCCGCCATCGATGCGACCGACGTGCTCGTGCTGGTGAATCCGAACAACCCCTCGGGCGAACACTACGACCGTGCGCAACTGCTGGAGTGGCACCGCCGCCTTGCGTCTCGTGGCGGCTGGCTGGTAATCGACGAAGCCTTCATCGATACGGCGCCGTCCAACAGTCTCGCCGCCGAGGCAGGGCGCCCGGGCCTCGTGGTGCTGCGCTCGATCGGAAAGTTCTTTGGACTGGCCGGCGCCAGAACCGGTTTTGTACTCGGCCCGCGGGCACTGCGCGCAGCACTCGCAGAGCACCTGGGACCATGGGCCGTGAGCGGCCCTGCCCGAATCGTCACGCAGGCTGCGCTACGCGACCACGCATGGCAGGAAAGCGCCCGCACCCGATTGCTCGCGCAGGGACAACGGCTTGGCGCGCTGCTGCATGCTGCCGGTTTCGGCAATGCCCGCGGCCCAGCCCTGTTTCAGTGGTTCGAACACCCCGATGCAGACACACTCCGCCACCGACTCGCCACGCATGGCATTCTTGTGCGGCACTTCGATTCGCCGGCGAGCCTGCGCTTCGGACTCCCTGCGCTCGAAGCCGACTGGCAGCGACTCGCCGACGCCCTGGATACGCCGGGCATCAAGGATCTCTCAAGATGAAAACCGCCCTACGCCTCATCGCAGTTGCCTGTGCCACATCGAGTCTTGCTGCCGTCGCTGCCGATCTCCGCATCACCGATGACACGGGTGCAGCGCTGCACCTGAAGCAGCCGGCCCAGCGCATCGTCAGTCTCGCACCACATCTCACCGAACTGCTTTTTGCCGCAGGCGCCGGAAGCAAGGTCGTCGGCGTGGTGTCGTACAGCGATTTCCCGGAGGCCGCCAAGGCACTCCCCCAAGTCGGCAGCTACACCAACGTCGACATGGAAGCACTTGCAGCGCTCAAACCCGACCTGGTGGTGGCATGGAAGAGCGGCAACCGCAATGCCCACCTCGATCGCCTGTCCGCGCTTGGCATCCCGGTCTTCATCAACGAACCGCGCAACCTTGACGATGTGGCGCGCGCACTGGAGACCTTCGGCGAACTCGCAGGGACATCCGCCGAAGCGCGCACTGCTGCAGCGCGCTTCCGTGCGCGTCTGACATCACTGCGCAGCCGCTACTCGACGCTGCCGCCGGTGCGCACCTTCTATCAGGTCTGGGACCGCCCGTTGATGACGATCAATGGCGAGCATCTGATTGGCGACGTCATCCGCCTGTGTGGTGGAGAGAACGTCTTTGCCGATCTTCCCCAGCTGGCACCGACGGTGAACGCGGAGTCGGTGCTGGCGGCCAATCCGGAAGCGATCGTCGCCAGCGGAATGGGAGACGCCCGTCCCGAATGGCTTGATCAGTGGCGCCGCTGGCCGAGCATTTCCGCAGTCGCGGGCGACAATCTGTTCTTCATCCCACCGACGATCATCCAGCGCCATACGCCACGCATCCTGGACGGCGCCAGTCGTCTGTGCGAGCAGCTCAACGAGGCGCGCCAGCGCCGCCCCCAGAACACGCTCAAATAAAGCGCGTCGCCTCTTCGAGTTCGTCATGCGTTCGCGCGCGGCTCAATGCGCTGACAAACTTGCGCCAGGCCAGGTCTGCATGGTCGATGCGGATCAACGCAATGCATTCGTCATGCGAGCCGAGACGAAGAACGGTGACTTTCATCCTGCTGCGGTCCGACGCACCCAGCTCGATCGAGACTTCGCCACTGACGCCGACGGGCAGCTTGCGCTCCGATCGCACCCGAAAACCGGATCCCGAGCACTCGAACACCTTCAACGGATAACGGCGACGCAGACCGGGCAGGCCTGCACTGAACTCACCCGGACACATGACCGGAAACCGCCTGTGCGTGCGCCTGCGCATCTCCGAGCGCGGGGTGTCGTCGGGCACCAGCGGCAGACAGCGCTTGTACTCGGGCAAGTCGTAGATCGAGTGCAGCAGGAGCAATTCGCCCATGCGCAATCCGGCAAACACGCGCGTACGGACGTTGAAGAAATATTCGATCAACTCCGGCGTCATCACCGGGTCAGTCGTCGTATAGAAACGCTTCTCGGGAAAGTGAATATTGGGGACGGTCGTTTCGGTGAAATACCGGAACAGATTCTTGGACGCCGGCATGCGCCCATAGCGACGTTGATACTCCGCTGGGGCCGCAGCGAGATCCAGGTACGCACCCACCGCCGGCGCGCCATTGACGAAATCGTAATGCGCCACGGTGTGCTGAGCCAGACGGCGAAAGCACAGCACCGACTCGTAGAAGCCGACATGCCGCGGGTTCACTGCAATGACGAGGTGGCGGGTATCGAACTGGCGCGTCGCATACTCGTACATGAATTTCATCAGCGGCAGCAGGATCTTGCCGCTTGCTGATCGAAAACGGCGGTCGATGGCGAGCGCCGACACCTCGGCAACATTCCCGCCCGCCTGCCTGACCCCACCCAGATCGAAGATGCGCTGCATCGGAAAACCCAATGCGCTCTCCCGAATCAGCGACAGCGTGCCCACTACGCGGTCGCCATAGCGACACAGGAGCGTAGAGGTCGTGGGCAATGCGTGATACACCGTGACCCGCATGGCCGAGGGGTCCGGCGTCATGAAGCCGGCGTCGACATAGGCGTCGTGCAGCAGATGGAAACAGGCTTCGAGCTCCTCGCGCGTCTCGGCAAGCTTGAACACCATCTTGTCGGAGAGTTCGGCGTCGCAGCGAATGAGCTTGCTGTATGCCGAAAAACGCCACTTCGCCGGCAGCAGGGGGGCGCACCGCCGTAACAGTCGTTTCCCCAGTTCAATCATGTGTTTTTTCATCGACGCTGCACGCCTGTGGCGAAGGACTTGGCTTCGGCCTACTGTTATCTCCGGCTGAAAGCATAACGCGCCGGCGCGCGCCCAAAGACGACCCCGGTCAAAAAAACCGTTGTTGGCAGAGCAGCGTGGATTTTGAGAGCGACGAGGGCGCGCAGCTGCGGCGCAGGTCGTCCCGGCTTAGCTGGCGGGTGGCAGCCTCAGCAGCCTGGACAAGCGCGCGAACGCCTAGTCACGGCTGCTGCGCCGGGCGCGCGCGTACTGGCTGCGCCAGCCCGAACGGACGTCCTGCCACCATGCGTGATCGAACACCCACGCCAGCGATGGCAGAAGGGGCGCAAAGTAGTGCCTCGCGGCCGACGGACGGTCGACCTGGGCCGCGCGCAGCGGAACCCTCAACGCGCTCAGACGCTGATGCAGCGACGGATGAAATGGCAGGGAGACGTCTTCCTCGTCCTCAAGCAGCACCGCGGTGACTGCGCGCACCGATGCCGGCCGCAGGAACCCGGTCTCCACGCCCAGCCCCATCTCGCGGTAGGGGCGGATGCTCGGTCGGGCACGGCTCTCGCTTTGTGCCATGACCTTGGGCCAGTAATCCTGACGCAGGAAGCGCTCCTTGAGCGTTACTTCGACCAGGGTCTCTCCGAGAAGCCCCGCCCCGACCAGCTTTGCCGCAATGGCGTCAGCCTCGAACTCTTCGATGCGCGAGAGCCGCAGCATGTCACGGTAGAAGCGGCGCAAGACGCGATCGGCCAGGGTTTCTACGATGGGCATGCTCTCGCACATTGCGTCGAGCACACGAAACCACCATGCCCGCACGTGTGCGCCGAGCTTTCCGAGCCCATTGCGCTGCAGGGCAAGATGGGCGAACTCATGCGCCATGACCGCCGCAAGCTGCGAGCGCGAAACGCTATGCACCAGCGGCAGCCCCAGCAGGAGGTGAGACTCGATGCGGCCCACGCAGCCCCAGCGCGCACGCTGCAGCACTGTCGCGTTCGGGTCGCGGGTGATCCACACGCGATCAATTGGGTCGGCACCAAGATGGCTGCCGATATCGTCCATCAGGCAGTAAAACTCGGGGGCCGCATCGGGCGGCAGGAGAATGCCCTCGGGCTCGGGAGCAGGCACGTAGAAGATTGTCGTCAGGCGGGCGCACAGATACGCGGCACACACCGCCGCCAGACTCGACGCCACCGTGGCCAGTGGCTCACCCTCGTTAAGGGTCTGCCAGCTGTGCATCAACGCAAGCACCACGGCGCAGAAGGCAAGCACCATCAGGGCCCCCACTGCCGACAGCCCCGCAAACGCGATCAGCCCGAGCCGACGCGCAAGGCGTGGTCGCAAATCGAACAGGCGGGAACGAGGCACGTACATGGGAGCACACTCCGGCGACAGCCGTTAGGCGGGCCTGAATATACACGTTGTCGGCAGGGGGAGATATTCAACGAAAGGCTTAGGAAGCCTCATGCAAAGGGAGGAAACCCTCTGATTTCAGTGAATTCTCGCTTTCCGCGCCTGAACAATCTATAGTAAGAGGCTGTTGCGTGCCCGACCAATCGGCCGCAGCACTTTCCAACGACCTTTTCCGGTCACGAATCCCGCCCGCCTCGATTGGTGTCGTACGCCCTGCGCACGACAGGCCGTCGCTGGAGCATTTTCTCGCATGAACACAGAATCAAATTTCGCCAGTCTCGGACTGGCAGAACCCTTGCTGCGCGCCATTTCGGAAGCCGGCTACACCACGCCGACGCCGATCCAGGCCCAGGCCATTCCGCAGGTGCTCGCCGGTGGCGACCTGCTCGCCGCAGCGCAGACCGGCACTGGCAAGACTGCCGGCTTCACCCTTCCGGTGCTGCACCTGCTGTCGCAGACGCATGTGCATCCGCACCCCAACGGCCGACCGCGCTGCCTCATTCTCACCCCCACCCGCGAACTGGCAGCCCAGGTCGAGGAATCGGTCAAGACTTACGGCAAGCACCTGCCGCTGACCTCGATGGTGATGTTCGGCGGCGTCAACATCAATCCGCAGATCTCGGCGCTGAAGAAGCGGGTCGACATCCTGGTGGCCACGCCCGGCCGCCTGCTCGATCACGTCAATCAGCGCACGCTGGATCTGTCCGGCGTCGAGATCCTGATCCTGGATGAAGCCGACCGCATGCTTGACATGGGCTTCATCCGCGACATCCGCAAGGTGCTCGCACTGCTGCCGAAGAAGCGCCAGAACCTGCTGTTCTCGGCCACCTTCTCCGACGAGATTCGTGAGCTGGCCAACGGCCTGCTGCACAACCCCGGCTGCGTCGAAGTTGCTGCGCGCAACACCACCGCCGAGCGCGTCGAGCAGGCTGCCTACATGATCGGGCAGAAGCAGAAGCGCGAACTGCTGGCGTGGCTGATCAAGGAACGCCAGTGGTTCCAGGCGCTCGTGTTCACCCGCACCAAGCACGGCGCCAACAAGCTGGCCGAATACCTGACCAAGCACGGCATCGAGTCATCGGCGATTCACGGCAACAAGAGCCAGGCTGCACGTACCCGTGCGCTGGCACAATTCAAGGACGGATCGCTGCCGGTCCTGGTTGCCACCGATATCGCCGCTCGCGGTCTCGACAT
Organism: Parazoarcus communis; assembly: GCF_003111645.1. NCBI lineage: Bacteria > Pseudomonadati > Pseudomonadota > Betaproteobacteria > Rhodocyclales > Zoogloeaceae > Parazoarcus > Parazoarcus communis. The sequence continues at coordinate 2,634,392 of NZ_CP022187.1, forward strand.
CGATCAATTGCCGCAGGTGGTGAACTTCGAACTGCCGAACGTGCCTGAAGACTACGTGCACCGCATCGGCCGCACCGGCCGTGCCGGCGCTGCCGGCCACGCGATTTCGCTGGTCGACCGGGAAGAGCTCAAGCTGCTGACCGCAATCGAACGCCTGATGCACCGCAAGGTCGACCGCGCCACGGCCGAAGGCTTCGTGCCCAGCGCCACGGCAGAGCAGTCGCATGACGAAGATCAGCGCCGCGAGCCGATACAGCGCCGCGGTGGCGGTGGCGGTCGTAACAACAACGAACAGCGCCGAAGCAGCGCGCCCGCCGGACGCAGCGATCGTCCCGGCGGCCGTGGTCCCGCAAACGGTGGCCAGCCCGGCAACCGTGGTCCGCAGCGCGCCCGCCCCGAGGCGGACGGCAATCGTGCCCGTCCCGCGCCGCGCCAGGCCGGTGAAGTGGACGGCAATCGCGCCGCCCCCAGTCGCGCCGAACCCAACGGCAACCATGCGGGCAACCGTGGCCGCAGCGAAGTGAATGGCAATCGCGCGCCGCAGGCGTCCGACCGCCGCAATACCGCACCGCGCGCAGCGCTGTTCTCCGCCAGAACGGGGAACGGCAATCGCTGATCACTGATCCGCGCTGCACGACACGTGAAGAAGGCCACCGCAAGGTGGCCTTCTTTTTTTGGAACGAAAGTACTCAATCAGCCGAAGATGGCCACACGTTCTCGGACAATACGTCCTCGATCGGCATGCGCTCGGCCCATTTCTCGATCTCCAGCATCGGCTTCGGGTAGAAGGCCTCGACGTGGCCGATACACAGCACCGCAACCGGGCAGGCGCCTTCGGGCATGGACAGCAGCGTCGCAAGCTTGTCCGGATCGAAGATCGACACCCAGCCCATGCCAAGTCCTTCGGCGCGCGCCGCCAGCCACATGTTCTGAATCGCACAGGCCACCGAGGCCAGATCCATTTCGGGCAAGGTCCGGCGCCCGAACACATGCTTCTCGCGCCCTTCGGCAAGTGCGACCACCAGCACCTCGCCGGCGTCGAGCACGCCTTCGACCTTGAGCTTCATGAAGTCTTCCGCACGCTCGCCAAGCGCCTCGGCAGTGGCAATCCGCTCTTCCTCCACCAGCGCGTGCATGCGCTCGCGCAAGGCGGGGTCGGTGATGCGGATGAAGCGCCAGGGCTGCATGTAACCGACACTCGGTGCATGGTGGGCAGCCCACAGCAGTCGCCGCAGGACTTCGGGATCGACGGCATCCGGCAGGAAGTGGCGCATGTCACGACGTTCGGCGATCACGCGATAAACGGCAGCGATCTCCGCGCTGGAGAAGGCGAGCGAAGCAGTGTTTGAAGGCATGAAATCAGGACTCCGGCAAGCAGGGCTGCAGTGTAGCGCACCGGTGGCCACACACCTTCGTTCCACCCGCTTGCCGTAAGGACAGCTTGCAAACACCCATGAACCTCGACTAAGCTCCGCCCCACATTCGATCCGGGTGCCTTGTCATAAAGTCTTATGACGGGTGAAACGGGAAGTCCGGTGACGCTGATCGCACATGCGCTCAGCCACTCCGGCGCAGCCCCCGCTGCTGTAAGCCTGACGAATCCGCTGCAACACAGATGACCACTGGGTTTCTCCCCGGGAAGGTCGGCGGATGAGGAAGATGGTGAGCCAGAAGACCGGCCCGATCGAGATGAAAGAGATGTGAATCCCGGGGTGAGGGTTCGATCCGACTGCTTGGTCGCGGCCGTATTTTCTTCGTACGCCTCCATGCCAGCCGCATTCGATATTCGTTTTGCGTAGACGTTCGCACGTTCATGGACTGCCCATGCGCGCTTTCGCCTGCCTCCCCGGCTTCAGGTCGCCAGCCAAGCACACGAGGGGAGTTCTTCATGCATATCGAACCGGGTTACGTTTCCACCGCCAAAATCGCTGCCGCCAACATCGCAGCCACCGGACTGCTTGCCAGTCATGCCCTGCCGCTGCTGCGGCAACCGCAACTGATCCTGCGCTCGCTGCTCGCCGCGCTGTTCTTTTCGGTGTTCATGCAGAGCTTCCACCTTGCCGTCGGTCCGTCCGAACTGCATTTCATCGGCGCGATGCCGATGTACCTGATCCTCGGATTCGTGCCCACGCTGCTTGGTTTCGGCATCGGTCTGGCCTTGCAGGGGCTGTTCTTCGAACCCGCCGATCTTGTCCATCTCGGCATCAACACCCTGTCGCTTGCGGTGCCACTGATGCTGGTGCACCACACCGTCGGCAAGCGCTTCGACAGCCTCAGGCTGCGCAACATCATGAAACTCGACGCGGTGTTCTACACCGGCGTAACCGCCATGGTCGGCTTCTGGCTCGCCATTGGCGAAGTGGCCACGCCGCTTGCCGACTGGGCTGCCTTCGCGATTGCCTATGCTCCGCTGGTCGTTCTCGAACCGCTGATCACCTTCAGCCTGATCCGCCTGCTGCAGCCCTATGCCGCCAGCACGGCGATGAAGCTGTGCACCACCCTGCGGGCAGGCTGAGCACATGGGCATCATCTGGTTCGTCGGCGCCGGCCCCGGCGACCCCGACCTGATCACGGTCAAGGGTCGCGGGCTGCTCGAACAGGCGGGCGCGATCCTCTTTGCCGGGTCGCTGGTCGACCAGGCTGCCACGCGCTTTGCCCCACCGGGTTGCGAGATTCGCGACTCCAAGGACATGACGCTGGAGGAGATGAGCGCATGGCTGCTCGACGCCTGCGCCCGACATGCAACGGTGGTGCGCCTGCAGACCGGCGACCCCGGGCTGTATGGGGCGCTGGTGGAGATGACCCGCCCGCTCGACGCCGCCGGCGTGCAGTGGAAGGTCGTGCCGGGCGTGTCTTCGGCGATGGCCGCCGCAGCTGCGGCAGGCGAAACCCTGACCCTGCCTGAAGTCACCCAGACCGTGATTCTCACCCGCGTTGCCGGGCGCACGCCGATGCCTGCAGGCGAAGAGCTCGAGGCGCTGGCAGCGCATCGCAGCACCTTGTGCATCTTTCTGTCGATCACGCTGCTGCATGAAGTCCAGCGTGCGTTGCGCAGCGCCGGATGGTCCGAGGACGCACCCATCGTCGTGGTGCAGAAGGCCAGCTGGCCCGGGGCGGAAAAGATCGTGCGCGGCACGCTCGCCGACATCAAGCGTCGCTGCCAGGACGAGAAGATCGCCTCGCAGGCCATGATCATCGCCAGCCCCGCGCTGGGCGCGCGCGACTGGGCCGATATCGCCCGCTCCAAACTCTACGACCCCGGTTTTTCACACCGTTTCCGCAAAGCCACCCTGATGCAGGACGACGGCACGGAAAGCGCAACCACCGAGATTCCGTCATGAACGATCACACCATCCTCCTCGTCGGCCATGGTTCGCGCAATCGCGAAGGCAACCGCGAGATCCTGCAGTTCGCCACCCAGTGGCAGGCGCGTCACCCGGGCTGGCGCATCGAAGCCTGCTTCATCGAACATGCGGAAGTCCTGCTCGACGAGGGCCTGGACCGCGCCGCCCGGAACGCACGCCGGGTCACCGTCGTACCCTTCATTCTCAACGCAGCGGGCCATGTGAAGATGGAACTGCCGGCGGCAGTGTCGCGTGCGCGCGCCCGCCATCCTGAGGTGGACTTCGTGTGCACCCGCCACCTGGGCATGGGCCGCGAGATGCTTGCCGTGCTCAAGGGCCAGCTCGACCGCCTGCTGCACCAGCTCGCCACCCCGGACCCGCGCACCACCGGCGTCATCCTGCTCGGCCGCGGCTCGTCCGATGCCGGTGCCAATGGCGAGCTCGCCCGCATGACGCGCTGGGTGTTCGAAGACTACGACCACGATCTGGTCGACCTTGCCTTCACCAGCATCACCTGGCCGCGGCTCGAAACCGTGGTTCAGCGCCAGATCCGCCTTGGCATGATGCAGATCTGCATCGTGCCGGTGTATCTCTTCAGCGGCGTGCTGATGGACCGCATCAAGACCCAGACCGAACGCCTGCAAGCCCAGTTTCCGCACCTTGCCTTTGCCCTCGGCACCCATTTCGGTTTCGACAAGGGCATCTTCGATCTGCTCGACAGCCGCATCGGCGAGTCGGGCGCCGCAGAAGGCGGCCTGCTCGAATGCGACGGCTGCAAGTATCGCGTCGCCGCCGAAGCCGAACATCTGCACGACCACAGCCACACCCACGTGCATGCCGCGCATTCGCTGGGTCACGGGCATGAACACCACCACGACCATGCACCCGCCTGAGCTCAGCGCCCGGAACCCGACCATGACCGCAAACACCGTTACCGAGCAGCTCACCGCCGCGGGTCGTGCCATCGAGCATGACTCCTTTGCCGTCATCGACGCCGAGGTCGTCCGGCACGACTATCGCCCCGAGCAATGGCCCATCGTGCGCCGCATGATTCACGCCAATGCCGACTTCGACTTCAACGGCCTCACCGACTTTCATCCCGCGGCGGTCGAAGCAGGGCTTGCAGCCATCCTGCGGGGCGGAGCGGCGATCGTGGCCGATGTCGAGATGATCTGTGTCGGCCTGTCGGCGTCACGACTGGCGCACTTCGGCATGCACGCCCACCAGTTCATCTCCGACGCCGACGTCATCGAGCTCGCCAATGCGGAGAACACCACGCGTGCCGTGCAGGCGATGCGCAAGGCGCACCGGCAAGGCCTGCTCGACGGTGCGCTGGTCGGCATCGGCAATGCACCCACCGCGCTGATCGAGATCGTGCGCCTGATCCGCGAGGAAGGCGCACGCCCCGCGCTGGTCGTCGGCATGCCGGTGGGCTTCGTCTCCGCCGCCGAATCGAAGGACCTGATGGCCGGGCTCACCGAGGTGCCGTGGATCGTGATCCGTGGGCGCAAGGGGGGCTCGACGCTGGTGGTCGCGGCACTGCATGCACTGCTCGGACTGGCCGAAGCACGCCAGCTGCAGCCCGCGCAAGCCTGAACACGCCATGGCAGCCGGTCACACGCTCCCCGAGAAGGTTCGCAAGGGTGATCCCAAGCGCGACCGCGGCAACCGCACCGGTTTCTCGACCGGCGCCAATGCCGCGGCAGCGGCCACTGCGGCCACGCTCGGACTGGTGCAGGGCGTGGTGCCCGAGGCGGTCGAATGCGTGCTGCCGAACACCCTGCGCGTGCGCTTCAACATCTGCGACGGCCGCGTGACGCATCACCCGGAAGGCGACTGCGCACATGCAGTCTCGATCAAGGACGCAGGCGACGACCCCGACGCCACGCATGGCGCCCACCTCACCGCCGACGTGCGACGCATCATTGGCGGAGGCGGTGCCATCGTCCTCAAGGGCGGGCGCGGTGTCGGCGTCGTCACCAAGCCCGGCCTCGGGCTCGATGTCGGCGGCCCCGCGATCAACCCTGCGCCACGACGCAGCATCACCGAAAACGTCGCCACCGCGGGCGCAGCCATTCTTTCCGCGGGCGACAGTCTGGAAGTCACCATCTCGGTACCGGGTGGCGAAGAGATGGCCAAGAAAACGCTGAATGCCCGGCTCGGCATTCTTGGCGGCATCAGCATTCTCGGCACCACCGGCATCGTCCGCCCCTATTCGACCGCGGCCTTTCGTGCGAGCGTGATCCAGGCCGTGGATGTAGCGGCGAACCAGGGCCAGACCTCGGTGGTGTTCACGACGGGCGGCCGGACCGAAAAATGCGCGATGCGCGAGTTTCCGCAACTCGACGAAGCCTGTTTCGTGCAGATGGGCGACTTCGTCAAGGCCGCGTTCGCCACCGCGCTCAAGCACGACATGCAGCACATCATCATCGGCGCGATGGTGGGCAAGCTGACCAAGATCGCCCAGGGCCTGTCGGTGACGCACGCCTGGCGCGAGGAGGTCGACCGCGACCTGATCGCCGGCGCCGCCGCCGAAGTCGGCGCACCAGCCGATCTGATCGAGGAGATCCGCGCCGCCGAAACCGCCCGCTTCGCTGCCGAACGACTGGCCGAACTTGGCCTTGCCGTGACCTTTCACCGCGCGCTCGCTGCCCGCGCCATCCGCAGCCTGCGCGAGCGCTACCCCGGCCCCCACCGCCTCACCGTGCTGGCCTGCAATTTCGAAGGCGTGCCGATCGTGACCCTGAACGAAGAAGAACTGATGGAACCCGCTCATGCCTGAAAACCAACGCCCGCTGTGCTGCGTGATCGGCGTCATCGATGACGGCTGGGCCAGCCTGTCCGCAGCCGCCCAGGCACGACTGCGCACCGCCAGCGTTCTGATCGGCGCTCGGCGCACGCTTGATCTCGTCGCGCCCTTCCTGCCCGAAGACACCGAGTGTCTCGACATGGACGGTGCGCTGTCGCAAACGCCAGGATGGATCGCCAGCGCGCTCGATGCGGGCAGACCGGTTGCGATACTCGCCACGGGCGATCCGCTGTGTCACGGCATTGCCCGCTTTCTGATCGGCAAGCTCGGCGCCGGCGCTGTCGAGGTCATGCCCGCGCCATCGACCATTCAGCTCGCCTTCGCCCGCCTCAAGAAGCCGTGGCAGGACGCGCGCATCAGCTCCTGCCACGGCCCCGATGCAGGCGAGTGGCCCGGTGACGACGCGACTCCCGGCCCGACACCGGCACACGGCCTGTACAAACTGGTGCGCGCAGTCGCCAGCCATCCGCTGGTCGCCACCTTCACCAGCCCGCACAACGGCCCGGACCGCATCGCCCGCGCACTGCTCGCCGCCGGCTATGGCGATGATGCGCACGAAAGCGTCAGACTGTCCGTCGTCGCCTGCCTGTGTCACGCGGACGAAGCCGTCTTTGCCAACCTGCGCCTGACCGACGCAGCGCGCCGCCGCTTTCCCGACCCCAACGTCGTCATCATCGAACGCATCGCACGGGCAGGCGACGGGTACGCACCGACGCGCTACCCGCCCGACCTCGTCTCGAGCATTCCACATAGCGCACCGGTATTCGGCTTCGACGATCTCGATTACGTACAACGCACGCCCGAGAAGGGGCTGATCACAAAGCTCGAAGCACGTGCGGTGTCGCTCGCCCGCCTCGGCCTGCGCGCCGACAGCATCGTATGGGATATCGGCGCTGGCTCGGGCTCGGTCGGCCTTGAAGCCAGCCGCATCGCTCACCTGGGCCACGTGTGGGCGATCGAGAAGAACAGCGGCGACGCGACCAACGCGCGCATCAATGCACGGCGCATGCGCGCAAGCAATTACAGCCTGTTCGAGGGCAAGGCGCCTGCCGGACTCGATACATGGCCCGCACCCGACGCGGTTTTCATCGGCGGCTCCGGCGGCGAACTGGGGGAACTCATCGCACTGGTCCTTGGCAGGCTCAAGCCCCGCGGGCACCTGGTGATGAACTTCGTCACCCTGGAAAACCTCGCCCTCGCCACCCGGACACTTCAGCAGCTTGGCGCCACCTGGGACGTCACCATGCTCTCGGCCGCACGCAGTCAGCCGATTCTCGACATGCACCGCCTCGCCGCCCAGAACCCGGTCTGGATCGTCAGCGCGCAGGCTGCAGGCCGTCCATCAGACCCCGCAGGAGGCAACACCCATGAATGACATGACTCCCCCCCACCTTCAGGCATCGCAACCTGCCTTACGCTTCGGCCGCCTGATCGGTGTCTCGCTCGGCCCCGGCGATCCCGATCTCATCACCCGCCGTGGCTGGGCGGCGCTGCAATCCGGCGCGCGCTGGGCCTACCCGGTCAAACGCGCGGAGGAAAGCTCTTACGCGCTCGGCATCGCCCGCCGGGGTGGTCTCGAGATCCCGGCCGATGTCGCCGAACTGGTCTTTCCAATGACGCGCGACGCGACCGCACTGGCCAAGGCGTGGACGCGCGCCGCCAGCCGCACGGTCGAGTGGCTGGCGAGCGGGCGTGATGTCGCTTTTCTGGTCGAGGGCGATGCCTCCACTTACTCCACCTTCCGCCACCTAGCGCGCGCAGTGCGCGAACTGGCGCCCGCTGTCACCGTGGAGACCATCCCCGGCGTCAGTTCATTTGCCGCGGCCGCCGCCCGTGCGGATGTGGCGCTGGCCGAGGAGGACGAGACCTTGGCCATCATCCCCGCCGCCTACGGCGTGCCAGTGATCGATCATCTGCTCGACGAGTTCGACACCCTGGTGCTGATGAAGGTGAAGCCGCTGCTGGACGAAGTGCTGGACCTGCTCGAACGACGCGGGCTGATCGCCACCAGCTGCTTCATCGAGAAGGTTGGCTCACCCGAGGAGCGGGTGGTGCGCGACGTCGCCAGTCTGCGCGGCGAGAAGGTGAATTACCTGTCGCTGTTGCTCGTGCAGAACCCGAAGCGCGTGCGCGGAGAACTGCGCCGCGGCTGTCGCAAGAGATCAGAGGCCTCGTATATCCCTGCAGCAGCAGAGGCCGCCACGTGAAGCGCGCCGCTGTGGTTGGCGGTCGGGCTGTCGAGAGCGCCGGATCGTCGGGCGTCTGCGGGGAAACAAGACGGTGCATGTCTGAGTGAGCGTAGCGAGCGAGTTTGCACCGTCGCCCCGCAGACGTTCGACGAGCCGGGAAGCCGAAGGCCGCGAACGTCTGCCCGACCGACAACCGCAGCGGTACGAGCGCTTCGCGTGGCGGCCTCTGCGGGCCACCCCCACCTGGACGTAACGACTTAACAGGATCCATATAGAAGAAAGAATCCGCCATGACCCAACACCTCCCCTTCCCCAATAACAAAGTCGCCGTCGTCTCGATCACCCGGCACGGCATTGCGCTCGCCGGCAAGGTGGTGGCCGCCCTGCCCGGCGCCACCCTGTTCGCGCCGGAGAAATTTCACCGCGAAGCCGAGGCGGCCGCACCGGGTGCCTTTGCCTGCTTCACCGGCAAGACCGGCGATCAGATTCCCGCACTGTTCGCGGCTTTCGACGGCATCATCTGTATCGTTTCGCTCGGTGCGGTCGTTCGACTCATCGCACCGCATCTGAAGAACAAGGAGAGCGATCCCGGCATCGTGGTACTCGACGAAGCCGGGCGTTACGCCATCCCCGTACTCTCCGGGCACCTGGGCGGCGCCAACGCACTGGCCGGCGTGCTTGCGCAGACCCTTGGCGCACAGCAGGTGCTCACCACGGCCTCAGATGCCCGCGAAACCCTCGCGGTCGATCTGCTCGGTCGCGAACTGGGCTGGACTTTCGAAGCCAGCCATGACGAAATCGTGCGAGCCAGCGCCGCCGTCGTGAACGACGAACCGGTTGCGCTGGTACAGGAAACCGGCAGCACCGACTGGTGGACGCGCCACGCCAACGGTCGCAGCGGCAGCCTGCCCGCCAATCTGCACCGCTTCGACCGCCTTGAAGACATCGACCCGGATGCCTTCGGCGCCGTGCTGTGGGTCAGCAACCGCAGCCTGCCTGACACGCTTGCCGAGCGTTTAAGTGGCAAGAAGGTCATCTACCGCCCCACTGCTGCGAGCGTGCAATGAAAGTCGCACTTGGGCTCGGCTGCGACCGCGGCACTCCGTTCGAAACCCTCGCCCGTGCGGTCAATGAAGCGCTGGCGGCCGCCGGCGTCGGTCTGGAAGCGGTCAGCGCAGTGGCCAGCATCGACCTCAAGGCAGACGAACCCGGCCTGGCGCTGCTCGCAGCCGTTCACGGCTGGCGCATCGCGTTTCACCCTGCCGCCCGCCTCGCCGCGATCGCGGTACCCAACCCGTCCGACACCGTGCGTCGCTACACCGGCACGCCCTCGGTCTCGGAAGCCGCCGCGCTGCTCGCGGCCAATGCGGGCCAGGACGCGCTGCTGGTCGAAAAACACAAGGTGCGCGGCACTGACGGCAAGAACGCCACCATCTCCATCGCAAGGATCACCGAATGAACACGACAACTGGCAAGGGCAAGATCATGCTCGTGGGCCTCGGCCCCGGCAGTCACGACCACCTCACCGCGCGTGCGCGCGCCGCCATCGCGGAGGCCGACACCATCATCGGCTACGTCACCTATATCAAGCTCGTCGCCGACCTGCTCGAAGGCAAGGAAGTGATCAGAAAGTCGATGACGGAGGAACTTGACCGCGCCATCGAATCGCTCGCCCGCGCCCGGCAGGGCAAGAAGGTGGCGCTGATCTCCTCGGGCGATGCCGGTGTATATGGCATGGCGGGGCCGACCTTCGAAGTGCTGTTTCAGGCCGGGTGGACACCCGACTCGGACATCGAGGTCGAGATCATCCCCGGCGCATCCGCACTCAACACCTGCGCAGCGCTGGTCGGCGCCCCGCTCACGCACGATTTCTGCGCCATTTCGCTGTCCGATCTGCTTACCCCCTGGGCCACCATTGCGCGCCGCCTCGACGCCGTCGCCTACGCCGATTTCGTGGTCGCCCTCTACAACCCCAAGAGCGGTCGCCGCACACGCCAGATCGTCGAAGCCCAGCGCCTGTTCCTGCGCCACCGCCGGCCGGATACCCCGGTGGCGATCGTCAAGTCGGCCTATCGCCCAAAACAACGCATCGAGTTCACCACACTGGAGAGGATGAGCGAGTGCGACATCGGCATGCTCACCACCGTCCTCATCGGCAACTCAAACACCTTCGTGCGCGACGGCCTGATGGTGACGCCACGCGGCTACAGCAACAAGTACGACGTCGCCGATGGCGAGCGCGCCACCCGCAGCGGCGAACAGGCCGGGCGCTCGCTCAGCACCGGCCTCAATGGCTGGCTGGAATCCCTTCGCATAAGCGATGAAACGCCCGCACAACTGGCAGCGCATTACAGACTTCCGCTCGATTACATCATCGCCACGCTTGCCGATCTGCCCCACACTGAGGCCGAGCCCGTCACCGAGGAGGGCCACGCATGAACCATCACGATTCAACTGAAAAACCCGGTACAGGCGCCTTGGTCGAGAAGCCGAAGCTCGGCAGCTACCGCCGCCATCTTCTGGTGTGCACCGGTCCGCGCTGCAGCGCCAACAGCGAGGCGCAGGCCGTGTTCGACAGCCTGGGCGAGCGCTTCAAGCTCGCCGGGCTGGACCAGGGCGAGCTGCGCGTGAAACGCACCCGGGTGTCCTGCTTTGCAGCGTGCAAGGGCGGTCCCATCCTGTGCGTGCAGCCGGACGGCGTGTGGTACTACAACGTCACCCCGGAAAACATGCAGCGAATCGTCGACCAGCACCTGGTGGGCGGCAAGGTGGTTACCGATCTCGTCTTTCACCAGGGCCCCACCCTTACCGCCTGACGCCACTCAGTCCATACGCACGGGTATGGAATATACGTATAATCCCCTATACAGACGCATATAAAAGCATTTGATAGGAGAGAGAGGGTGAGCATGCAGACGCTTTACGATCAGAAGAGGATGAGCCCGGCCGACGCCGTGGGCATGATCAGCAACGGCAACACCGTCGTGGTCCCGACCGGTGTTGGCGAACCGCCTGCGCTGCTGCAGGCGCTGTCCGACCGCCGCCACACGCTGCGCGATGTCGCCGTCAGCCAGATCTTGCCGCTGCGCAAGTTCGCCTACCTCGACCCTGAGACCCATGCCAACATCCGGCATGACGCCTATTTCTTCGGCGGCGCCACCCGCGCGGGTGGGCAGTCGGGCTGGGTCGATTTCGTCCCCGCCTACTTTTCCGAACTGCCGATGCTGATCGACCGCGGGCTGACCCCGGCCGACGTGGTCATGACCATGGCTTCGCCGATGGACGAGTACGGCTACTTCTCGCTCTCGCTTGCACCTGACTACACCATGGCTGCCGTGCGCAAGGCGCGCGTCATCCTGCTCGAGGTGAACCCGAACGTTCCCTACGCCAACGGCGACTGCCACGTGCACATCTCGCAGGTGTCCGGCCTGGTCGAAAGCGACGATGAACTGTTTGAAGTCGGCCTGCCGACCATCGGCCCGATCCAGGAAGCCATTGGCAAGCACGTGGCCGAACTCATCGACGATGGCGCCACGCTGCAGATCGGCTACGGTGGCATTCCCGATGCGGTCGTGATGCAGTTGCAGCACAAGCGCGACCTCGGCATTCACACCGAAATGATCGGCGACGGCATCCTGTCGCTGATCGAAAGTGGCGCCGTCACCAACCGCCGCAAGACCTTCATGCCCGGCAAGATGGTCGCCACCTTCGCGCTCGGTTCGCGCAAGCTGTATCGCTTCCTGCATCGCAACCCGATGCTGGAGATGCATCCGGTCGACTTCACCAACGACCCCTACATCGCCGCCCGCAACGACAATCTGTGCTGCATCAACGCCACGCTGCAGATCGATCTGCTCGGACAGTGCGGTTCGGAAAGCCTCGGCCACACGCCCTACTCAGGCACCGGCGGGCAGGTGGACTTCGTGCGCGCTGCCAACCGCTCGAAAAACGGCAAGGCCTTCATCGTGCTGCCTTCGACCGCAAAGAACGACACCATCTCGCGCATCGCGCCGGTGCTGTGCCCGGGCACCCACGTGACCACCAGCAAGAACGACATCAACTACGTGGTGACCGAGTACGGCGTTGCACAACTGCGAGGCAAGACCGCCAGGCAACGCGCAGAAGCGCTCATCGGCATCGCGCACCCGAACTTCCGCGAAGAACTGCGTGAAGCCGCGCGCAAGATGAATCTGGCTTGACGCTTGAACCGTGGGCAGTGACAGATGCCCACTCGCAACATCTGATCGGAGACGCGAACGGGTCACCCCGTTCCCGTCTCCGATCTGCTTTCCGCCTCACCCAGGGGCGTCAACACCTGAACAGACATCTGTATGGAGCGGAAAGACGCCTCTAAGACTTCAGCGATGTGACGTAACGCACATCGAGCACTTTTATTCGATTTCGGCGTTTTAACCAGTAATGGATAATTTATCCATTGCCGGGGATATCCCCCAACCCGATCGAACAGGAGCCCTCAACATGCGCATTCGCCCCCTCATTACCGCACTCGCACTTGGCGCCGGTGCGCTCGGGGCCAATCTCGCGCATGCAGACCTGATCCTGAATTTCCAGAACGTCGTCGCCGGCTCATCGAACGGCTCCATCAGCGTCCTCTCCAACGGCACCGTCAAGACCTCGACGGTCAGCGCCGGCATGATCAGTTTCAAGCAGAAGGCGCCGGGCGCAAGCGCTTACGACGACGACCTGCTCAACAGCTTCTGCATCGAACCCAAGACCAGCCTGCTGCGTGGCGACACCCTGTTCTCCACCGGCACCCTCGCAGACCGCTTCGGTCAGCCGCAGCAGAATCTCATCTCGCGCCTCTACGATCTGCACTACGAGACCGTAGGCAGCGTCGCCGGCGCAGCACCGGCGTTCCAGCTCGCGCTATGGGAGATTGTGACTGACGGTGCCAGCCTGAGCCTGAGCGGCGGCAACTTCCTCACGACATCGAGCTTCGGCGGGGCTTTGACCATGGCCACGACCTGGCTGACCGAGCTCGCAACATGGAGCACCCAACTCGGGAGCCAGCCCTACAGCTCCGCGATGTACGACTTCGTCGCGCTGAGCGCAGGAAACTCGCAGGATCAGCTCACGGTAACGCGCCGTGCTCAGGACGTGCCGGAACCGGGCGTGCTGGCACTGCTGGGGATTGGCGCCGTTGCAGCGCTGGCGCGCCGACGCAGCGCCACCGTCTAGGACCCGAAACGCCATCACGCCGACGCCCCGCAAGGGGCGTTTCTCACTGATGAGCGGGACCGGACGAGGCGCAGCAGAATCTGACTGGCCAGTCTCCTGTCAGCCAGCGTCAACATTTGACATTCATGACCAGAAAACGTCAGTGCTTGACAGTCGCGCGTGACAATTCAAGCCCGGACACTGAAATCGATTGGCGACACGATCGCCCCTGACATTCACAGACAATACTCAAGCCACTGTTATTGAATGACAATCTTAAATATATCCTGAACTTCCCACTCCAGACCGAAGAACTGGCACAGCGCTTGCGATAGCTAAGTCAAGCGGGTCTTCCGCGTTGATCCATCAAGGAGAGAAGTCATGAAAAAAGTCCAACAAGGTTTCACCCTTATCGAACTGATGATCGTCGTGGCGATCATCGGCATTCTGGCTGCTGTGGCCATCCCCCAGTACCAGGACTACGTCACCCGCGCCAAGCTTTCGAAGGTCAACGTCGCCGTCGATCCGGTCAAGACCGCTGTCGCGATGTTCGCTCAGGAAAACGCCGGTGTCGGCACGATCCCGGCCAACGGCTGGACCTCGCTCGGCCTTGCAGGCGCTCCGACGGCAACGACCGAGGTCTCCGGCATCACTGTGACGGCAGCGACCGGCGCGATCGTGGCCACGCTTCGTAGCATCGGTACCGGCTATGATGGCTCAACCGTGACCTACACGCCGACGGTTGGCAACTCTGCCGTGACCTGGGCGGTTACCTGCAGCTACTCGCATGCAAACATGACGAAGACCTTCGGTTGCTAAGCTTCACCAGCTAAGCGCCCTACCTCAAGGGGCAGGCTTCAGACTCTGAAGCCTGCCCTTTTTCCGTTCGTTTTTCCGCAAGTTCGTCCAGTTTCATTTTCGCAAACAGGACCCCCAGCGTCCGGCCGCGCTCGTAATCGCGCTCCGCTGCAAGCAGGCAGCCCATGCGCTCGAACGCCAGACCTCTGCCGTAGAACGAAGCCCCCACCTCGTGCAAGTCAATTGCGTGGCTGAAGTCGGCAACGGCTTCCGGATAGCGCCCCAGCCTCAGGTACGCCTCGGCCCGCTGCTCATAGGCCTGACGCACGCCCGGGCTCAGCGCGATGACCCGGTCCAGATCGGCAACCCCCTCCGCTATCCTCCTCGCCTTGATGCTCTGCAAGCCCCGGTTGAAAAAGATCCGGTCCGCACCCCGGACATCGGCAGCCGGCAGCTTTCTGGCTGCGTCGTCCCATGCAGACCATTCGCTTTCCATGCTGTGCAGGCGATCCTCCGACAGGTAAAACAGTACGCCGCAGGCCAGCACTGTCAGCACCACAAGCCCCTTCACCGGCAACAGTCTCAGGAGTGAGGCAAGCACCATGACAAAGCCAGGCGCCCAGAGATAGCTGCGATAGAGGACAAAAGGCTCCTGAAATCGAACTGACGAGAACTCCACGAGAAACGAAATCCAGAAATACAGAATGCCGACGCCTGCGAGCTTCCAGCGTCTTGACACGAAGACGAGTGCAGCGCCGAGGAGCCCACAGGCCATGAACGCCACCAGCTTGAATACATCGGTCAGGCCCGGGGAGCCGCCAGCGATATATGCCCTCAGATCAATGGACATGGCACCCGTATCGGGAACGATCCACAGATACCAGTAGCGGAAGAAGAGCCCCGCCTGTGCCAGCGCACTGATCGACCAGCTTGATGCCGCCTTCCCGGCGCTGGCGTCAGCAAGCAGGTCGATTGCCACCGCTTGGGCACCGGGCTCAGCGACCGCCCCAACCAGCCCTTTCAGGGACAGAAAAACACGAAGCGCAGGCAATGCGCACAAGGCCAGATAGAGCAGGGTGCGGGGAAGCACCCCCGGTCTGCGGGCAGCGATGCCCAGCGCGCATGCAACAGCAGGCAGCAGGATCGCATGCTCTTTTGAGAACACCGCCATCGCATAGAACAAGGCCGAAACGACAACATCCCGATAGCGCCCGTCTTCAATGGCGCGCCAGTAAAAGAGCAAGGACAGCAAGGAGAACAACGAGGCAAACAAGACCGTTCGTTGGACAAGGTAGGCAACGCCGTAGACCGCGACCGGATGAACGGCGAACACGGCACAGGCTGCAATCGCCCCCCACACGGCAGTGCTGGGCGGCGCTGAAAGATCAACGCTGGAGACCCGTGAGCACAGTGCAATCAGCACGAACACGTTCGCGAGATGCAGCATGAGGTTGAAAGCGCGCTGAACCTCTATGCTGCCGAAGATCAGCTGTATGAACCCGATGGTGAAGTACGGAAACGTCCTGGCATAGAAATCGAAAACGTTCTGGGCGTGATCAAACACCCGCCCCCCTGCGAACAGGTTATGGTCATCAAATATGAGTGGATTGGAAAAGAACGGGGCATAAAGCACGACGGTGAAGACTGCGACGAGTCCAAGCACCAGTGAGCGAGTCTTGTTCATTGTTTCATCATCCGATTACCTGACATCCCTGCGGCAATAGTCTTCAAGACCTCGAACACAGCACCAGGCAGGCACTGCGGACGCAAGACGCACTCACGTGGGCACGCTGCCCAGACAGGGGAGAATACGACTTCGAGTTCCCGGCTTCCCTACCGGAGAAAGGCGCTGACAGTCTAAAGATATTCGGCGCGCTGCCGAAACTGTCTACAGCGCAAAGGAATTTCGATGACCACCCCTTTTCCACCCCACTCCTCTCTACGGTATCTCTTGCTCGCGGCGGCACTGCTCGTCAGCGCGCCGGTTGATGCCGCCGACTGGCAGAAGGTCCTCAGCGACAAGGGGCGGACCATCGAGATCGACCGCGCGAGCATCTTCGACTCCGACCGTGGCACCAAGGTGTCATGGGGGCGCGTGGTGCTCGGAAACGAGGAAGCCGCGCAGGCGGGTTATCGCACGGTGAAGGCGCTCAATCGCTACGACTGTCGCAACAGCAGCTTCTTCACCATCAAGCGCGTGTATCTGGATGCGGCAGAGCGGGTGCTGCGGGAAGAGTCCGTCGCCGATCAGACGCCGGTTGTGGTGACAAGGAACTCGGTGGATGAGCGAATGTGGCGGGAGGTGTGCAAACCGCCCGGACTCGCAGACCTGGAAAAGATCGCTGACGCCGCGAGCCAGTCGGCTGCCGCTGCCAGCGCAGAAACCCGGCCCGTCGCTGCCGTGCCACCGCTGGTCCAGCCACCGGCCAAACCGCCCGTCGCCGCAACTGCGAAGGTTGAGCACCGGCCGCAGCCGCCGGTGGCAACGCCGCGCGAGAAGATGCCAGCAAAGGCGGCAGCGCCTGCCGTTGCAGCCCCGCCGGTCAAGGACACCCCCGCAGAGGCCTTGATCAAGGAGAAGGCGGCAGCGGAGGTCGCCCCTGAGCCGACGCCTGCGGCAATGCCGATCCCGTCCATTCGTCCGAATCTCGCCCCCCTGGTTGCAAAGGACGCGGTCAAGGATGCGCCGACAAAGCCTGAGGCCGTCGAGCCGAAGCCGGCGATGCGGATCTCTGCGCCCGCGCCAGCCAAGGTAGAACCGCCTCCGCCGCGCGACAAGGTCGCAGAAACCGTGAAGAAGGAAGCTGCACCACCCACCCGCCCGCCGAGGCCGGCCGCAAAGCCGAAGGCACCTGTGGTGAAGAAAGAACCGAAGGCAGCGCCGGAAGTCAAGACACAAGTGAAGCCAAGCCCATCGCTTACCGTCGAGCAGGTGAAGGGCGAAGGCTGGAGCTACGGTGGCGACACCGGCCCGGAGCGCTGGGGCAGCCTGCGGCCGGACTGGAAGATCTGCAGCGAAGGCAAGCGCCAGTCACCTATCAACCTGCAGAACGGGGTTGCGGTGGATCTCGACCCGGTGAAGTTCGACTACCGTGCGACACGCTTTCGTACCACGGACACCGGCAACCTGCTGCGAGTGTCAGTCGGCGAAGGCATGAGCATCGAGGTGCGTGGCAGGCGTTACGAACTTGAACACCTGACCCTGCACCGTCCGTCCGAAGAGCGGGTGGGCGGTGGCGCCTCCGACATGGCGGTGCACTTCCATCACCGCAGCGCGGAAGGCCGGCAGGCCATCGTGGCCGTGTTGCTTGAGCGCGGCGAGCAGCCGAACGCGATGCTGCAGGCCGTACTCAACAATCTGCCGCTGGAGAAGGG
This sequence comes from Parazoarcus communis, assembly GCF_003111645.1. NCBI lineage: Bacteria > Pseudomonadati > Pseudomonadota > Betaproteobacteria > Rhodocyclales > Zoogloeaceae > Parazoarcus > Parazoarcus communis. The sequence goes on from NZ_CP022187.1 coordinate 2,652,085, forward strand.
CAACACCTACATGCCTGATGTCACCATCGACCTTGCGGCCTTTCTGCCAACGCAGCCAGCGCATTTCCTCTACATGGGATCGCAGACCACGCCGCCCTGCACCGAAGATGTCCTGTGGGTGGTAATGAAGCAGACGGTTTCACTGTCGGACGATCAGCTCGCAATTTTCAACCGGCTCTACCCGCGCAACTCGAGACCGATTCAGCCCACCAACGGCAGGCTGGTGCTGGAGTCGCGCTAAGCGCTCACGCTGTATCGAGCGCGTCGCTCAGGAAACGCTCAACCCGGGGCTGGGTTGCAAACGCCACATTGAAACGCATCCACGGGCTGGGCTGCATCTGGGGGCGAAAGACCTTGCCGGGCGCGAGCATGATGTCCTGCTCCGCAGCCCTCGAGGCAATTTCCGCCACGTCCTCGAACCCGGGCGGCCTGGCCCAGATGAACAAGCCGCCTTTGGGCTCGAGATACACTTCCAGCCCGACGCGTTCGAGCATGCGCAGACACGCATCGCTCGCCTGTGCGAGCCGCCCCTGCAGCCGGTCCAGATACTTCCGGTAGTGTCCATCGGTCAGCATCTGGTACACCAGCTGCTCATTGAACTCGCTCGAACACAAGGCGGTAAGCGTCTTCACATCGTTCAGTTCGGCCGCGAGATCGGGGCGCGCGGCCAGATAGCCCACCCTCAGACTCCCCGACAGGGTCTTGGAGAAGCTGCCGACGAAGATCACCCGATTGAGCTGATCGAGGTTTGCCAGCCGGGTGGTCGAGTGGGGATGAAAGTCGGCGTAGGTATCGTCCTCGATCACCAGAAAGTCGTGTTTCTCGGCCAGTTGCAGGATGCGGAACGCGACCCCAGGCGACAGGTTCGCCCCGGTCGGGTTGTGCAGCACCGAGTGGGTGAAGAACACCTTGGGCTTGTGGTGGGCGAGAAGCGCTTCCAGTTGCGCCACATCCGGGCCGTCGGTGTTTCGTGGCACACCCACCAGGGTCGCGCCCTGCAGACGCAGATTGCCGAAGAAGTTGAAGTAGCCGGGATCGTCCACCAGTACGGTGTCTCCTGGTTTGACCAGGTGCCGGGCAAGGATGTCGAGCGCACGGGTGGCGCCCTCGGTCAGTACGATCTGATGTGGCGCAGCTCCGATTCCGAATTCGGCGAGCTTGACCTGCAACTGCTGGCGCAGCGGCAGATAGCCCTGAGCCGTTCCGTAACTCGTCAGGCGAACGTCGGGGCGCCGCGAGAGCGTCCTCAGATGTCGGCGCAAGCCTTCTCCGTCCAGCCAGTCCGAGGGCAACCAGCCCGCGCTGGCCTTGATCAGACCAGGGCGGTCATCCAGCCCCTGACGCATCATCCACGCCACATCGACGGCGCGATCGGTGCTTGGCTGCTGTCGCCCCTCTCCACGTTCGCGACGGGGTGCGACATAGAATCCTGAACCGCGGCGCGAGCGCAGGTAGCCGAGCGCAACCAGCCGGTCGTAGGCCTCCACCACGGTAAACCGGCTGACCAGCTGACTCTCCGCGAGCTTGCGGATTGGCGGCAGTTTCATGCCAGGTCGCAGGATGCGGTCGTCGATCTGTGTGCGAACGGCATCGACGATCTGCTCCACCAGCGGCGTGGCTTGCGAACTATCGAGACTGACCATCAGCATTGCGTTACTCCAGGGTGCGAAGGGTGTCGAACAAGCCTGTACCGCTCGTTCGACCAGTACGATTCCAGCATTGATCGGGCAAGGTGTCCGTTTCAGACAACAAAGTGTCAGGTAGTGTCTGGTCCACGAAGCACGACTGTCAAGGAGCCAGACATGAACCAGAGATCATTCACTTCCCTCGCACTGTTTGCAGCCTGCACCATGCTCGCCGGTTGCGGTCAGCCGCAGACGGACGCGGCAGTGGATATTGCCTGGCCGGAACGGCAGTCGATCTATCGCCTGAACCCCGAGCGGACCCAGGTCGATGTTTACTCGTTCCGCAACGGCGTCGCGCCCTTGGGCAGCATCCGCTTGCCTTCAGGCCTGTGCCCGGTCGCGATGACCCTCGATGAGCAAGGCAACCGCCTGTGGCTGTGGAGCGATCGGGGGGGTGCAGCCTTCGACGCGCGCTCGCTCAGACAAATCGAAAGCTGGAATACCAGCGTTGACACCCCCTCCCCGGTTCCACCCGGGGTCGCCTTGCGCAGCATGATCTTTCGCACGGGCACTGCATGCAGAACGCTGCCTGCGAGCCTTCAGGCCATGGCAGGAAAAGACCTCGAGAATTGACTTGCCGCCTGCCTTAAAACCGCGTTTAATGACTAACCAGTCAGTTATTAAACGCGGAGTAGCGCATGCCGTCGCAACCCACTCGGCCCCGGGAACGAAGCACCGCTTCAACCCAAGGACACTTCCTTACCGGCAACACTGCCCCCCGTCTCGAGGTGCCAGCGAATGCCCGCTAAGGAGGTGGCGCCGCGCCGCCGGCGCAAGGAAGCCCGCCCGCAGGAGCTGACCGCCGCCGCACTGGCCCTGTTCGTCGAAAAGGGCTTCTCGGCCACCCGGCTCGATGAGATCGCTGCGCGAGCGGGCGTATCGAAGGGCACGCTTTACCTGTATTTCGACAGCAAGGAAGCCTTGTTCAAGGCTGTCATCAGCGAGGGCGTCGTCCCGACGATCGAGGCCGGCGAAGCGATGCTAACGGAGTCTCCGGACGACCCTGTCGCCCTGTTGCGCACCTTCCTGCTGTCATGGTGGGAGCTGATCGGCAGCACACCACTGGGCGGCATTCCCAAGCTCATGATGTCCGAAGCCGGCAACTTTCCCGAGCTCGCCCGCTATTATGACGAGGTCGTGATCCAGCGTGGTCTTGCACTGCTGCGTACCGCAGTTCAACGCGGCATCGACCAGGGTCTTTTCCGCCCTGTCGATCCCGTGCTGACCAGCACGCTGCTGGTTGCACCCCTGGTCCATCTCGCGAACTGGAAACACTCCTTTGCCAACTGCTGCGGCGGCCAGGTCGACGCCCTCGCCTATGTGGACGCCCATATCGACCTCGTCCTCCACGGACTCACCGTCCGCAACGACGAACAGGAAGAACAGTCATGAAACCGCTTCGCCTGATATCGGCTCTCCCACTGCTTGTTGCGCTCGCTGCCTGCTCACCACCTGCAACGCAAGCCCCCGTCACCCCGGCCGTGCTGGTACGCAGCTTCGACGGCGCCGCCAATGCGGCATCGGTCCAGACCTATACGGGCGAAATCCGGGCGCGCTTTGAAAGCGAACGCGCGTTCCGGGTCGGCGGCAAGATGACCGAACGCAGTGTCGATGTCGGCGCCCTCGTCACCCGCGGGCAACTGCTTGCGAGACTTGACCCACAGGACGCCCAACTCGCCGCCACGGCGGCCAGAAGCCAGATCACCGCGGCCGAAGCGGACGCCGCACTTGCGCGCGCCGAGCTCAAGCGCACCGAGGTCTTGCTCGCAAAGGGCTTTGTCAGCGCGTCCGCGCTCGACTCACAGCGCGCAACACTCGACGCCGCAGAGGCCAGACTGCAGCAGGCGCGCATGCAGGCGGCGACGGCCAGCAACCAGACCGCCTACACCGAACTCCACGCCGACAGTGCCGGCGTCATCACTCAGGTGTTCGCCGAAGCGGGCCAGGTGGTCTCGGCCGGTCAGGCGGTCTTTCGCATTGCCCGCCCCGGAGAGCGCGAACTCCTGATCTACGTTCCCGAGAGCAGGATTGGCTCGATTGAAACGGGCGAAGCAGTCGAAGTACGCCCGTGGATTGCGCAGGATCAGCCATCTCCCGGAATCGTGCGTGAAGTGTCGCCCGTGGCGGACAGTGCTACACGGACCTATGGCGTACGCATCAGCCTACCCGATGGCGACGCCCTGCCGCTCGGGGCGACGGCAACCGCGTTGTTTTCCCGCGCTCAGGCAAGCCGGCTTGTCCTGCCGCTGAGCGCGGTAACCCGCAACGGTGACCAGGCTTCGATCTGGCTGGTCGATGGCGAAAACCGGCTCAACCCGGTTGCAGTCGACGTTCTCGCCTTTCGCGAAGACGGTGCGGTTCTGCGCGACCGACTGCCTGAGGGCAGCCGGGTAGTCGTTGCCGGCGTACATAAACTCGTCGCCGGCGCAGCGGTTCGCCCCGTCGAAGAGGGCAGCACCCCCGCACTGGACGTAAGGCGATGAAGGCCGCGCGCTCGCGTTTCAACGTCTCCGAATGGGGACTGGCGCACCCCTCGCTGGTGCTCTACTTCCTCGTGGCGCTGACCCTGATCGGGATGCTGTCCTATACCCGGCTGGGACAATCGGAAGATCCGCCCTTCACCTTCAAGGTCATGGTGGTCAAGGCCGAATGGCCCGGCGCCAGTGCGCGCGAGATGGAAGCGCAGGTGACCGACAAGATCGAGAAGAAGCTCCAGGAAGTCGATCAGATCGACGTCGTGCGCAGCTATTCCAAGCCGGGTGAAACCCTGGTGTTCTTCCTCGCCAAGGACTCCACCCATTCGCGCGACATTCCGGACGTGTGGTACCAGGTTCGCAAGAAGATCGGCGACATGCAGAACACCTTGCCGACCGGTGTCAAAGGCCCCTATTTCAATGACGAATTCGGCGACACCTACGGCAACGTCTTCGCCGTCGTCGGCGAAGGTGTGCCCCATGCAGAACTCAAGCGCCATGCGGAGGCGATCCGCAACGAGATCCTGCGCGTCAAGGACGTGGCCAAGGTCAGCTTCTTCGGCGAGCAGTCGCAGCGCATCTACATCGAACTGTCCAACACCAAGCTTGCGACATTTGGCCTGAACATCGCCGACATCGCCGGCGCCCTGTCCACCCAGAACGCGGTGACGGGTGCCGGCTACTTTGAAACCGCCGACGAACGCATCTGGCTGCGCCCCAGCGGCAGCTTCGACGATCTCGACGCGATCCGCGACACCCTGATCCGGGCCAAGGGTCGCGCCTTCCGTCTTGGTGACGTGGCGGACGTGAAGCGCGGACTGATCGACCCGCCGGGCGAACGCATGCGCTTCATGGGCGAAGACGCCTTCGGCATCGGCGTCTCCATGCGCGACGGCGGCGACATTGTCGCGCTCGGTCACCACCTTGACGATGCAGTGACCCGCATCGAGTCGCAATTGCCGCTCGGCATCCGGCTCGAGCGCGTCGCCGACCAGCCGCGCGCGGTACGCAATTCGGTCGGCGAGTTCGTCAAGGTCCTGGCCGAGGCGGTCGTGATCGTGATGGCGGTCAGCCTGCTGTCGCTCGGTTTCCGCACTGGCGTAGTGGTGCTGATCATCATTCCGGTGGTGCTGGCGATCACCTTTCTGTTCATGTCCATGTTCGATATCGGACTGCACAAGATTTCGCTCGGTGCGCTGATCATTGCGCTTGGCCTGCTGGTAGACGACGCCATCATTGCGGTCGAGATGATGGCAACCAAGATGGAACAGGGCTGGGAGCGTGCCAAGGCTGCCAGTTTTGCCTACACATCGACCGCGATGCCGATGCTCTCGGGCACGCTGATCACGGCAGCAGGCTTCCTGCCGATTGCCACGGCCGCCTCGGCTACCGGCGAATATACGCGCTCAATCTTTCAGGTCACCGTAATCGCGCTGCTGGTGTCCTGGGTTGCGGCGGTCCTGTTCGTGCCCTACCTCGGCTTTCACCTGCTGCCGGATTTCCGCAAGAAGAATGGCAAGCCCTCGCTGCTTGCACGACTGATCGCGCGGGTTTCGCCAACACTTGGGGCACGCATCGCCGCGCGCGCAACTCACGTCCATGAGCAGCACGACGAATTTGCGATCTACCACACGCCGTTCTACAACCGCTTTCGCGCCCTGGTCAGCGGCTGCGTGCGGCACCGCTGGCTGGTGATCGCAGCCACCCTCCTCATCTTCGCGCTGTCGCTGGTGGTGTTCGTGCGGGCGGTTCCGCAGCAGTTCTTCCCCGATTCGACCCGCCCTGAACTGCTGATCGACCTGCGCCTGACCGAGGGCGCCTCACATCAGGCAACCGAGAGCGCAGTAAAACGGCTCGAGCACTTCCTTGAGCAACAGGACGGAATCGACAACTACGTCGCCTGGCTCGGCGGCGGCAGCCCGCGCTTCTACCTTCCGCTCGATCAGCAACTGGCACAGACCAACTTTGCGCAGTTCGTGGTGCTCACCAAGGGCAGCGCCGAGCGCGAAGCCCTGCGCACCCGGCTGATCGAACTGTTCGAGTCCGAGCCATGGCCGCTACGGGCCACCGTCAACCGCCTGGAGAACGGCCCGCCGGTGGGATTTCCGGTGCAGTACCGGGTCAGCGGGCAGGATGCCGACGAGATGCGACGCTTCGCCCATCAGGTCGCGGCCGCGATGCGATCCAACCCCCACCTGTCCAACGTGCATCTCGACTGGGAGGAGCCGTCCAAGGCCATCCGGCTGAAGATCGACCAGGACAAGGCACGCCTGCTGGGCGTATCGAGCGCGGACATCTCCACCCTGCTCGCCACCTCATTGCAGGGCACGACCGTCACCCAGTTCCGCGAAGGCACGGAAACCATCTCGGTCGTGCTCCGCGGCTCGGCCTCGGAGCGGCTGCATCTTGGCCTGCTGCCAGACCTCGCACTGCCTGTCAGTGGCGGGCGCAGTGTGCCGCTGGCGCAGGTCGCCACAGCAGAGTACGGCTTCGAGGAGGGCGTGATCTGGCGCCGCAACCGGGTCCCGACGGTGACCGTCCGTGCCAGTCTGTACGGCACGGTCCAGCCCGCCGTCGTGGTCGGGCAGCTTGCGGGGCAAATTGCCAGCATCGAAAGGACACTGCCGCTGGGCTATCGTCTGGAAGTCGGCGGCTCGGTCGAAGAGAGCGGCAAGGGCGGCAGCTCGGTTGCGGCCGGCGTACCGCTCTTCATTCTGGTCGTACTCACCGTGCTGATGCTGCAGCTTCAGAGCTTTTCGCGCACCCTGATCGTGGTACTGACAGCGCCGCTGGGCATGATCGGCGTCACTGCCTTCCTGCTCGCCTTCAACAAGCCCTTCGGCTTCGTCGCCATGCTGGGCACGATCGCGCTGTCGGGCATGATCATGCGCAACTCGGTAATCCTCGTCGACCAGATCGAACAGGACACGCACTCAGGTCATCCGCCATGGGAGGCCATCGTGGAGTCCACCGTGCGCCGCTTCCGCCCCATCATGCTCACGGCGGCCGCGGCCATCCTGGCCATGATCCCCTTGTCGCGCTCGGCCTTCTTCGGGCCGATGGCAGTGGCCATCATGGGCGGACTGACCGTCGCAACCCTGCTCACCATGCTGTTTCTGCCCGCACTCTACGCCGCCTGGTACCGGGTAAAGCCCGCGGCGAACGCCGAGGCCACGTGATATGCCCGCGCGACTTGCACCGCCCGCCCCCACATTGGCCAGCACGATGACTCAGCCGGTCGGGGGCACAGCGTGCGGTGCACCAACTGCGTTAGAATATGAAGGTTTCTCATTCGGTCACGCTATACATTAGCGTGTGCTAATATTTAGCCAGGAGTACCTGATGAACTTCGAACAAGCGCGCTTCAACATGGTCGAGCAGCAGATCCGTCCCTGGGAGGTCCTGGATCAGGGTGTGCTCGACCTCCTGATGACCGTGAAGCGCGAGGAATTCGTGCCTGCGGCCTCCCGCTCGCTGGCCTTTGCCGACGTGGAAATTCCGATCGGCGCGGGTCAGGTCATGCTCAAGCCGGTGATCGAAGGCAAGATTCTGCAATCGCTCCAGCTGCATCGCTCCGACTCCGTGCTCGAGATCGGTGCCGGCTCCGGCTACTTCGCCGCCCTGCTTGCAGCCAAGACCGAATGGGTGCGCACCGTCGACATCGAACCCGAACTGGTCAAGCTCGCCCACGCCAACCTCGCCCGGAATGGCGTCGAAAACGTCATCGTCGAAGAAGGTGACGCAGCCCAGGGCTGGGCCGAGCGTGCCCCCTACGACGTGATCGTGGTTTCGGGCGGACTGCCCTTCCTGCCGCAATCGCTGCTCGCGCAGCTCAAGGTCGGTGGCCGGCTGTTTGCCTTTGTTGGCGAAGCCCCGGTCATGAAGGCCCGCCTCGTCACCTGCGAAGCCGAAGGCCGCTTCCGTACCGAAGACGTTTTTGAAACCATGGTGCCGATGCTGCGTAACGCGCAGCGTCATGACACCTTCCGCTTCTGATCGACTGCCATGCGTCACATTTCCCCCCTTGAACTGGCGGAATGGCTCAATGATCCGCAGCAGCCATCACCACTGCTCCTCGATGTGCGCGAGCCATGGGAGTTCGAGCTCTGTCATATCGAAGGCTCGCAGGCGATGCCGATGAACTCGGTGCCAGCCCGCAGCCAGGAGCTCGACCGCGAGCGCGAAATCGTCGTGATCTGCCATCACGGCGGACGCAGCGCGCAGGTTGCGATGTTCCTTGAGCGCCAAGGCTTCGGCAAGGTCATCAACCTTGCCGGCGGAGTGTCCGAGTGGGCTGGCCGGGTCGATCCGAAGATGCCGCAGTACTGAGAACCACGGAGAATCAAATGAAGCGCGCCCTGGCGATTTGCCTTTCGAGTCTGTTTGCGAGCGCAGCCTTTGCCGCCGACCTGACACAGGTCTACCGCGATGCGCTGGCAAACGACGCCAAGTTTTCCGCAGCCAGAGCACAGTTCGAGGCTGGACAGGAAAAGGTGGTCCAGGGGCGTGCGGGTCTGCTTCCCGTCATCGCAGCGTCTGCAACATCAACCTGGAACGATGTCAGCTACCGGGCTTCAAGGGCGAGCAGCGATTACACGTATAACAGCAATGGCTACGCCGTTCAGCTGACCCAGCCGCTGTTCCGCTGGCAGAACTGGGTGCAATACAAGCAGGGCGAACTGCAGACAGCGCTCGCGGGCAGTCAGTACGGACAGGCGCGTCAGGACCTGATCCTGCGCACTGCCGAGGCCTATTTCAACGTGCTCAATGCCGAAGACACACTGGCGGCCGTGAGCCAGTTGCGCACTGCCGCCGCCGAACAGCTGGAAATTGCCAAGACCAGCTTCGAGGTCGGCACCGTCACCATCACCGACGTGCACGAAGCGCAGTCACGCTTCGACCTCGCCTCGGCACAGGAAATCGCTGCGCGCAACGACCTCGACGTCCGTCGCGAATCGCTTGCGCAAATCATTGGCAAGGAGCCGGAGCCGCTCGCGGGCCTGCGTTCGGGCGTTGAGCTCCAGCGCCCCCAGCCCGACAACATCGGTGAGTGGGTCTCTGCCGCCGAGCAAGGCAGCTTCGGCGTTCAGGCACAGCAACTGGCGCGCGAGATTGCCACCCGCGAGGTGTCGCGGGTCAGTGGCGGACACATGCCCACGCTCGACCTCGTCGCCACGCACAGCCTGAACAATCGCCCGTCGATCTCCTACGACCGCAGCGACACCACAACCGTCGGCCTGCAGCTCAACGTCCCCCTGTATCAGGGCGGCGGCGTGTCCTCACGCGAGCGTGAAGCTGCCGCACTCAAGCTCAAGGCGGACGCCGACCTCGAAGATGCACGCCGCAGCGCAGCGCTCGCCGCACGGCAGTCCTACCTCGGCGTGACCAGTGGCATGGCCCAGGTCCGTGCGCTCGAAGCGGCCAGACTGTCCTCAACCTCTGCGCTGGAAGCCAACAAGCTGGGATACGAAGTTGGCGTGCGGATCAACATCGACGTCCTCAACGCCCAGAGCCAGCTCGCGGATACGCTGCAGAAGCTGTCCCGTGCCCGCTACGACACCCTCCTGGCCCAACTGCGCCTGAAAGCCGCAGCCGGCACACTTGGCGAAGAAGACGTCCTCGCCATCAACGCGCTGCTCGCCGAGCGCTGACCTCCGATCACATCGCGCCGATATCCCGTCGGCGTGATGTGTCTGCTTCGCTACAAATCCGCTAAGCACACCCTGCCCGACTCCGGGAAAATGCTGCCTTGCCGCCGTCACTGACGCGGTCCTTTGGTCGCCGGGAGTCACAAGCAATGCAAGCCCGAATACTGATCGTCGACGACGATCCCCAGATCCGCAAACTCCTGTCCGAGTTCCTGGATGGCTACGGCTTCAGCTGCAAGCTGGCCACAGACGGTCAAGAGATGCGCCGTGTCATGGCGCACAGCGAAATCGACGTCATCATTCTCGACCTGATGCTGCCTGGCGAGAACGGACTCAGCCTGTGCCGGCAGTTGCGGGCCGACAGCCAGATCCCGATCATCATGGTGACCGCGCGCGGCGAACTGTCCGACCGCATCGTCGGCCTCGAACTCGGCGCCGACGACTATGTCGTGAAGCCTTTTGAGCCACGCGAACTGGTGGCCCGCATCAACACCATCCTGCGTCGCACGCGCACTGCAGCGCCAGCCAGCAATGTCTCGCCGCGGAAAAAGGCCGAGGTGCGCTTTGACGGCTGGCACCTCAACCCGCTCACGCGCCTGCTCACCTCTCCTGCCCAGCTCGCGATTCCGCTGTCAAATGCGGAGTTCAGACTGCTATGGGCATTCATCGAGCGGCCGCGCTGCGTACTCAATCGGGACCAGTTGCTCGACGCCGCCCGGGGCCGTGCGGCTGAAGCCTTTGATCGCAGCATCGACCTGCTCGTGTCGCGCCTGCGGCAGAAACTGCAGGAAGATCCGCGGCTGCCACGTCTGCTGAAGACCGTTCGCGGCGAGGGCTACCTGTTCGACGCCGAGGTTTCCCAGTGAAACGCTTCATGCCGGATACGGTGTTCGGGCGACTGTTCGGGCTGGTGGTGCTGGCGGTCCTTGCAAGCCACATCCTGGTCTTCGCAGTATTCATCAACCTCGCACCTGGCGGCCCGTCTGCGGAGCGCCCCGCGCCCCAGTCCAGCGCACTGCGTCCGGACCGAGCGCAGCCTCCTGACGGGCTTCGTCGTCCGCCGCCACCCCTGAACGGAATGCTGATCGGCCTGCTCATCCAGTTCATCGCGGTCACCGTGGCGGCGTGGTACGGAGCACGCATGCTCGCCCGACCGATCCAGCAGCTTGCATCTGCAGCGGAGAAACTGGGCGACAACCTGAGCAGCCCGCCAATCGAAGAACAGGGCCCACGGGAAGCTCGCAGCGCAAGTCGCGTGTTCAACCGCATGCAGGACAATGTCCGGGCGCAGATTGAAGCGCGCGAACGCTTTCTTGCTGCCGTGTCACATGATCTGCGCACGCCGCTCACACGCATGAAACTGAGCATCGAGTCCCTTGCCGACACTGACGTCGGCGAAAGGCTGCGCAACGATATCGGCGAGATGACCTCGATGCTCGACGCCACCCTCAGCTACCTGCGCGGCGAAGCGCAGGACGAGGCCTGGCAACGCATCGATATCCAGTCACTGGTCGACTCCGTCGCCGAGGACGCGCAGGAGAATGGCAATCAGGTCAGCGTCATCGGACAGACAGAACCGATTGAAGGCCTGCCGCATGCGCTGCGCCGTTGCCTCGACAACCTCGTCGACAATGCGGTCCGCTACGGTGAAGCGGCGACACTGAGTCTCACCGACGGGCCGTCAAGCCTGGTCATCGAAGTCAGGGACAAGGGGCCGGGCATTCCGGAGAACCGCATCGCCCAGGTCATGGAACCCTTCGTCCGCATCGAGGACTCGCGCAACCGGAACTCGGGCGGCGTCGGGCTGGGGCTGTCGATTGCACGCGATACGGCGCATCGCAACCGCGGCGAGCTGAGCCTGCGCAATGCTCCCGGAGGCGGACTCATTGCCCGCGTCACCCTGCCACGGGACTGACCCCCGCCCCCCCTGCGCTGCGCCTCGTATCAGAACGGATACGAGGCAGACAAACTACAGCTACATCCGGCGCATAGATTATGAAAGCGTGCGGCTCCATCTGCAGCCGCAACCTCGACCAGACAAGGAGTCACACCATGACCAGCTCAATCAGTAGCAGCGGAGTGTCTTATACCAACTGGGCCAGCACCCAGAGCAGTCAGTCGATGCCCCGTCGCCCCGACGCGTCCCGGATGTCGGAAGACTTGTTCTCGAAGCTCGACACGAAAAGCCAGGGCTATCTCGAGCAAAGTGATTTTGAACCCGCGCTGAGCGGCCTGTCGGACACCAGCGCCAGCGCCGAAGAGCTGTTCACTGCGCTCGACAGCAACGAAGACGGAAAGCTCACGCAGGACGAACTGTCTTCGCGCCTTCAGCAACTCGGTGACCAGCTCGACAGCCAGTTCCAGCAGATGCGCATGGCGCAAAGCGGCATGGGCGCAATGGGGGGCATGCCGCCGCCGCAAGGGAGCGACGACAGTGGCCTCAGTCAGGACGAGCTCACAACCATGGCCAGCGAAGCAAGCAACAGCAAAGTCGCTTCGATGTTCTCCGCGCTCGCAACAAACTTTGATACGGCAGATGCAGACGGTGACGGGCTGGTGAGCGCAAGTGAAGCGCGCGCCTACGGACAGTCCCAGCAGGCCGGCGCCACGTCGGACTCAGACGCAAGTGGCGGGCAATCGGTGCCGAACGAAGCGCGCCTTCTCAAGCAGATCACGGAGATGGCCGCATCCTACGGGAGCAACGCTTCGGCATCGATCAGCGGCTCACTGCTCAGCGCCAGCGCCTGACAGCAACACACTGAAGCCAACCCTGCGCGCTTTCAGATCTCGTCGATGACCTGAAAGCTCAGGGTTGGTGCAGTAAAGTCGTCGGGCGCAGCCCCAAGCCCGATCTCTCCCCGCCCATGCAGCATGCAGCTTTCGCGCTTGAGCATCACCGGCGAAACCGCGCCGGCAAAACTCACCCATGTGCCATTACTGCTGAAGTCGGTCAGCAAGCACTGACCGTTGACCCATTCGATCCGGGCGTGGCGACGTGACACCCTCGGGTCGTTGATGTTCATGCCCACTTCGTCACCACGTCCGATCACCAGCGGACCGTCCGAGGGCAACAGCTTCAAGTGCTGATCGAGCAGATTCAGATCGAGCCGCTGCAGCACTTGCGCACGCGAGCCTCCGGCAATGGTGTCGATTGATACCGTGATGGTGGACTCGGCCGTGCGGGCCCAGTCGATACGCCACACCCTGATCGGCTCCGACTTTCCCTTGACCGTGATCCGGTCGAGGCTGCTGCATGACTGGCGCAGATGCTCGGGCAAACGACGGAACACCGGTTCGCCGATCAGGATTTCATTGGCTTCGGCCCGGTCGCTCAACCGCGACGCGACATTGACCGCGTCGCCATAGCAATCGCCATCCTGCTCGATGATCGGACCGTGTTCGATCCCGATCTTGAAACCAAGCGGCGCATGACGAAACTGGTCGGCGTTGATGTCGTGCAGGATGTCCTTGGTGCGGATACAGGCTTCGACCGCTGCCACCGTGTCATCGAAGGTCACCAGCACGCCGTCGCCGAGGTACTTCACCATGTGTCCGCCCGCGCGCGCAAAGTGCGCGCCGAGCGTTTGCGTGCAGCGCGTCACGACATGCGTCGCGACGACGTTGCCAGCCGACTCAAACAGTCCGGTGCTACCGGTCAGGTCGGCAAACACGACAGTTTTTCCCGCTTGCTCCACACGCCCCCTCACTTGCCAAGAAATGATTGTGCAAGCCCGTCGTGTGACAAATTCACTTGACGGGCCAGAGATCCTAGCATTACCGGCCGTACTCGTCATCGATAATGGAAGCATCCGGCAGATCTGAAGCGTCAGGCGCCACTCAGGATCAGCGTCCGGGGCCAGGATGGCGGAAGCAATCGGTCGTGTGATCGTTCACCATGCCCACCGCCTGCATGAACGCGTAACAGATCGTCGGCCCAACAAACTTGAAACCCCTCTTGCGCAAGGCCTTGCTCATCGCTTCGCTGACCGGGGTGCTTGCCGGCACCTCCGCCAGCGACGCAAAGGCATTGACCTGCGGTTTCCCGCCGACAAACTGCCACAGCCACACGGCGGGATCGAGCCCCTCTTCCTGCATTGCCAGCCAGGCCCGAGCATTGATCGCAGCTGCCTCGATCTTGGCACGATTGCGGATGATGCCGGCGTCGGCCATCAGCGCAGCCTTCTTGCCATCATCCCAGCACGCAATCCGTACCGGATCGAAACCATCAAACACGTCCCGATAATGCGCCCGCTTCTTCAGGACCGTAATCCAGGACAACCCGGCCTGCGCGCCCTCCAGCAACAGGAACTCGAACAGCCCCGCTGCATCGTGACGCGCCACACCCCACTCGTTATCGTGATAATCGATGTACAGCGGATCGTCCGACACCCAGGCGCAGCGGCAGTTCATTTCAGACTCCGCAATGCCTGCGCCAGCATGGGTGCCACACCGACCGCATTGCTGGGATGCGCGATACAGTCGGTGCTCCACACCGCCCCCACCCCGGCGGCCTGCACTGTCTGCAGTGCATTGTCGGCAAACAGGGCATGGGTCACGGCGACGTCGACCGATGCCGCGCCGGCCGCCAGCAGCTGCTTGGCCGCAACGGCCAGGGTATGTCCGCTGCTGGCCACATCGTCGATCAGGACCACCTGCCGCCCGGCAAATGCCATTTCCGGCAGGGTGACATGCACCTCGCGATCACCATGGCGCTGCTTGCTGCACACGCCATGGTCGAAAGCATGCGCCTGCGCCGCGGCAGCCACCCACTGAGCGGCCTCTGCATCGGGTCCAAGCAACAGCGCTGCGGGGCGCCTGGCCGCGATCAACTCCGCCAGCAAGGGGGCGGCAGACAAGGCCAGGGCCTGCGCGACGGGAACCGCCTCGGACAAGCGACTGATACGGTGCAGATGCGGGTCGACGGTGAGCACGGCATCGAACAGCGAAGCCAGAAACTCTCCGACAACGCGCTGGCTGACCACTTCACCGGGCGCAAACGCGATGTCCTGCCGCATGTAGCCGAGATAGGGCGCGATGAGCACCAGTTGGCCGGCACCCAGGGTGCGCGCCGTGCGCGCGCACAGCAGCAGTTCGACCAGTTTCTCGTTCGGATGGTCGAGACCGCGCAGTATCGCCACGCGCGCCGGCACCGCCGACGGCAGGCGCAGCTTCAGCTCGCCATCGGGGAAGCGGTGGCGCACCACCCGTTCGCAGGGCACGCCCGCGGCCTCCGCGATCCGTGCGGCCAGAGGCGCCTCGTCTTCGAAGCACAGCAACAGATCAATCATGCTCAGAACTCCACGAAGCGATGCGGAACATCGTCCGCCGAACCCAGCGTATAGCCAGAACTGCGCGCGCAAGCCTGGCGCGCAAACTCGAGATCGGACGGAAAGTCCGCATACACCCGGAACAATGCCTGCCCCTTGGCGACGCGCTCGCCGAGCTTGTGAAACAGATCCACGCCCGCGCCCTGCACCTTCGGCGCACCTGCCACCCGCGCAATGCGCGCGATCTGCAGATTGTCGATACCGGTAATCACGCCATCCGTCTCGGCCAGCACGTCGAAGCTCAGGCTGCCACAGTCGGGATGCTCCTGACGGAAGGGCTTGGCGCCCTGGGCATCGATGATGGCCTGCATCTTCGCCAGCGCGCGGCCCGAATCCAGGATGTCGCGCGCGATCGCGAAGCCTTCACCGCCCCGCACATCGGGATCGAACTCCAGCATCCGGCCGGCGAGGCGCAAGGCTTTCTGTCGCAGATCGTTGGGGGCGGCGGGATCATTCTCCAGCACCTGCATCACGTCACGCGCCTCCAGCGCAGGCCCGATGCCATTGCCGATCGGCTGGCGGCCATCGGTTATCACCACGTCGAGCGTGAGATTGATGCGCCCGGCGACGAACTCGAACAGCTTGCGCAGGCGCTGAGCCTCGGGCATGGACCTGACTTTTGCAGTCGGGCCGACCGGGATGTCGAGTATCAGGTGGGAAGAGCCGGCGGCGATCTTCTTCGACAGGATGGAGGCCACCATCTGGCCGGGCGAGTCGATCGACAGCGGACGCTCAACCGAAATCAGGACATCGTCGGCCGGCGACAGGTGTGCGGTGCCCCCCCAGGCCACGCAACCACGGTGTTCGCGCACGATATCGGCCAGCGCCTCCATTGGCAACTCGACATTGGCAAGCACCTCCATGGTGTCGGCGGTGCCGGCGGGCGAGGTGATCGCCCGCGACGAGGTCTTCGGACAGAGCATGCCGTGCGCGGCGACGATCGGCACCACCAGCATCGAGGTGCGGTTGCCCGGAATGCCCCCGATGCAGTGCTTGTCCACCACCGGACGCTCGCGCCAATCGAGCCGCCGCCCCGAGGCCACCATGGCGTCGGTGAGGTAATAGACCTCCTCGCGGTCGAGCTCGCCCTGATTGCAGGCCACCACGAATGCAGTGAGCTCGATCTTCGAATACCGGTGCTCGGCGATGTCGCGCACGATGGCGCGAAAATCATTCTGATCGAGGCGCTCGCCCGCGATCTTGCGATGCAGCGCCGGGATCGACGAGGCCGGCTCGGCCTGCGAGATCGACGCCGGATGCCCGTCCGCCACGCCGAGCAGATCGAAGGCATCCTCGGACACGCCCAGCTCGGCGCAACCGACGATGTGCTCGTCGTCGACCACGTTCAGGGTTGCCAGAATACGCCTGCCGTTGGCTCTCACCTCGACCTTGGACAAGGCCTGAAAGCCTTCGGCCCGATACACCGCACAGTCGCGGTGGAGATAGGCCACGTTCTCCCGATAGGTGTCGATCGCCACCCGGCGCAGAACGAGCTTCAAGGCGGCGGCGCCGGCCGCAGCATCGGCACATGGCGTTGCGGCAGGCACGGATTTCGGGCTGGCTGCCCACCTGGACTTTTTGAGTTCGGTCATGATCATCAAGCCTACACCTGCGCGCATCCGGGGTACACGCTCCGCCCGCCTCTGTTGCCGCCACACCGCCGCTGACCATCGCGCGGGGAAATAATCTCGCCCTTACCCGCCTCATCGAGTAGCATCGCAGCCCTCTTTCGTTGGTCTGTATCTACATCATGAGCCTTGCGCCTGCCCGTGCCTGCGGCGTCGACTTCGGCACCTCAAACTCCACCATCGGCTGGCTGCGCCCGGGTGCACCGACCTTGCTCACCCTCGAAGACGACAAGCCAACCCTGCCATCTGCGGTGTTCTTCAACGCCGATGAGGACACCACCTGCTTCGGGCGCGCCGCACTTGGCGAGTACCTGGAAGGTTACGAGGGGCGCCTGATGCGGGCGCTCAAGAGTCTGCTCGGCAGCAGCCTGATCGACGGCCACACCGAAGTGCTGGGCCGCGCGCTGCCCTTTCGCCAGCTGCTCGCAAGCTTCATCGGCGAGCTCAAGCAGCGTGCAGAGGCACAGGCGGGCCGCCCCTTCGAGCAGGCAGTGTTCGGCCGTCCGGTACATTTCGTGGATGACAATGCCGAGGCAGACCGCAAGGCGCAGGACACCCTCGAAGAGGTTGCCCGCCAGGTCGGCTTCCGGGACGTCAGCTTCGAGTTCGAACCGATCGGCGCGGCGCTGCACTACGAGGCCTCACTCGATCGTGAGGAACTGGTGCTCGTCGCCGACATCGGCGGCGGCACTGCGGACTTTTCCCTGATTCGCCTGTCGCCCGAGCGCGCGCGCGCGGAGGACCGCCGTGAAGACCTGCTCGGCAATGCCGGCGTGCATATCGGCGGCACCGATTTCGACCGCGCGCTCAGTCTCGAATGCGTCATGCCCCTGCTCGGCTACCGCGGAAAGATGAAGAACGGTGCGGAGATTCCGTCGAGCATCTTCTTTCAGCTCGCGACCTGGCACACGATCAACTTTGCCTACGCCCGCCAGGTCACCTCCGATCTTCAGCATATCTACCGTGACGCCACCGCCCGTACCGAACTGGACCGGCTCTCGCGGCTGATCGCACGCCGGGAAGGGCACTGGCTGGCGCTGCAGGTGGAACAGGCCAAGATCGACCTGTCGGCGGCGCCCGAGGCGATGCTGGAACTCGACCGGCTGGAGCCCGGCCTCACCCACAGCATCACCCGCGACGCCTTCACGCTCGCCACGCGAACGCTGGTGGGGCGCGTGGCGGAGACGGTCAGCACCCTGCTCAATCAGGCGGGCGTGGCGCGGGATCAGGTGGATACGGTGTATTTCACCGGCGGCGCCAGCGGGGTTCCGCAACTGCGCAAGCAGATCGCGGCAGAGTTGCCGCAGGCACGCAGCGTCGAGGGCGATCTGTACGGCAGCATCGGCGCCGGCCTCGCCGTGCAGGCCATGCGTCGTTACGGCTGAACGGGGCATCCTGCAGCAACGACGGCTGCGATCCGCAGCACTGGCGTCCACAGGGTGGCCGAATCAGCCAAAACGAAAACGGTCGCGCAAACAAAAACGCCGGCGTTCCCAGTGAAGGGACGCCGGCGCGATCAGAACGGCTTCAGGCGGCGACTTCCGGCGGCAGGGCGATCGTGTTGCCGGTGCTGTAGCGGTAGTCGTTGAACACATGCTCGGCCGAGAGGATCTGGTAGTTGCCATCCTCATTCTTGCGCGTGGTGTCCTTGAGCCGGTAGGTGTAGTGGCCACAGGTCCAGCAGTCGAAGTTGCGCATGTGGGTGCACAGGCAGGTCTTGTCCATCACCTTGACCTTGGCGGCCTCGGGATGTGCGGCGACTTCGCGGTTGTAGGCGTCGATGTACTGGCAGTTGCCCTTGGCGTCGAGCAGATAGCCGAAGGCTTCGCAGTTGGGGCGAATGCCGCTGCCGATCGCAGGGCTGTTCTTGAGCATGCGCATCGGATAGCCGGTCGGCGAAATGCCGTTGACCTCGATGTCGTCCTCGCTGGCCTTGAAGTACTCCTGCTGCACGTCTTCGGGCAGCCCGCACTCGTCGGTGACGGTGAAGCGCGTGGCAACCTGAACCGCCGCGGCGCCCATTTCGAGGAAATTCACCGCATCGCTGCCGGTAAAGATGCCGCCGGCCGGAATCAGCGGAATATCGAGCTGCTCAGCCTGCAGCCAGTCGCGGATCTCGACCATGATCGAGGCCAGGTCGAATGCGGCCCAGTCCATGCCGAACCCGAGGTGACCGCCCGCGAGCGGGCCTTCAACCACGACGTAGTCGGGCATGCGGCCGGTGCGTGCGTTCTTCTTGAGGAAGAGTTGCAGTGCGCGCAGCGAGGACACGATGATGCCCAGCTTGACGTCGTTGAAACGCGGATGATCCTGGATCAGCGCAAACGAGCCCAGGTGCAGACCCGCCGCCAGCGTGATGCCGTCGATGCCATGGTCCATGGCGGCCTGCAGACGCACCCGCAAGGTTTCCTTGGGGCCGTTCATGGTCAGCTTCTCCATGCAGTTGATGAAGACCAGACCCGGGCCGCGCTTGGCCTCCATGGTCTTGCCCACATGCATGGCCGTCGCTTCGGCGAGCAGTCCGAGGTCGAACTGCACCACCGACTTGTCGGAATTTGCGACGTTGAACTTGTACTGCTTGAGCTTGTTCTTGACGAACTTGGTGTTGAAGCGCCGGTCGGAAACGGTCGGCACCATCGCGTCGGAAATGTGCCCGATACCACCGAGGCGCGCAGCCTCCAGTGAGAGTTCGGCCGTCGAGATATCGACACCCATGCCTCCCACCATGATCGGTACCAGTTCATGCGAGCCGAGCCGCAGGCGAAAATCATCAACACGCTTCATTGCTTCAGTGTCCGTTTTTTGACGCAGTCCGTCATTATCCCTCAGCTGAGACATTGATGGCAGCGCTGCGTGCGCTCATACGGCAAAAGATGCACAGAAATGAGGCGCGAATACCACGAAGGGTGCGTCCCGGGCGCTTCAGACGCTGGTGCACGCGCGCCCAGCTCACGCCCGGTGCTTGAACAGCGCCTCGACCGGTCCCGGCCGCCCGAAATAATAACCCTGGTAGCTCAGGCACCCCTGCCTCGCCAGGGCGTCGCGCTGCTCGACTGTTTCCACCCCTTCGGCAATCACGCTCAGGCCGAGACTTTCTGCGAGGGTGATGATGGCGCGCGCAATCGCCGCGTCGTTGGGATCTGCGAGCAGGTCGCGGACAAAGGAACGATCGATCTTGAGCTGATCGAGCGGGAGGCGCTTGAGATAGGACAGGGAGGAATACCCCGTGCCGAAGTCATCCAGCGAGAAGCCGACGCCGTGCGCCTTGAGCGCAGCCATGCGGGCGATGGTTTCCTCGGCGTCGACCAGCAGCAGGCTTTCGGTCAGCTCGAGTTTCAGGCATCGCGGATTGGCGCCACTGCGATCGAGCGCCGACAGCACCAGATCGACGAAATCGGCCTGGCG
This sequence comes from Parazoarcus communis, assembly GCF_003111645.1. Taxonomy (NCBI): domain Bacteria; kingdom Pseudomonadati; phylum Pseudomonadota; class Betaproteobacteria; order Rhodocyclales; family Zoogloeaceae; genus Parazoarcus; species Parazoarcus communis. The sequence continues at coordinate 2,672,252 of NZ_CP022187.1, forward strand.
GAACTGACGCGCACTGACATTCACCGACAGGGTCAGGGCTGCGGTGTCCAGCGTGTCGCTCCACGCCCGCAACTGGGCGCAGGCAGTGTCGAGCACCCAGGCGCCGAGCGGCACGATCAGACCGGTGTCTTCAGCAACCGGAATGAATGCGTCCGGCTGCACCAGCCCACGGGTCGGATGATTCCAGCGGAGCAGCGCCTCGGCGCCGATCAGCGCCCCGGTGTAATCCACCTGCGGTTGATAATGCAGTTCGAACTGCCCTTGCTTCAGGCCGCGCCTCAGATCCGCCTCGAGTGCGGCGCGTGCATTGAGCGCAGCCTGCATCTCCGGATCGAAGAAGCTCATGGTGTTGCGCCCATCGGCCTTGGCCTGATACATGGCGAGATCGGCCTGCCTGAGCAGATCATCAACCTTGTGATTCTTGCCCGCAAACAGCGCGACCCCGATGCTTGGCGTACTGAAATGCAACTGCCCGTCGATGTCGTGAGGTTCGCCAAGACTCTTGAGGATCTTCTCGCCGACGCCTCTCGCGTGCGCGGCAGCTTCCGCCCGGTCGCTGCCGAGGTTGCCCAGCATCACCACGAACTCGTCCCCGCCAAGACGGGCAACCGTGTCCCCTTCCCGCACGCAGTGCACCAGACGGGCAGCTACATGCTTGAGCAGCAGGTCACCCTTGTCGTGCCCGAGGGTGTCATTGAGCGTCTTGAAATTGTCGAGGTCGATGAACAGCAAGGCACCGCTGCGTTTGCTGCGCCCGCTGGCTGCAAGCTGCTGCTGCAGACGATCAACCAGCAGGCGCCGGTTGGGCAGGCCGGTGAGGGCATCGTAGAAGGCCAGCAACCGGATCTCGTCTTCCATCACCTTGCGCTGGGTGATGTCGGTCGAGATGCCGCACAGCGCATAGATGCTGCCATCTTCCCGTCGCAAGGGGATCTTCACCGACAGGAAGGTCCGCGGTTCGTCCTCACCATGGCGGGTATTCACCTCCTCCGTTGCAACCCGCTCGCCCGCCTCGATCACGCGCGCATCGTTTTCGCGCAAGCGTTTTGCCGTCTCGGCATCGAAGAAAGCGCCATCGTCCCTGCCCACGACATTCTTCAGGTCGCAGACGAACAGCTCGCAGACCTGCCGGTTGGCATACTGGTAACGGTAATCCGCGCCCTTGATATAGATGAAGGCCTCCACGCTGTCGAGAATCACCTCCAGCCTGTCCTCGCTCTCACGCAACTCGATGGCCTGGCGTCGCAGGGCTTCGCGCTGTGCCAGGTTCTCGGCGTGATAGGCGCGAAACAGCTTGCGCGACCAGCGCGAAAACAGCAGCGAAGCCGCCAGCGCAAGCAGCAGCGCAAGCGCGACGTTGAGCAGCATGCGCGAAGTCGACTGCGCGCCCCCGCTTTCGTGCGCCCGGCGCTCGGCATCGAGCGCGACCTGCAACTCATCCTCGAACACCGTTGCAGCCAGCGTCCAGCCCCACGGCTCATAGTTCCGCACCAGCGCCACCTTGTTGGCCGCCCGGCCGAGTCGGGCGTCGAACCACTGGTAGCGCAGCAACCCGCCACCTTCGAGCGCCTTGCGGCGAATGCGCTCCAGTGCATCACGCTCGGCGGCGGGAATGGCGTGCAAGGGGCGCCCCTCCAGCTCGGGGTCGGAGGGCGACAGCAACAGGCGCCCTTCGTTGTCGAGTACACCGATGTAACCGCTCTGCCCGAACCGCAGCGCACGAAAACGGGCCATTGCCTTGCGTCGCTGCAGGGACTCCCATTCGTAGGTGTAGTCGCCGGCGCCGATCAGCCAGTCGTAGGGCGCAAAGTAGCGAACATAAGCGAGCTTGTCGGCCATCTTTCCTGGTTCGTCGGGCCGGTACCAGCGATAGTCCAGAAATCCCTCGCCCTGCGGTCTGCGTGCCGCATCGATCAGGCCACGCATGATGTAACGCCCGCGATCGTCCTGATTATCGGGCAGCAGCCGCCCTTCAAGCTGCGGCGACGTCGGCAGCAGTATGAAGCGCCCGCTCATGTCGTCGATGAAGTAGTAGCCCCGCCCTTCGAAGAAACGCACTGGCCTCAGGGCTTCGACGATCAGCTTCCTGACCTCTTCCGCCGGCCGGCGCGCCGCCTCCTGCGCATGGATGGCCTGTGCAATCTGCACGGCCGCATCGACCTGTTCGACAACCGTCCGCCGCAATTCTTCCTCGGAACGCGAGCGGGTGAACTCGAGATAGCTGAGCGCCGAGCTCATCTCCGCGGAGAGCCGTTCCTCGAGCTGCCGGGTGACGACCTCCTCGAGGCGGCTCAGCGACGCGCGGTAATCGCTTGCATGCCGCCACGAATAGAAGCTCGCCAGCGCGAGCGTCAGCAAAAACACAATGACCAGCGTGCCGAAAAGGTACAGACGCGGAACCGTGTTCTCGTTGCCGGAGAGTGTTGAAGGGAAAAATCGCAAGTCAGATCCGCGTGGAAATATCACCAATGACGTAGTGACATTGTATCCGGACGCGCCGCTTCAACTTTGCGGAATACCTCGACATGCGGAATTTATCACTGCAGCAGACCGGTCCCGGCCAGGCCATCCACGACGGTCAGTTCCGGCTGCTGCGCCTGCAGCGCGCCGCCCGTCGGGCTCTGGCGGCAAGTGGAGGCTCGAGGAGGCGTCTCAGGCGCGCGGCTGCCTGCTCCTGTGTCGCGAGCGCTGCAGCGCGACGAACTCAAGCACACCCCACAACAGGGCGCTGGCGACGGGAAGCACCGGATAGCGCGCGCACCTGCGTATCAGTCCGCTCATGACATCCCCCGCGATGAGGCGTTTGAAGGCCGTCCACCCTAGCAAGGAAACATGACAATTTCGCTTCAATGCGTACGCATGGCTGCCCCCGGTGCGTTTCCGCAACTTCCGGCGCCAAGGCTGGAGCAGCTCAGGTATGCTCGGTGACCCGGTCCTTCCAATGGCTGAACGTGACGTACGCCGAGCTTCCCGAACTGAGCGCACTGGAACACGTCATCAAGACCGGCGCGGGCCAGCTCGAGACCCGGGTCGTGCATCAGGTCGACAGCGGCTCGGGCGCACCGCTCCCGGTGTATGCCATCGCGCTTGGCAATCCCGCGCCCGACGTGCCCGCCATCGGCATATTCGGCGGCGTTCATGGGCTGGAGCGCATTGGCACCACCGTCGCAATCGCCTATCTGCAGTATCTGGTGACGCGCCTGCAGTGGGACGTGACCCTGCATCAGCAACTCGAAACCGTGCGCTTCGTGTTCATGCCGCTGATCAACCCTGGCGGCATGCGCCTGGGTACGCGCGCAAACCCCAATGGCGTGGACCTGATGCGCAACGCCCCGCTCGATTCGAGCGAGCGCGTGCCGATGCTGGTGGGCGGGCAGCGGATCAGCGCGCGCCTGCCGTGGTATCGCGGCGCGAGCAACGCCGGCATGGAAGCCGAGAGCCGGGCCCTATGCGACCTGGTTGCAACCGACCTGCTCACACGCAAATTCTCCCTCGCGGTGGACTGCCACTCCGGCTTCGGCATCAGCGACCGCATCTGGTTTCCGTATGCGCACACGCGCACGCCGTTCAGCCATCTGGCAGAGATTCATGCGCTCAAGGATGTCTTCTACCGCACGCATCTTCACCATCCCTACATCTTCGAGCCCCAGAGCAGCCAGTATCTGACGCATGGTGACCTGTGGGATTTCCTGCATCTGCGCGCACTCGAAACGCCCGAGCGCATCTTCCTGCCGCTGACACTGGAAATGGGCTCGTGGCGATGGATCAAGAAGAACCCGCGCCAGCTGCTCAGCCGGCACGGCATGTTCAACCCCTTGATCGCGCACCGGCAGCAGCGTGTCCTGCGGCGCCATCTGTCGCTGCTCGATTTCCTGTCGCGGGCGAGCTGCAGCCACCTCAGATGGCTGCCGCAGGGCGAGGCACGCGCCGACCACCATGCGCGGGCGATGGCGCACTGGTATCCCTCGGCCCCCGGGGCCTGAGTCCGAACCCACCACCCGGCCCCCTGAACACCGAAGCCATGACGACCTGGATTTTTCTGCGCGGACTGACACGGGAAAGCCGTCACTGGGGCAGCTTCACCGACACCTTTGCGCACGCGGTACCGGACGCCCGGGTGATCACGCTCGATCTCCCCGGCAACGGCGATCTGAATCAGCTCGCCAGCCCGGTGCGGGTCGAGGAGATGGCGGAACACTGTCATGCGGCGCTGCAGGCACTGGCCGTCACAAAGCCGTGCAAGGTGCTGGCGATGTCGCTCGGCGCAATGGTGACCGTCGCATGGGCCGACGCCCATCCGCAAGACATCGACAGCTGCGTGCTCATCAATACCAGCATGCGCCCGTTCAGCCCCTTTCATCATCGCCTGCGCCCGCGCAACTATCTGCCCCTGCTGCGGCTGGCGGTCGCGGGCGGCAAGGCGCGCGAGCATGAACGTGCCATTCTCGGGCTCACCAGCCAGCTCCGCGCCGACAGCGACACGGTGACGGCGGCGTGGACCCGCATTCACGAAGCGCATCCGGTTACCGGCGCCAACGCCCTGCGCCAGCTGTTCGCTGCCGCCCGCTTTCGCGCGCCAGCGCGGAAGCCTGCCGCTGCCATGCTGCTGCTCGCCAGCACCCGCGACGCCCTGGTCAACGCTGCGTGCTCTCGCGCACTCGCAGCCGCCTGGCATTGTGAACTGAGGCTCCACCCCAGCGCCGGACATGATCTGCCGCTGGACGACGGCGAGTGGGTGGCGGAGCAGGTGCGGCAATGGCTCGAACGCAATCCGCACCACCACACGCGCACTCCGGCAGGTGACGCCCGGCGCTGAGCCACCACGGCCTGACAGCCGCCCTGCACCGGCAGGGGGTCCGGCGCAAGGCATGTTCAGACCTTCTTTTCCAGCAAACACCGGGAAGCACACTCGGGCCGGGACGAACGCCCGGGCAGCGGGCCTGATCGGGTATCCTGCGGCCATCCTCATGCAAACACAGGCTCCGGCCTGCGCCCTCGCTCATCATGCTGCCCGACGCCGACCCCGCCCTCAGCCTCGAATGGTCCACCCTGCAGGACAACCATGAACGCTATGAGCGCGGCCTGATGTGGCTCAAGCTGCTGTCAGTGACGCTGTCGGCCATCGCCCTGATCAGCGGCAGCGCAGCACACTGGATGGCCTTCCTGGTCGCCGTGCTATGGGCTCAGGAAGCGATCCTGCGGACGTTTCAGGCGCGCCTGTCGGTGCGTATCCTGCGCATCGAAGCGCTCGTGCGCGAGGGAGCCGACACAACGGCCGCCTGCCAGCTGCACAGCGAATGGGAGGCGGCGCGTGGCAGCACGGCCGGGCTCATCGCCGAATATGCGCGCAATGCGCTGCGCCCCACCGTGGCCTTTCCGCACGCGGTGCTGGTGCTTGCACTCGGGGGGATGTCACTGCTGGACTGAACACGGCCTTGACCAGGCAATGGCTGCGACAAGATACTGAAACCCGAGCCGGCACCGGGCTGCCTGACGCAGACGGGGCCACTGTCACCCGGCCATCGCCACACCGAACCTGGGGGAGTGCGCATGAGCGATGCCAGCAAGACGGATTCCGGTCCCGATGTCGCGCGCAAGCGCAGCCTGAACACCGCCAACATGGCGATGGGGCTGCGCCATCCGCAAGGGCCGGTCGCTACGCTGCTGGTCGCAGCCGGGCTGACATGGTCAGCGTTTCAGCTCTGGGTCGCCTCTCCGCTGCCGGAACTGCTCGGCGTACTGGTGTTCAACGAGACCCGTATCCGCTCGCTGCACCTTGCCTTTGCGGTGCTGCTCGCCTTTCTCGCCTACCCGGCACGGCGCAGTGCGGATGCCGGCACGGTGCCGGTGCACGACGTCGTCCTTGCCGTGCTCGCAGCGCTGGGCGCGGGCTACCTCGCGCTGTTCTATGCCTCGGTCAGCGCGCACACGGGCGATCCCACGGATTTCGAAGTGGCGGCCGCTGCCGTCGGCCTGGGCCTGTTGCTCGAGGCCGCGCGGCGGGTGCTCGGCCTGCCGATGGTGATGATGGCCCTGGCCCTGCTCGGCTACATCTTCCTCGGCCAGTGGATGCCCGACCTGATTGCGCACAAGGGCGCATCCTTCGGCAGAACCATGAGCCACATGTGGCTGACCACCGAAGGGGTGTTCGGCGTCGCGCTCGGGGTGTCGGCCGGGCTCATCTTTCTGTTCGTGCTCTTCGGCGCCCTGCTCGAAACCGCAGGGGCAGGCAGCTACTTCATCCGCAGCGCGGTGGCGCTGCTCGGACACATGCGCGGCGGCCCGGCCAAGGCAGCGGTCGTCGCTTCGGCAGCGACCGGCCTGATTTCAGGCTCGTCGATCACCAACGTGGTCACGACCGGCCCGCTCACCATCCCGCTGATCAAGCGCGTCGGCTATCCAGCGGAAAAGGCCGCCGCGATCGAGGTGGCAGCCTCGGTCAATGGTCAGGTCATGCCACCGGTCATGGGCGCAGCGGCCTTCCTGATGGTCGAATATGTCGGCGTGCCCTATGTGCAGGTGCTCAAGCATGCACTGATCTCGGCCATGGTGTCCTACCTCGGCCTGCTCTACATCGTGCATCTCGAAGCGGTGAAGGCGGATCTGCGCGGCCTGCCGCGCCGCCACTCGCCGCACTGGCAACGCTCGCTGAAGAACTTCGCGCTCGGCTTCCTCGGCATCGCGCTGGTGCTGGCCGTCGTATCCGTCATCGGCACCGTCGTCCACGCCGTGCTGCCGAATCTGTCGTTCATGGTCATGGCTGGCCTGCTGCTGGTGGCCTACGTGGTGCTGCTGCGCATGAGCCTGCCACACGCAGGCGAAACGCTGCCAGCCGACGCGCCGATCACCAGTCTGCCCGAGTTCGCCCCGACCCTGCGTTCAGGCATGCACTTCCTGCTGCCCGTCGGCGCACTGGTCTGGAATCTGGTCATCGAGCAGCTTTCACCCACCCGCGCCGCCTTCTGGGCGACGCTTTTCCTGGCGTTCATCGTGCTGACGCAACGTCCGCTGATGGCCTGGTTCCGCGGTGACCGCAAGGTCACCGATGCCGCCTGGGAAGGCATGCAGGATCTCGTCGATGGTCTGGCCGCCGGTGCCCGCAACATGATTACGGTGGCGATCGCAACGGCGACGGCCGGCATCATCGTCGGCACCGTGACCCTCACCGGCATCGGACTGGTCATGACCGAACTCGTCACTGCGCTGTCGGGGGGCAACATCATCGTCATGCTCGCCCTCGTGGCAATGATCTGTCTGGTGCTCGGCATGGGGCTGCCGACGACGGCGAACTACATCGTGGTGTCCTCGCTGATGGCACCGGTCATCGTCAACATCGGCGCCCAGAACGGGCTCTTCGTTCCCCTCATCGCCGCCCACCTGTTCGTCTTCTACTTCGGGCTGATGGCCGACATCACGCCACCGGTGGGGCTGGCCTCCTATGCCGCTGCCAGCATTGCGCTGGCAAACCCCATGCGTACCGGCATCATCGCCTTCCGCTACTCGATGCGCATGGCGCTGCTGCCCTTCATGTTCGTGCTCAACCCCAAGCTGCTGCTGATCGGGGTCGACGGGATCGGCCACACCCTGATCACCCTCGCCAGCGCAACCCTGGCCGGCTTTGCCTTCATCTCGGTCAATCAGGGCTGGCTGCTGATCCGCAGCACGACCACCGAGCGCCTGCTGATGCTGGCTTCAGTCTTCATGCTTTTTCACCCCGGGCTGTTCATGGACCCGCTGAACACGCCCTATCATCAGCTCAACGGAACGGCGGCCGAAGCGGCCATCCTCGACGCGCCGGACCGCACCCAGATGCGCGTGCTGCTGAGCGGCACGACGCTCGAAGGCGAACAGGTCGAACGCGGCATTCTGCTGCCGCTGGGCGCCCCTGCCGCCACGGCCATCAGCCGCCTCGCCAACAGTGGCATCGACGCCACACTCGTCGATGAGGGCTTCACCGTCCGTGGCGTCGACTTCGGCAGTCAGGCGGACAAGCTTGGCATCGAAGCCGGCTTTCGCATCATTGCGGTGGAGGTGCCGGGAGACCGCTTCGCACGGGAGTGGATGTTCGTGCCAGCGCTGCTGCTGCTCGCATGGGTCGCGCGTCGCCAGCGCCAGCGCCGCGACACCGTCCGCAGCATGCCGCACACGAATTGACCGCCAGGCGCGGGTCTGCAACCGCCGCAGAGCACCGGCCAGCAGACGAAGTGCGCGGCTTCGCGCGGCATTCGCCACATTCTCAGAAATATGCTTTCAGACATAGCTCGCCGGCGTGGTCCAGCGCACAATCAGCCCGTTCAGCATGCTTCGGACTTGACCCTGCCATGTGTCATGCATGTGCATAAAGGATTGCCCGCGAGGAGAAGCGCAGAACCGAGCTGGAGGTCGTGCGCGACGTGCGCAAGTATTACAACGGCGTTCACTTCACCCCGCACATGAAAGCGCTCGCCAGCGACACGCTCGCACGATTTGAGGCACTTGAGGATCTCACCGCCCGGCTGTACCCGAATGCCTCCCTGCGCGTGAAGCGCACCGACTATCTGCGCACCAAGACGACCACCGCGGTGACCCGCTCCATGCTGCACGAGGCCCGCTACGCCAGCCGCCTGAGCAAGGAGGCCCCGGCAAATGCGATGGGACTCCCGCTGAACGCCCCGCTCACCCTCGCTGCGGAGGCACCGCTACCGCCCTTCGATGCCCGGCTGGAGGACCTGATCGCCGATGCCATGCAGTTCAACCCGGACAAACAGCGCCTTGAACTGGCCGTGCAGGCCGCATCCTTCAAGATCGACGAAGCCAGAAGCGGCCACCTGCCCACAATCGGGCTGGAGGCCAGCACCTACACGGTGTGGAACGACTGCCAGGGCGGCCTTTTCAACGACGACAACCGCGACGGCTGGACGATCGGCATCGGCATCGAGGTGGAACTGCGCATCACCGCCGCTGGCATGGACAAGGAAACGCTCAAGGACATCGTTGACCGTGCCCACATCGTCTGCCCCTACTCCAACGCCACCCGGGGCAACATCAAGGTCACCCTGACACTGGTCTGAGCCGCGCCCGGCAGCGGGACACGAGGCCCGGGAACCCCCTCCCGGGCCTTTCGTCATTCGTCGCCGGGCACCATCCGCCCATTTCGTTTGCCGAATGTGGCCGCACCCGACTCAGATTGGCGCGGGCGGCACGGATGGCGCGACATGCTGCGTCGCCATCGGCTCTCCCACGTAGCGCTGAACGCGAGGCTCGTCCGGCCCCAAGTGAAAGGACAGACGCTGCTCGCGGAGACCCGCATCGGCAGCAGTAAATCGCTCAAGCCTGCGCTGATGCTCGATCCAGTTCTCGTCGAGGAAGTATTCGATATAGCGCCCGGGCAAGGTCGTATCCCTGAACAGGCCCCATGACAGCGCGCCCTGGCGCAAGCGTGCGCGACGCGTCTTCTGCATCACCGCATTGAAGGCGGCAGCGGCGGACGGGTCGATCAGGTATTCGATCGTGACCATGACCGGCCCCTCGTTGGGCGCGATCTCGATGATCGGCTCCGGCGCCCGTCCTGCAGGCGGTACCGGCGTATGGTCGGCATCCGGCCCGCCACCTACGCTCAAGTGCCGCGTCAGCGCCAGGAGCAGCGGCCCGAGCGCGGCTGCGATCGCGATACTCACGCTCACGGTGGTCAGGCTCGCCACATAACCCCACAGCGCAGCACCCACCGCACTGCCGCCCATCAGCGCCATCTGGTAGATCGACATGCCGCGCGCGCGCACCCAGTTGGGCAAGGCGAGCTGGGCGGCCAGGGTGAGCGAGTTCGCCGTCGCAATCCAGGCCATGCCGGCCAGGGCACTTGCCGGCATCGCAAGCCAGATATTGGGCGCGAGCACCACCAGCAGCGCCGCGACCGCATGTACGCCGGTGCCCCATGCCACGAATTCGTCCCGACTGATGCCGCGACGCAGGCGGGGCAGGAACAGCGCGGTGAGAATCGCGCCCGCCCCCATCGCAGCCAGCAATGCGGTGAAGGTCGTCGCGCCGCCCTCGAGCTTGCGCGCAATCAGTGGCAGCAGTGCAAGCAGTGCGCTCGATTGCAGGAAGAAGCCGAAGATTCTCAGCAGTACCACGCGCATTCGCGGCGACTGTACGACATGCTGCAGCCCCACCCGCATCGCGCCAAAGAAGCGCTCGCCGGGCAAGGCGCTCACTTTCGGCTCCGAACGCCAGCGCAGGATGATCACGAAGGCGATGATCGACAGCAAGGCATTGAGCAGGAACACGTACTGACTGCCGACGCTGGCGAGCAGCATGCCAGCTACCACCGGCCCGACGATGCGCGACATGTTCATGGCAATGCCGTTCAGCGCCAGCGCGGCCGACAGGTCATGCCGCGGCACGACCTCGGGCACGATCGCCGCGAACACCGGCCAGCGCATGGCCATCCCGATACCGTTGGCGAAGGTGAGCGCCAGCAGCAGGGGCGCGCTGAGGCCGTCGGCAAATGCCAGCGCGCTGAGCACCAGCGCCGTCGCCGCGACCCATAGCTGGGTGACCGCAAAGTAACGCCGCCGGTCGACGATGTCGGCCAAGGCGCCGCTCGGCAGCCCAAGCACGAACACCGGCAGGGTCGAGGCCGCCTGCACCATCGCCACCATGAACACGCTGTCGGTCAGCGTCGTCATCACCCATGCCGACGCGACGTCATTCATCCACATGGTGACGTTGGCCGCCAGCCAGGCCATCCACAGCATCCGGAACACCGGGTCGCGCAGCGGAGCCATCGTGGAAGGCGCTTGTTTCGGATCGGCCGGCGTGGTCATTGGTTCGGGCCTCGTTAGGGTGAGCGCGTCAGCGGCGCCCACCGAAGTATCACTGGCTGCGGCGCGCGCAGTCAATTGAGACGCCGCGTCTCAAAACCTCATCTGCATCCTAAAACCGCAGATGTAAGAGTGATGGCGGCGAACCTGCCGTGCCACTGATGGAACGTGGCTGATCTGATGCCGCGCTCGCGACACAGCCTCGGTACCGGGGAGACCCTGCCTGCTTGGGAATAGCAGTGATCTGACTGTCCTAAAAACGGGGGGCCTTCACATTGAGCGCCCTCCGGCTGCAAGTGGAAAGTTCGACTTCCCAGGGCAGTGATTCTCAGGGGGGGACAAGCACATCAGCTGCAGGTCCAATCAGGATCATTGCTCATATCGAGGCACGGCATCCCTCGATTAGTCGACGTTCATGAACAGTGTCTTTCCATAGCCCCGGATTATCCGTCGCGCCGTAATCGGTACGCTTGCCTCCAGTACGACGGAGCACCCGTTCCGCCGTGCCTTCGCAAGGTACTGACAAGGACAGGAGGACATCATGAACGCACCACTCCCCAACAACGCAGCACAGCTGCATCGGACACCCACCCACCCGGTCGATCCGGTCTTCGTCGAGCGCTGGTCGCCGCGTGCCTTCACGGCGTCAGCCATGCCCCGCGCTGAGCTGATGACAATGCTCGAGGCGGCGCGCTGGGCGCCGTCGGCATACAACATCCAGCCCTGGCGCTTCGTGCATGCGATGCGCCAGGACGCACACTGGGACGACTTTGTCGGCCTGCTCGACCCCTTCAACGCGCGCTGGGCACGCAATGCATCCGCGCTGATCTTCCTGCTGTCGGACCGCTTCATGCCCGCGCGCGAGTCCGGGCCCGCCACGCCCTCAAGCACGCACGCGTTCGACGCCGGCGCAGCGTGGGCACAACTGGCCCTGCAGGCCACGATGCTGGGCTACCAGGCCCATGCGATGGCAGGAATTGTGCACGACGAAGTGCGCACGAAGCTCGCGGTCCCGGACAACTTTCAGATCGAGATCGCCATCGCAGTCGGCCGCCAGGCGTCGCCTGCGAGCTTGCCCGACGGTTTGCGCGAGCGCGAAGTGCCCAGCACGCGACTGGCGCTCGACCAGATCGCGTTTGCCGGACGATTTCCCGACCCTGCGCTCGACTGAGGGACGCCCCCACCCTGCCCCGCTTCGCTGGAGTCTTCCATCATGAACACATCCATCAGACAGGGGACGCCTGCCACCGTCGCCGCCCTGCTTCATGAACCGTCGGTGCTGCTGCTCCTGACCGGCACCCTGATCGGCCTGAACTTCCCGCTTGGCAAGATCGGCGCTGCGGCGGGCGTCTCGCCCATGCTCTGGGCGCTGCTGATCTCCACTGGCGCCAGCCTGACCCTGTTGCCGGTGCTGATCGCGCGCGGCGAACTGGCATGGCCCTCGCTGCGGGTGATGCGCTATACGGCATGCTCGGCGCTGATCTCGTTCATCGTGCCCAACCTGTTGCTGTTCTCCGCGATTCCGCACGCGGGTGCGGGCTACACCGGGCTCATGTTCGCGCTCTCGCCGGTGTGCACGGTGTTGCTCGCAGGCCTGTGCCGGCTCGAAACGCCGGGCCGCACCGGGCTGCTCGGGATTGCACTGGGGCTGGCAGGCGCCGCCATCGTCAGCCTGACCCGCGGTGCGGCGGCAGACGCGCCCGCACTCGGCTGGTTGCTTGCGCCCCTGCTGATCCCGGTGGCACTGGCAGCGGGCAACGTCTATCGAACACTGCACTGGCCGCACGGAGAGTCGCCCAATACCCTCGCCTTCTGGGGCCAGACGTTTTCCAGCGGCGTTCTCCTGTTGCTGCTGTGGCTCACACACGGGACCCTGCCCATTGCCGAACTCCTTCCCGCAGGCGGCGCTGCACTGATGCAGGTCCTGGTCGCAGGCATCACCTTTCCGGTGTCTTACCGGCTGCAGCAACTCGGCGGGCCGGTCCTGCTGAGTCAGATCGGCTACGTTGCCGCGGCGGTGGGGCTTGTCGTGGCCACGGTCTTCCTCGGCGAACGCTACGCGCCGGCGACCTGGGCCGGTGCGGGCGTCATCGCCCTGGGCATCGGCGTCACCATCGTTGCGCAACTTGGCGCGCGCAGCGCGGGCAACGCCCGACGCAACTGATCAGTCTGCATCCCAGCAGGGCGGGTCCTTGATGTGCTCGGCCAGGAAATCGACAAAGGCGCGGATCTTTGGCGACAGGTGCTTGCGCTGCGGATAGACGGCATAGATCGACACTTCCATCGCCCGGTAGCCCTGCAGCACCGCCCTGAGCCGCCCTGCCCGGATATCGGCGCCGACCACGAAGGTGGGCGTCAGGGTCACGCCGGCACCATTGAGCAAGGCCTCACGCAAGGCGAGGCTGCTGTTCATCTTGATGCGGCTGGTGACGGTCACCTGACGGTGGCCGCCATCCGCGGCAAGAAAGTGCCACTCGTCCGGCGCATTCGCGTAACGGTAGGTGATGACCGCATGCTGTGACAGATCCTCAGGCGACTGCGGAATGCCATTGCGCGCGAAATACGCCGGCGACCCGCACACCACATGCCGGCACGGGCCCAGCCTGCGCGCCACCAGCGATGAATCGGGCAACTCGCCGATCCGGATCGCCAGATCGAAACCCTCATCCACGAGGTCGACCTTGCGGTCGTCCAGCACCATGTCCACGGTCAGCTCAGGGTAGCGCGCCAGGAGCGCCGGCAGCAGGGGCGCAAGGTGCAGGATGCCGAAGGACATCGGGCTGCTCAGGCGCAACTCACCACGCGGCTCACCCTGCAAGCGCGACACTTCTGCCTCGGCCTCCTCGATCTCCAGCAAACCCCGCTGGCTGCGCTCGAAGAACGCCCGCCCCACCTCGGTCAGACTCAGCCGCCGCGTCGTGCGGTTCAGCAGGCGCGCGCCGAGCCTGTCCTCGAGCCGCGTCACATACTTGCTTACCACCGATTTCGACAGCCCCAGCGTCTCGGCGGCAGCAGTGAAACTGCCGCGACTGACGACCTGAACAAACACGGCCACATCACTGAGTGCGTCCATTGCGCCCCCATTACTAAAGCGTTGAGAACAATCTTATTCCATCAGCCCTGATTATCAATTCCGTGAGGATCTCTATCGTTGAAATACCTTCAACACAACGGAGATCTTCAATGAACACGCAAATGAAAACCACCCTGAGTGTGATGCTGCTCGGACTCGCGCTTGCAACGGGCTCACCCGCAACGCACGCGGCACAGGAGGTGGGCATCAGCCCGTGGGGCCCGCAGGACGAAATCGGCCGCCTCAACCTGATGACCGCAGACTCGCAGGCCGCAGTGCTGGCGCGACTGGCAGGCGGCAAGAGCTACGACCTGTCGGTCGAGTACCACATCGGCATGCCCAGCTGGCAGGCCGCCGGTGACCCGCACTACCGCATCTGGATGACTCACACGCCCCACGGCAACGTTGTCGCCGACCCGCTCGGTCTGGGCCAGGCCATGAACGAACACGTGAGCTACACCGGCGCGGCCATCTCGATGTACACGCACATGGGCACCCACATCGACGCCCTTGGTCATTTCGGCCTCGACGGCCGGATCTGGAATGGTTTCGACGCGAGAACGCACCTCGGCGACCGCGGATGGACGGTGGCGGGCGCAGAGAAGATCCCGCCCATCATCGCTCGTGGCGTCCTGATCGACGTGGCGGCGTCCAGGAACGTGGACATGCTGCCGGACGGCTATCGCGTCACGCGTGAAGACCTGCGCGCTGCGCTTGCCCATCAGCAAACCAGACTCGAACCCGGCGACGTCGTACTGATCCGCACCGGCCGGATGCGTCATTACGACGATGCCGAGGCCTACATGGCGAATCCTCCGGGAATGGGAATGGAGGCTGCACGCTTCCTGGTGGAAGAAAGCGGTGCCATGGTGGTCGGTGCCGACAACCTGAGCTTCGAGAGCTTCCCCTCGGAAATCGAGGGCAATTACGTGCCACTCCACACCTATCTGCTGGCCCAGACCGGCACGCCGATCATAGAATTGGCCTACCTGGAGGATCTGGCGCGCGATCGCGTTTACGAGTTCGCCTTCATCGGCGGCTCACTCAAGCTTCGGGGCTCGGACGCCGCACCACTGCGGCCGATTGCCATTCCGCTGCGCTGAGGCGCTGCACACGCGCCCGCAAGGGCGCGACATGACCCCGCCGGACAGCCCGCCCGGCCGATCTGCCCGAGGGCCGTGGCGAACAGGGAGGGAACATCATGAAGGTCTGCGTTGTAGGCGCATCCGGAAAACTCGGCCAGTACATGGTCCAGCATGCACTCGACCGCGGCCATGAGGTCGTCGGCGTCTGCCGTGAGCGCAGCGTCGGCAAGCTCGACCGCTTCAAGGGTCGTATCACCATCATCCCGGGTGCCACAAACGACCGCGAAGTCATCAGGAAAGCGGTCGCGGGCTGTGATGGCGTGCTCACCGTACTGGTGCCCTGGGGCGTCCAGCAGTATTCATCGGGCACCGCCCAGGCGGTGATGGACTGTTCCCCCCCGGATGCACGGCTCGTGTTCTCCTGCGGCTGGCATATCAGCCGCGACGGCAAGGACCGCTACTCGTGGAAACTGAAAGCGCTGGTGGCCATTGCCGGCCCCATCGCCCGTCTCTTCCGGCTGGCGGAGCTGGACGACCAGGTTGAAGCGTGCCGACGGATCTTCGCCAGCACGACGAAGTGGACCGTCGTCCGCGCAAGCGACCTTGAGGAAGGGGACAGCCAGGGCCTGCCGGTCTGGAGCCGGCACGTTGGCGACGCCATCCTCGAAAGCAATCTCACTCGCCGCGTGGACTTCGCCCTGTTCATGGTGGCGGCGCTCAAGAACGACGAACTCATTCATGAAGCACCCGCAATCGTGGGCTGCCAGACGCCGTCGGCACGCGCTGGCGAGGCCTGATGCGGCCCATCGGATCAACCGTGTGCCCGTGCCCGACAGCCCGGCACACCAGGATGCCCGCAGCCGGACGCCATAGTTGAATCAGACCCGGTTGCGGTCTGCGCACCTGATTGATGCCCAGCAGCGTCGGTTTTCCTCCGCTGGAGTGCTGTCGCGGGACGAGGCCCAGCCATGCGGCCAGTTGACGGCCATCTTTGAAACTCTGCGCGTCGGCGATCGATGCTGCCAACGCTGTGGCGGTTAGCGGGCCGACGCCCGGAATCTTCTCCAGGCGCTGGCTCAGTTAGCAACCTCGGTGCCATTGCTTGATCTGCGCTTCAAGTTCGCCCACTTGCCGGTCCAGTGCCATCAGGTGTTCATAGAGGCGCCGAATCAGGCGCAGGAACATCTCCGGCAGCTCATCGTCTGCATTCTCGACGCGCCCCCACAACCGAGTCCTCAAGGTGCAGATTCCCTTTGGCAGCACCAGACCGAATTCGCCAGGCAGTCCTCGGATTTGGTTCGCCTGCGGCGTGCGCGCCACGACGAAGCCCCGGCGAACCCGGTGCAGCGACAGCACCGCCTGCTGTTCAATACTCTTGATCAGCACTTCCACGCTGGCACATCAATTCCTACTCGGGTGGGGGCGTCCATCCCATTGATTCAGTTCAACGATCAGGAGGCCGTTCTGGTTCCCGATTACGATGGCACCGGGCTGCAGAACTACGCTGGAGTATGAGGCGGTTTCGTTGAGCCGCTGTGCAACTGAATGAGGTGGCGGCAGGTTCTTTTATGCAGCCCCGCGCTGCAAGCCATGTAGTGCGTTACTAGGCAATCTGGATAGCATCCAGGCCGAAGGGCCAATGCAATACCCAGTCATGCACGCCCGTCAGACTGTCTCAGCCTCGATTCAGTCATGACGACTATACGAACCTGCTGCAAGTGCAGCTCAGTTGGGTCGCCTTGCTTTGCGGCGCGCAAGCCTCCGCTACCTGTGTGCGACAGCAGACAGATGCTGGCTGGCCGCCAGCGTAATCTCGAATCATCCGAGCCAGCAGGCCCAAGCGAGGTCTGCACCGCGGCAATGCGCAAGGTATGCAAGGAGCGCGGTCCCGGCGAAGAGAAGAGCGTACACGGCATCGCATGCCGATGCATCACGCCACGCTCACCACCCCAAGGAACAACAATGAACAAACTCAGCATCAACGTAATTGCAATTGCGCTTGGCCTGGCTTTCAGCGCCGGTTCAATGGCCGAAGGCATTTCGAAAACCGCTTACCAAACCGGCAAGGACAAGATCACAACCGACTACAAGGCCGACAAGGCTGGCTGCGAGTCCCTGTCCGGCAATAAGAACGATATCTGCGTGGAGGAGGCCAAGGGTAAAGAGAGGGTCGCCAACGCGGAACTCGAAGCCCGCTACAAGCCGAGTCGGGAAACCCGCTACGAGGTGAGTGTCGCCAAGGCAGAGGCCACCTACGCGGTGGCGAAGGAACGCTGCGACGACATGGCAGGCAACACGAAGGATGTCTGCGTGAAGGAAGCAGAGGCTGCGCAAGTCACAGCCAAGGCCGACGCCAAGGCGCAGATGAAGACCGGCGAAGCGAACGCAACGGCCAACGAGAAAACGTCGGAAGCGCGCACCAAGGCCAGCGGCGAGTCTGCTGAAGCTCGCAAGGACGCAGCTGCTGACAAGCGTGACGCCGAATACACGGTGGCGAAGGAAAGGTGCGACGCATTCGCAGGCGGCGCCAAGGACGAGTGCATGGAGACGGCCAAGGCTCAGTTCGGCAAGTTGTAAGTTAAATGTGGCGATGAGCCATGCGCGAAGCATCGGAAACTCAATGTCTGAGAACGAGGTGACTCGATGAGAACGAATCAGAAAGCAATTCGGAAATACGCACTCGGTGTGTTCGCCGCGGCCATGTTGCTTGGATTGGGCGGATGTGCCGGCATGTCCGGGCAGGACAAGAGCACGGCGATCGGAGCCGGGGTCGGCGCCATCGGCGGCTCCGTTCTTACCGGCGGCAGCGCGATCGGTACGGTCGGTGGTGCGGCGGTAGGCGGCGTCATCGGTCACGAAGTGGGCAAGTGACATTTGGCTCGCGCTGCGCCCGTCCGACGGCGGGCGTCGCGGCCATTGCTCAACCACCCCCTGCTGGAAGCGAGGCCAATCCCGCTCCGCACATCGGGGCACCGAGCCCTTTGGAGGTATGCATGATGAAAAAGGCGAGATCCCTCAGCGCAGCGCTGGCCATGAGTGCGTTGCTTGTTGCACTGTCCGGTTGTCAGAAACAGGAGGGGCCGATGGAAAAGGCCGGCAAGGAAGTCGATCAGGCTGCCGCGATTGCCGGGGAGAAGATGGAAAAAGCGGGCGAGGAAGTCGACAAGGCCGCAGCGACCGTCGGCGAGAAGATCGAAAAGGCCGGCGAGAGCATTCAGGACGCGGCAACGGCCGACAAGAAGTATTGACATGACCTACTGCGTTGGCGTGATGCTGGACAGCGGACTGATCTTCGCGTCGGACTCGCGGACCCATGCCGGCGTCGATAACTTTGCCAGTTTCTGCAAGATGACGCTCTTCGAGCGCGCCGGCGACAGGGTTATCGTTCTGCTGAGTTCGGGGAATCTGGCCGGCACGCAGGCCGTCATCAGCCTGTTGCGGCAGCGCGGCGCCAGGGAAGATTCGCCCAGCATGTGGACTGCCGAATCGATGTTCGATGCGGCCATTCAGGTGTCGGATGCCATGCGGGACGTCGATCGACGCGACGGTCAGCACCTGGCTGACAGCGATATCGGCTTCAACGCGTCGTTCATCCTCGGCGGTCAGATCGCCGGGGAGCCGCCGCGTTTGTTCCGAATCTATGCAGAGGGTAACTTCATCGAGGCAAGCGCCGAGACGCCATACCTTCAGACGGGTGAAACGAAGTATGGCAAACCGATCATCGACCGGGTCATTACCCGCTCGACCAAGTTGAACGACGCGACAAAATGCGTCCTCGTTTCGTTTGATTCGACCATGCGCAGCAACCTGTCGGTCGGTATGCCGATCGACCTGCTTTGCTACAAACGTGACAGTTTCGAAGCCGGCATGCGTCGCCGCTTTGGCGTCGGGGATGTCTATTTTGCCGAGCTGGGCGCGCAATGGAGTGAAGGTACGCGCGACGTATTCCGCCAGCTGCCCGACCTCGACTGGGCGTCCCCTTGAGCATCAGACCGGAAGCTGTTGAGCGGAAAAAAACGACGAACGGGCTAGCTGGTTCCGCAATCGCCGGCCGCCTCCCGCCTGCCGCCCGGCGACCAGCTGGGAGCCGCACTAGAACTTAACCAGAAGCACACTGCCCAGGCGGTCCGGCGATGGACGGCCTTGCGCAAGGTGATTGTGAAATCCCTGTGTGCGGCGCTCGCAATCCAGCGTGCAGGCATGCGTTGCCAGCCGCCGTGGAGAGATCGTTCTGCGCCGTCGATCCTCACTGATTACAGGAGAACCAAATGAAGATCCGCATAGGGTACGAACTGATCTACGACTGCGCGCAGCCGACACCCATGATCCTGAGCCTGAGCGTGCATTACTCGCGCATGTCCGACATGATCATCCCCGACCATCTGATCGCCGACCCGCCGGTCCCGATCTCCGCCTACCGCGACAGTTTCGGAAACTGGTGTTCGCGCATCGTTGCCCCCAAGGGCCCGCTCAGACTATCGACCGATGCGGTCATTCGGGATTCGGGGCTGCCCGATATCGTCGTCCTCGAGGCCAGACAGACGCCGGTTCATGAACTGCCCGACGAGACCCTGCTGTTCCTGCTGGGGAGCCGGTACTGCGAAACTGATCGCCTGTCGGAGACCGCCTGGCAGCTGTTCCACACGACGCCACACGGATGGGCGCGCGTGCAGGCGATCTGCGACTTCGTGAATCGACACATCACATTCGGGTACCAGCACGCGCGCGCGAGCAAGTCGGCGTGGGATGTATTCCACGAGCGCTCCGGTGTGTGCCGTGACTACGCCCACCTGGCCATCGCATTCTGCCGTTGCATGAATATCCCTGCGCGCTATTGTACCGGCTACCTCGGTGACATCGGCATGCCTCCGCCCTACGAACTGATGGATTTCGCCGGGTGGTTCGAGGCCTACCTCGACGGCCACTGGTACACCTTCGACGCCCGCAACAATACGCCGCGCATCGGACGGGTGTTGATCGCTCGCGGACGCGACGCCGCCGATGTCGCCATCAGCAACACCTTCGGCCCGAACATCCTGAAAAGCTTCAAGGTCCGGACCGACGAGATGTTCGACGGCTGATCCGATCAGCGCGACATCGATGACCAGCATCGTGCCAATGCCAAGTGCACTTTGAGGGGTGTAAAGCGTGCGCTCGATCCAGTTGTCAGGTGTGACGTGAGCATGTCGCTCGAGGGTGGCGGCATTTCGGCTTTCGAGTCGATACTGTACAGCGCCCTCGAGCAGCAATCTCCGGATTCCATGCGCTTGTGAACGGTGCGGGTCTTCGGTTGTCTCGGTCGCGACGTGCTGCTTGCGATTGATCGCAATCCACTCGCGCGTAACCATTGCGGTGGTTAGCCACAGCCAGAAGCGGAATAAGTGGGCGGCAACGGGATCCAGGGTCAGCACACGTTGCGCGCAACTCCTTGCTACCGGCATATAGGCTGGCCGGGCTGCCGGACGCTGTCGCAGGGCTGATCGCATGCCAACTGCACCGCAACGATCATCGAACGCCGACTTCGGTGCGCCACCGTACCGACTGCGCCAGCTCGTGCGCGTAGCCTCCTTTCTGCATTGCGAGCAATGATGCACACCGTCCCTGCCATCGAGCACACCGCACTTCTGCAGCCTTTCGCTGCGTCCGGTGTGCAAAGGACGCAAGGCGGGCGCAGCCCTGCGGCAAGCCCGACCCGGCACCTCCGCCCGTCGGTTCCCAAGCACAAGGAGTGGATATGAACTGGGATATCGTTGAAGGCAACTGGAAACAGTTCAAGGGCAAGATCAAGACGCAGTGAGGCAAGCTCACTGACGATCACCTGGATGAAATCGCCGGCAAGCGCGACCAACTGGCGGGCAAGATTCAGGAAACCTACGGCGTCACGCGGGACGAAGCGGAGGCGCAAATCAAGCGTTTCGAGGAAACCGGCAAGGATTAGGGTCCGGCAACGATTGGCAGCCACGGCGGCCTTGCGTGGCGGCACACAACTTTGAAAGGGATCCCTTCATGACGAGCTACAAACATTTCATCCTGCCGGCAGTGCTTGTCGGGACCACTGCAGCCATGTCCGTTTTTGCCGCGTTCATGACCAACCGCCTTCGCAACACACGTCAAGATCGACAGAAGACAGCACTGGCCGACTGGGAGGACGAAGGCGGCAGCGTGCCTCCGGTCCCCGCGCGCGAGTCTGAACCATGAGTTTGACGCCCGACGGTGGATGCGCCAAAGGCGCGATCGCGGCGCGACGACGGCGAACCCGTCCCCCACCCACGACATCGACCTTCCGGACGAAATTGGCCACGCGCCGCCTAGGCAACACGTTTGCCCGCGCTGTGGTGACACTGTCTACCGCGTCCCGCACCGCTTCACAGACCGGCTTCTGAGCGTCTTCATGCCGGTCCACCGCTACCACTGCGGACGGTTCGGTTGCAGCTGGGAAGGAAATTTGCGCGCCAGGGAGCCGTCGCTGTCGACCCGCAGTTAAAGGATTACCGAAAGGAAAAAGTGTCCATATGAACATCAATCTCGCTCTTGCTCCCCTGGTATCGCTGATCGCCGGGGTTCTCATTCTTGTCGTCCCGCGGCTGCTGAACTACATCGTCGCGGTTTATCTGATCGTGATCGGACTGATCGGACTCCTTGGCGGTGGCAACTTCAGCTTGCGGTAGATGCCGCCATGAACTCGCCGCCACCGCTCAGTGGCCGACGTCCGCGCCCCGCGCGAATTGCCTGGCCATGAAGGCCCAGATCATGCGAGACGCGTCCGGGCCTTTCGGATCGCTGTAGGCCTGTCCCGCTGCGCCGCCGCTCCACGCATGGCCCAGCCCGCTGACTTCGCACAGGGTCGCGACCAGCCGGCCACGCGCCCGGTAGTCGGTGATCGTTGCGGCGTAGCGCATCCCGCGCTGCACAGTGCGCGGGGTGCCGGGTTTCGCACCCGCCCGGGCGGCCCACTGGTGCGCCGCTTCGGCGCCATTTCCGGGGGCCACAATAGGGTCGGCGCTACCATGGATCACCAGCAGCGCGGGAGGGCTTGATCCGGCAGCGATCGGCGCAAGTGCCGCGCCCGCGACCCGGTGCCCGCGCATCGCCCGCAAAGCGGTCGCCGAGGAGTGCGCGACGCCCGCGCCAATACCCGAATGCATGGCGATCGCCCGAAAACGCTGCGGGCGGCGCACCGCCAGCAGCGCGGCCATTCCTGCGCCCGCCGAGAGCCCGGCCAGCGCGATGCGCTCAGGATCGACCGCCTGCAACAGGCACACCTGATCGATCACGGCATCGATGGCGCCCGCCTCGGCCTGCGCCCGACCGGAGCGCGTGTCATACCAGTGCCAGCAACCGTGAACGTTAGAGATTCGGTCCTGCTCGGGATAGAGCACGAAGAAGCGTTCGCGCGCGGCGGTCCGGTTCATCTTGCTGCTGGCGGCCAGATCTTCCGCGCCCTGCCAGCAACCGTGCAGCATCACCACGAGCGGCAAACGCTCGCCGCGCTGCAGGCCGGGCGGCTTGAAGAGCCAATAACGCATTGCGCCGACGATGCCGATGGCAAGACCCGCGCTCCAGTCGCCCGCAGCGGCCGCTGAAGGCTTCGGCGAGGCGGGCTTTGCTGAGACGCGTTTCGCAGTGGAACGTTTGGCCGCAGCCGTTTTGCGCGCAGGCTTTGCCTTCAGCGCCTGCGTGATCGCCTTCGAACCGGCACGAATCGCCGTCCGCGTCATCGCGGTTAGCGCCCTCTGGAGGGATCGGCTCAAGAAGGCACTTCGTCTGCGTCTGGCCATGCCTATCGCGCTCGATCGGTCAGCGGTGCGAAAGCGCCCGCAACCGGATGCAGCCACGGCGCTTCGTCGGATGAACCCCCTGGCCATCCGATTCCGCGAAGCAGCCTCTCCAATCGATGCATGTATCCAATGCGCTTCACGCCGTTGTCCAATTCAGAGATCTTTTCAGATTATGAAATCACGGTGTGGCCCATCGCATCGCGCGAAGAGCCGCCTAGTCGCCAAGCAGTTCCGCCACGGGCTCAAGTTGCGTGACGTGCTCTGCCACGACTTTTGCGATGACCGTGATCGGAATGCTCAGCAGCAAACCCCACACTCCCCAAAGCCATGCCCAGAACAACAGGGAGACGAAGACCGCTGCCGTGTTCATCTTTGCAATCCGGCCCGTCATCCAGGTGGTGACGAATGTCCCGACAAACGTGGCGATCGCAATAGAAGCCCCGGCCACCAAACCTGCCGTCGACAGTGAATCGAATTGCATGAAGGTCGCCATGCCAATTCCAACGGCAGTGACAGCCGGGCCGAAGTACGGTATGACATGCAGCAGGCCGGCAGCGACAGCCCACGCGCCTGCGTTCTCGAGACCGAACAAGCGCAGTGTGATCCAGGTCAACATTCCGAGCAGCACGTTGGTTGCCAATAGCATCGACATGTAACGCTGAATCGAGGCGTTGATGTCGTCGAGGATATGCACGGTGATCTTTCGGCGCGACAACGAAGGGCCGGTGAGTCGCACCAGCTTCCGCTTGTAGGTGTCGCCGGAAAGCAGCAGAAAAAAGGTCAGGAAGAGCACCATGGCGGCCTGTCCGATCAGCCCCGCGGCGCCCAGCGAACCGACCAGCAGGAAGTCGCCGACCTTGAAGCTCGGCGGATCGACCACGACGCGCGTAGCCGTCCGCTTTGACGTCGAAGCCATGCCTGTTGCCTCGCTCGTCGCCTTCTCGATCTCGCTCGCAGCCGTCTGCACTTTTTGCATGGTGCTCGGCTCGCCTTTACGCACACTTGCGATGCCGGCCGATAGCTTGCTGGCCGCTTCGGGCACCTGATCGAGGATCCGCTGCATCTGCCCGCGCAATGAGTATGTTCCCAGGACGAGCGCGCACGAAACGCCCACCATCACAATGGCAGACCCCGCCACGCGCGGGATCCTTATGCGCTCGCACCACTCGACAAGCGGGTTCAGCGTATAGGCAAAGAGTATCCCGAGCAGCAGGGATATGATGAAGCTCTGCGCCCACTCCAATGCATATACCACCGCGACGGTCGCGAGGATTGCCAACGCCACGCCCCGTGCATTCACGCCCATGTCGACGACGGCGAGCGGCGTCGCGCTGCTGCGCTCTGAATGCTTTCCCGGGTCCGCTTTCACCGGATTCGTGGCCGGAATTTCGCCGGGGATCATCGTCCTTTCGCCTCGCCCGCGACGCGCCCATATGGGCGGCGCAACGCGGCTGTCCCACGGGGGCTGAAGCGCCGGTCGTTTCTTTTCGATTTTCCGAACGAATGCAGCAGGACGTCGCGGTCACGCCGGAGAACTGCAGCCGGCGTGACCGCGCCTATCATTTGACCCTCATGTCATTCTTGACAGATCTCACACCGCTCACACCGCGCGCGACCTGGACCGCCTTGTCGATATCGGCCCGCGAGTTCACGAAACCGCTTAGCTGTACGACGCCCTTGAAGGTCTCGACGTTGATCTCTGCGACTGTCAGCGTAGGCTCATTGAAAATCGCAGCCTTGACCTTCGTGGTGATCACGCTGTCGTCAATGTACTCACCGGTTCCCTCCTGCTTTTGCGTGGATGAGCAGCCCATCGCGGTGACCAGCGTGATGGCCAGGAAGCATGCTGAAAGATACTTGCCGAGTTGTTTCATGATCGACTCTCCTGAGATTCAAAAAGGGGATTCCTCCCTTTATGCGTCCGGCACACTGCCGGAAGAAGGCTGGCCGGAACGGCAGTCTCGCCCCGGCGCTTGAATGCATCCTGTTCCTCGCTGCACATCGAGTCTGTGCGCCGTCGTACAGACCGCTGCAATACAGTGAGTAGCATTGCAGTCAAGGGCGTGGCGATGCCTATCGACATCCAATATGGTCGCCACATACCCTGATCAAGGACTGCCGTACCGAAAGGGCAAAGCGGTTGCAGCGGCGGTACCGGCACGCCGAAAAAAGTGGCATTGGCGCGCTCCGGGCGCCTGCTCAGACGCGGCGCTGCAACGACTTACTGCCTGGAGAAATGAAATGTCAATCGGAACAATCCTGCTGATCGTTCTGGTCCTATTGCTGATCGGCGCTATCCCAAGCTGGCCTCACAGCCGCAGCTGGGGATACGGTCCCAGTGGTGGACTTGGCCTCGTCGTGGTGGTCCTGCTCATCCTGTTGCTGCTGGGCAAGATTTAGCGCCTGGCGCCGTCCGGACCTGAACCCGATCGGGCAGCCCGTGTAGTTCGCAGTTCGGCTCCGACCTCGGGATCCGTGATGTCTGCCGACAGCGCTTAAAATAACGGAAAGGAACGCAAATGCTGCACTACGCCGTAGTATTCCTGGTGATCGCACTGGTCGCAGCCCTGCTTGGTTTTACCGGCATCGCGGCTGGCGCCGTCGAGATCGCCAAGATATTGTTCTTCGTTTTCCTCGTCCTTTTTGTCGTCTCGCTTGTCATGGGCCTGAGAGGTCGAAAGTGACCGTGGGCTTCCACGACGCCGAACGACCACCACGCCGATGCGCGCGGGCGATTCATTCGTGCACGCGCAAGGCGCACCACCTTGTCCGAACCGGATGAATTTCCGAACCGGATGAATTCGGCCGGACAAGCCGGCGCCCGCCCCGGCGCATTGCGCGAGGATGTCCTCGCGGCGGGGAGCAGGCGGGTTGGCGGCGTTAATTGCGCAAGTTATCCGAATACGGCGTCGTGCCGTAGTAGGAGTGAATTCCCTGCGCCCATTTCTGGTCGGCCATATTGGGCCAATGGTCCTTGTCGAACCCCGGCGCATCCTTGAGGCGATCCTTCTCGACGTTCAGCACGAAGCGTTTGTTCTCAGCATCGAGCGTCAACGCACTCCACGGCACGGCGAACAGCTTTTCCCCAATGCCGAGGAAGCCGCCGAAGGACAGCACCGCATAGGCGACTCTGCCGCTGCGCATATCCAGCATGATTTCCTTGATGTCGCCAAGTTCTTCGTCCTTGCCGCTGTAGACGTCGTCTCCGATCAGGGTGCCCGCACTCAGCATGGCAGGTGTGCGCATCGCGCTCGTTGCGGCCTGGTTGATTCCAGCGGGATCGCGAGTTTCGTTGTTCATGCATGTCTCCTTGTCATGAATGATGCTTCAGTCTTTCTTGATGTCATTCTTGACATCGCCGTATCCTGTCTGGATCTCGCCGATGGCTTTTTCGACCTTGCCCTTTTCTTCCAGGCTCTTGTTGCCGACGACCTTGCCGGTCACTTCCTTCACCGTACCTTCGACTTCCTTCAGCCGACCTTTCACTTGATCCTTGTTCATGGCTTTCTCCTGATGACTCATGATGATCTTTGCCGCGTGCGTCGTGCCGTTGCTTCTATGCTTGGCTCAGTAATGATGCTCACCGCAAGATTCGGAGTCTGTACGTCAGCACACGTGGATATTCTGGCGAGCACCCGCACGCCACTTATGTGCGACAACACCCCCCGTTAACCTGTTTGACCAGCATCGTGCGTGCAGTGGCGCGCATGGCGCTCCGCGAGCATGCAAACACCCCTGAGGGTGGGAATGTTCAGCCGATGGGGGAGTTTTAACGGGTGACTGCAATCCTGCGCGAATGGCTAGCGGACCTTCTCAACCGGCCAGCAGGCACGCAGTGCCAGCTCGGGGGCGAGGGCGGCTCACTGAGAAGGCCATGCCACACCCCGCGAGTGCCCCCGGAAGCTGATGGCCGTTCAAGCGTTCTTCTTGCCGGGACCTTGAACCGCGTCAGTGGCGCTTATTCTCGCGTCTGCAAGATATTTACGGGCTGCCTTTCGGCGGTAACGTCACTCACTACCATGCGGCATTCGCAGCCAGATTCATCCGCCACTGCCTCGATCCGCACGGTTGTCTCAGGGCGGTGACTGCTAGCCAATAGGACGACGTCGCATTTTTTCTTGCTTTTCGCATCCAGCACCTCTTCGAGAAATCGATTGAATGCGGGCAGGAATTCGGGTTTGACGAAGGTGCCAAAACGGTGGCGTGCATGCTGTGTGCGCTTGATGCCGAGCATGATTGCGCCAGCAAGATTGAGGTTGAGAATGACGCCATGCGCATCGAGCGTGAAATAGCCGAGGGGCGCGAAATCGTAAATATCGGCACATTCCCGCTGGAGCGCGTCCGCTTCATCGTAAGCCTCGCGCAGCTCCTCGTTATGCAGTTCGAGTTCGATCTGGTGCACCCTAAGTTCGTGCACCAGACGCTCGGTATCCCACGACGTGCTCGGCACGCTCGACGTTGCCTGCCGCAGCCGTGCCTCGGCACGCTTGCGCAGCGTGACCGGGTTCGGCCGCACCCGCTGCCTGACCAGCGGTGCCGGCATCAAAGCAGACAGACGGTCGTGCTCGCCTTTGACCACACCGTAGCATTCGCATGACCGTGCCTCCAGTCCAGGGCGATCCGTTACCGTGATGTGTCCGCGGTGATATTCAATCAATCCGGCCGCCTGTACTCTTCCGGCGGCCTCGGTAACCGCCTCGCGGCGCACCCCCAGCATGCGGGCAATCGACTCGTGGGTCACATCGAGCTTATTGCCTGGCAGCAAGTCAAGACTGCACAGGAGCCAGCGGCACAACTGCTGCTCTACCGTGTGATGACGATTGCAGAGGACACTTTGCGCCATCTGGCTCATCAGTGCCTGGGTGTAGCCGAGGCAAAGGCGCCGCAGGCTTCCCGCCTGATCGAGTTCCCACCGCATCACCTCGGCGGGCAGGCGATACGCCCCGCCCGCGCACTGCACGGCCAAGGCACAGGTCGTGGTTTCGCCCCCCAGCACCAGCGCGATGCCGGTCACGCCGTCGTTGCCACTCATACCCAACTCGGCCGACGCGCCGTTCGCGGTGGAAAGCACCAGCGAGATGAT
Source organism: Parazoarcus communis (assembly GCF_003111645.1). Classification (NCBI taxonomy): domain Bacteria; kingdom Pseudomonadati; phylum Pseudomonadota; class Betaproteobacteria; order Rhodocyclales; family Zoogloeaceae; genus Parazoarcus; species Parazoarcus communis. Next base: position 2,700,070 of record NZ_CP022187.1, read on the forward strand.
GCATGTCGTCGGAAAATGAACGAATTCCAGAATGTCACCGGCGTCGTAAAGCCGCTCACCCGGCTTGAAAGTGACGAATTCCAGATCGTCCGCCAGCCGGGCGTATTCCGCCACGGGCAGGCTCGCCAGAATGCGATTCTGCCGAGGGTTGCGGATCGGAGTTTCCGGCATTGCATCGTCCTCATTTCATCGCACTGAAGCAGCGCGGTTGTTCGCGCGTGATCGTTCCGGAAGCGCTGCTGTGGCTGCAACACCTTGCGCCTGCTGATGACCCTGAGAAGCAGTATTACAACAGTATAGAAAATACCCCCCACGTTTCCGTGGGTTGATGTGTCGTTAGCGCTCGGTCGGGCCATTGCAGGGCGCCCGGAAATGGCGACCCGGAGCGATCCCGACGTACTTGCTCTTAATAAATTATCAAGTAGGCCTGCCGAGCGCGTCTGTTTGCCAGCGCACACAACCGCAATGTGAATCCTGCGCGCCCGCGAGGGGTCTTCGCGGCCTAGCCTTGAACAAATAATCGGGCCAGGGCAGTTACTTCGTTGCAAGTCGCCGTCTCAAGCCCCTATGGTGCGGAGTTCGGCTTCGAGCTTCTTGATCTCGGTGGCATCGGCAAAGGTCATGACGACACCATCGATCACATTATCCTGCGTGCGGTAAGGCATGATGCGCGCACGGAACCAGCGGCCGTCGTGGGTGCTGACCTGCTTCTCGGAAAGGACCAGGGTGTGCAAGCCCTCCTGCGCATCGGCCAGCAGCTTCGGATAGTCGAGATCGCTGACCAGGTCGGACAACGGTCGGCCGATGTCGCCGAGGATCAGCTTGAAGAGCTTGGTGGTCAGCGCCGTGAAGCGGCGCAGTTTCCTGCTGCCATCGAGGAGCACCGTGGCGATCTGCGTGCTGGAGAGCAGGTTCGTCATGTCATTGCGCTCGCAGGTGAGGTCGCTGACCTTGGCCTGCAGTTCTTCATTGGCAGACCGCAGTTCCTCGATCGCAGTTTGGCTTTCTTCGCGTGTCACGTGCAGAGCCTCGCGGGCCATTGCGTAGATATTCACATTGACCTTGCCCGCCGCGGGTTCGAGATATTTTCCTGTGCGTCCGCTGATATGGACGATGTCGCCCTCGGCGACGAAGTGCCGATCGAGGCATGCGGGCGTGATATCGGCCGCAATGTTCTTCGGGTCCACACCCTTGCGCGCCTTGTCGATAGCGTCGGCATCGAGATCGGCAGCATAGATCTGCAGCGGAAAACGGCTTTTCGGTCCGACCGCTTCAAGCGCATCGCGGAACACCATGGCCAGTGTGTAGGCCTCCTCGCCACTGGAACAAGCCGGCACCCAGGCGCGGAATGTCCTGCCGGCGGGGGAGGCTGCCAGGAGCTCGGGAATGACTTTGCTCTTGAGCGTTTCCCACACTGCCGGATCGCGAAAGAAGTTGGTCACGCCGATGCGCAATTCCTTGAACAGGACGTCGAGCTCCTGGGGATTTTCGCGCAGATAGGGCACATAACTGGAGATCCCGCTCAAGTGGTGCATCGCCACCCGCCGTTCGATACGCCGGTAGAGCGTGCTCGGCTTGTAGAGTGATAAATCGTTGCCGCAACGATCCCGCAGCAGGATGACAATTTTCTCGAGAGCGCTTTCACCGCCGGTAATCGTCGCCGTGACGTCCGACATGATTCCCGGCGCGCGCTTCGCGTAGCCCGCAATGCGTGCGGGCAATTCGGTCGAAAGGCCGACGATATCGACAACGCGGGCATCAATGGCGCTTTTCGGCATGCTCGCCGCCAGTGCGGTGTCAGGATCCTGAGCCCGCGTCAGGCCCGACACTTCCTTGATCGCCCGCAGGCCAAGCAGCCCATCGGACCCCATCCCCGAGAGCACCACCCCGATCGCACGCTCACGCTGGTCGGCTGCCGCCAGACTGCAGAAGAAGAAGTCCACCGCCATGCGAAGCCCGCGCGGCGCCACTGGGGCCAGCAGATACAGGCGCCCCCGCAGTAACGACAGATCCTTGTCTGGCGGAATGACGCAGATGACGTCAGCCTCTAGCGGCATCCGGTCGCGGACTTCCACCACCCGCAGCGGTGTGCAGCGTTGCAGCAGTTCAGGCAGGCCGCTGGCGTGGGTTGGATCCCGATGCTGCACGACGGCAAGAGCCATCCCGCAGTCTTTCAGGACCCCGAGGACCCCGCTGAGATAACCTTCCGGGGCCTCAAGCCCCCCGCGGAACATCCGACCCCGACCACCCGAACGCTCTGGGTACTTGCAGCCTCGGACACCTTTGCATTGGCACCTTTCCGGATCATGGCTGTCCTCCGCCATGAGCGGATATCGGCAGGGTCAGGGCGAACACGCTGCCACGCCCTTAGAACAAGTACAAGTCCTTAAAGCAACGATGCTTCCATTCGAACGTGTGGAAGGCGACGGAACAGGGTTGCGATACGGTTCACAGTACGCGCTTGGGCTAGCGAAATCGTTCTTTATCCTGAATGTCACCGATGCCGTGACCAAGATCGAATCTCGATCTTACAAGCAGGGGAGGCCCCAATTCACCATGGCAACTGATCGGTCAACCCCCGGTAAGCCCGATGCCGGCGACTTGCGCCGCCGCGCAGAAGAGGGTCTGCAGCAGCAGATGCACGTGCCGGTGTCCGAGCGCTCGGAAGTCGAGGTGCGGAAGCTGGTTCACGAGTTGCAGGTGCATCAGGTTGAGCTGGAACTGCAGAACGAAGCATTGAGCACGGCGCAGGCGAAACTCGAAGCCGCGTTGGCACGTAGCACCGAGCTCTACGACGCGGCACCGGTCGGTTACTTCACGCTGAACCGAACGGGCGACATCGTGCTTGCCAATCTCGCCGGCGCTCGGTTGCTCGACACCGAGCGTGACTGCTTGACGGGCGTTCGCTTTGCCGCACTCTTGCAGGACGACTCACGTGAGGCGCTCACCACGCTATTGCAGCGAGTCTTTGAATCGGGTGCGCCGCAAAGCTGCGAAGTGATCCTGGCATTCACCCCCCGCCGTATCATCCAGATGGAAGCGACCCTTTCGGCCGACGGCAACGAGTGTCGCGCCGCAGTGCTCGATATCACCGCCCGCCGTGACGCCGAAGCCGCATTGCGTGAGAACGAGGCCCGGTTGCAGCTCGCCGCCCGCGTTTTCTCGCATGTGCGCGAGGGCATCTTCATAGCCGACGCACGCGGCACGATCATCGAGGTCAACGACACGTTCACCCACATCACCGGTTTCACGCGAGACGAATCCATCGGCCAGAGCGCCTTTTTTCGCGACACCGAGCGACAGGCGCAGGAGTTGCAGGGCGCAATCTGGCGCGCGCTGCATGAATCCGGCACCTGGTGCGGTGAGCGCTGGAGTCGGCGCAAGGACGGCGACGTGTGCCCCGAGACGCTGACGATCAGTGCTGTACGGGACGCGTCGGGGCAGGTCACGAACTATGTCGCACTGTTCTCCGACATCTCCTCGCAAAAAGCGCACCAACAACAACTTGAGCACGTTGCCCACTACGATCCGCTGACGAACCTGCCCAACCGGGTGCTCCTGGCAGACCGCCTGCACCACGCCATGGCGCAAACCCAGCGGCGTGACAAGGCGCTGGCCGTCGCATATCTCGATCTGGACGGTTTCAAGCTGGTAAACGACACCTATGGCCACAACGTAGGCGACGACCTGCTGGTGGCGGTCACCGAGCACATGAAGGAGGCGCTGCGCGAAGGCGATACGCTGGCACGCATGGGGGGGGACGAGTTCGTTGCCGTCCTGGTCGACCTCGAGAGTGCCGAAGACTGCAAGCCGGTACTCGAACGCCTGCTGCAAGCCGCAGCCAGCCCCGTGATCGCTGCGGGCGTCGCGCTGCAAGTTTCTGCGAGCATCGGCGCGACGATTTTCCCGAGCGATCGCTGCGACGCTGACCACCTGATTCGTCATGCCGACCAGTCCATGTACTTTGCGAAACAGACCGGCAAGAACAGATATCACATCTACGATGTGGAATTTGAGGCGGCCGTCAGGTCGCTGCACGAGAACATCGAGGATATCCGGCTCGGCTTCGAGCGGGAGCAGTTCGTGCTCCACTACCAACCAAAAGTGGACATGTGCAGCGGTAAGGTGGTGGGCGCCGAAGCCCTGATCCGCTGGCAGCATCCGACGCGCGGCCTCCTGTTGCCCGCGGCCTTTCTGCACGTCATCGAAAACCACCCATTCAGCATCGAGCTGGGTGAATGGGTGATCCAGACCGCACTGGTGCAGCTGCGCAACTGGCGCGCAGCGGGGCTCGACCTTCCGGTCAGCGTCAATATCGCCGCCCTTCACTTGCAGCAGAGCAATTTCGCTGCGCGACTCGCGCATGTGCTGAGCGGGCACAAGGATCTCTGCCCAGGGCGGCTGGAGATCGAAATCCTCGAAAACTGCGCGCTCGACGACATGGTCCAGGTGTCGGAAAGCATGCACGCCTGCCGTGCGCTCGGTGTGACCTTCTCGCTGGACGACTTCGGCATGGGTTACTCGTCGCTGACTTACCTCAAGCGGCTGCCGGCGGACCTGTTGAAAATCGACAAGAGCTTCGTGCGTGAGATGGTCAATGATCCCGACGATCTGTCGATCGTGAGCGGCGTCATCGGCCTCGCCAAGGCGTTTCGCCGCCAGGTGCTTGCCGAAGGGGTCGAGACGATCGCCCAAGGCACGATGCTGTTGTCGCTGGGGTGCAGTCTTGCGCAGGGATATTGCATCGCGCGGCCGATGCCTGCCAGCGAGTTCACGTATTGGGTGGCCCGGTGGCAACCTGATGAAGCGTGGGCAGCCCGCGTGCCGGCTGACGCGGGCAGCAGATGACCCTCAGGGGGCATGCACATTCCCGATCGGTGGCTACAGGAAATGCGCTTGGCACCTTCGAAGATCGAAGTTGATTCAATGAGACCAAGTACGCGTCGGTACCGGCGAAGAATCGTTTGCCTCTCGCTGGCGATGGTGGCGGCACGCATCCGCGCTTCGCCGCGAACGCATGGGAGCGAATGGAAAATCGGCTGAGCACTGCCGGTCGCGGACACGCCTGAGGTGCCCCGCAAGGCGATGATTCTGGCACCGGAGGCTTACGTTCATTGCTTCTGCATCACGAAGAATCCGTAGCCGTAACTTGCGCAATGGCGGCGGTGCATATCGGCCTCTTCCTCGCAGGCGGCATACACGGCATCGGCCTCGCTGATGCCAGCATTCTTTTCCTTCAGCGCTTGAATTCGCGCGAGCATGGGCGTGTAGTAATCGTTCCACCACGCACTGGTCGGCAGCTTAAAACTGTCGACGAGCGCGTAGCCATGCTCTTCAGCGAGCTCGCAAATCCTGGCCATTGACCGAATGTCCGGATACACGCGGTTGAGATATGTACGAATCTTAGCCGGCGGATCAGCCTCGAACCAGCACATCTCGGTGAAGGCCAGGTAGCCGCCTGGCTTGAGGTACTTGCGAAAATCCTGCAGTCCGCGGGTCAGACCGATGATAAAGATCGAGCCTTCGGCCCACAGCAGATCAAAGTGCTCCGGGTTGAAAGGCATGTCGATCATCGACATCTCCTGCGTCTCCACACTGAGCCCGGCGTCTCTTGCGGCTTGATCCAGGCGGCGCAACAAGGGCGGGTGGTTATCGATGGCGAGAATCTTCGTTTTCAGCTCGCGCGCCAACGTGAGGGTCTGCAGTCCGCTGCCGCAACCGATGTCCAGCACCACGGGGTTGGCGGGCAGGTGTTTGAGCAGGCGCAGCGCCTGCAGGGTAGCGTCTTCACAGCCTGGTCCCTGGCGAGGAAGGCCTTCGAAGAGCTCAAAGAAGTAGTGCATTGACATGGTGTTGTTCTCAATGTTTCGGGTCAGCATTCTGACCTCGGTGGCTTCTTTCTCGCTGAGGCCAAGCCTCAGGAGAAATGCGTGATGTGCGGCCGGTGCTCGGCATTCAAATTCGGTGTGCCAGCGCCTGAGTGCCGTCGCATCGAGTCCGCAAGCGCGCTGCAACTCCAGCCAGAGCGTGCGGTCCAGACCGGCCGCATCCGGTCCTGAAGCGGCCGTTTTAAGCATTCCCGCAATCACCCGCTGCTGTGACTTCAGCGCCGTGACGGCTTGCCCGACTTCGCGCAGACGGCGCTCCAAAATCGGCCCCTGTGGTGTGTCGTTGTCCAGCAGCTTGGCAATATCATCGAGGCTGATTCCGGCTTCACGGAAAGCGCAAATGCGTGCCAGTCGGTCGCAGTCCGCGTTTGAGTACAGGCGATAATCTGCCTCGCTGCGTCCGGATGGACGCAACAAGCCGATGCGGTGGTAATACAACAGGGTCGAGCGTGAGAGACCGAAGCGCCGGCCCAGTGCAGTGATGCGGAAGTTGTCCATATGCACAGCCTAAACCGTGAAGCTATAGACGGGTCAAGCGAGAACTTGCCCGTCTCGCCGCTATTGATGTCGGCAGAATGCTGGTACGAATGTACTCGCGGTTCGTGAAGTCGCGCGATACGGAGAAAGAGACCAATGGCCCGTCAGGCCCGCTTCCGGTCCTCGGCCTGACCTGTCCTCGGCCTCAGCTGCCGGTGGCTTGATGGCGCAGTCAGGCAGCAATGTGCTGGTCACCCGCCGTTTGAGCGTGAGGCGACGGTGGACGGCGGCTTCTCCACCCTTCCAACTGGAACTGCCGACCCTGAACTGACCTTCGTTGTTCTGAATTTACTTCGCTGAAGCTGCCATCCAATCGGCGCGTCTACGCACCCATTGACCAACCCGCGGCGTTGGACAAAAGCCAGCCTCGCAACCTCCGTCGGGGGGCCAAGCTGAGTATGGCCTGGATAGAGTAGCGCCCGACAACCAGCCGCCGGCTTCACGATATAGCCGGGCTTGGGGGTGCCTCGTCAGCCAGTTCATCGAGTACTGCAAAAACGCCATCGAGATCGTCGTGATAGAAGGCTGTGTAGCTAGGCAAAAAAACGCATCGCCCTCTGTCTTGGAGACCAAGCCCCCGAATGTGATCGCGATGCGTCAGCCAATAACTCCCCATAGCCCTCGGATCCAACCCACCTGGTAGCCCCGACTTGGTTGCGACATAGCCCTCTTCGTCGAGCCCCGTTTGGAACGGGCTGCTCAAGTGGGCGAGACAATGGTCGAGAAACAGCAGCACGTTGTCGGCGTGGACGTCGGGGCTAAAGCAGAATCCAAAGACGTACTCGTTCATCAACCTGGAGATGCCACCGCCATCTTCAGCACCTTTTTCATCGTAGTAACCGCATCCAACGCCAGCGCCATTCGGAGGCCTCGAATTGCTGAGCTGATAGATGACGAACGACGCGGCAAGGGACCGTGCAGCCGCAACTCGACGAGCAATCGTTGTATCGCCTTGCTCGGATGCGGGGTCTAGCGAAGCCTGCTCATGAAGATGCGCAAAGGCTTGGCCGAGGAGCGCATCCACAGGCACTTCACGTGCCTCAGCAAAAAAGTTTCGTCCAGGCTCAATGTAGGTGCGCTTGAAGTGCGCGAAGACTTGCTGAGACAGCGACCTCATCTCGAGCAGCGCCAGCTTACTGACTAACCCAGTCGTTGGAGCAGACATGTCCTGGTGGACAATGAGCGCAGTGTGGAGGTTGTACAGCTGACCACCGCGATCCGCTGAGCACTGCAGCCTGAAGAGCATGAGGTCCTTCCAACCCAGAACGCCGCGCTCTGGGCAAGCAAGCCGTCCCAGCAGGCCTCTTCCAACGAAGGCGTGCTCGCCAAAGATGCGCCACGCGATCTCGACGACGTTCTCCGGAGTGTTTGCCCGTCGCCGGCCTGCACTACGCCCCCAGCCTGCGCGATCCAACAAGCGCAATAGCGAATAGACCGACCTTGGGCGCAGTCCTCGGTCATCGTGGTCGAACGTCGAGTAGCGTGGCAGGTACTCAACGAGCGTTTCGATGGCGTCTTCTGTGGTCGGGCTGGTGAAGTCGTGGGCCTGATTGACCAGTACCCGCCAGAACTGGTCGTGAGCGGTCTCTTGTTTCTCAAGAGCGAACTCCGGTTCCGCAAAAACTAAGGCAATCGATCGACCCTTGCGAACCCGATCCACCGCTGTTTGGTATAGAACAAAGGTCTCCTGCGGCTCCGGCGCGGCAAAGCGCACGATGAGCTTCAGAAAACTCTCCAAGTTTCTGGTGTTGCCCTTGTTGAAGCACGCCCGGGACCGAAGAACAGACTCTTCAATGTTGCGCCCGTCGCCCAGCTCCAACACCCCTACATCAAACAACTGTTCCAGCAGGAACTTGGCAGGACCTGGATGCCCTTCCTTGATCTGCTCAAAACCATCGGCGTTCTTGAAGTCTGGTTCGTCGTACATACGCCGAACGGAGAAAGTACCACTGCGCCCCTCTGTCTCCTCGGCGTATATGCGCCTGAACAACCCGGGATAGTTCAGATGCAGCAGCATTAGATGGATGAGGTCGCGCTTGTTGAAATCAGTCCGCCCAAGATCGGTCTTCTCGATTTGCATGAGAAGGATGGCATTGATAAAGCGCTTGACCTTACGTAGATCGCCGATCAACGTAAGGTACTTGGCGGAAGACTCTCCAGCCAAGATCCCCGCAAGCTCATTGAGAACGGCTCCAAGCTTCACCATCGTGTCCGATGGCACGGACCCGAGCTGGCTCTCGCTCTTTTCCCAGTCGCGTTGCAAGAAGTTGCGGATGCTGGAGCTGTCCACGAACAAGCTCAGCTTGACCGTCACAAATTTTTCAAGGAACTCACGCGCCCGGGATCCTTCCTCATTGCCACCGGCCAGAACTTCGGTGTCATAGCAAAGGACGTAGGTCGCTTGCGACAGCTTGAAGGTGCGTCGCGTTGCGAACAGAACGTTGTTGACTGTCTTTGCGTCCAAACGATCCAAGTCGTCGATGACAACGATCACCCGTCGGCCGATGCGGCGAAGGACCTCGTCAATGTCGTCAAGCAGCTCATCGACAGTTTCCTGGGAAGGCTCCAGTGAAAGCTTGAAGCCCAGGAACGAAACGTCAGCCTTTCCCTTTATGAGCCGAGCGTATCTAGAGGCCGTAGGGCGGAACTCCGGTGCGAAGACTTTGTTTTGAATCGCGGCAGACAGGTCGCGAATCAAGCGATCCGCAAGATCTGGCTCAGACGCGTATCGAAGGGGCTCGAACCGACAAACAATCACCTCGTCCGCGGCCCGCTGCCAGTGGCGTTCGGCAAGATTGATGAAGCTTGTTTTGCCTACGCCCCACGGCCCGTCCACACCGAACACCAATCCTGAGTGAGCGCGGCTGTCGAGGACGGTTTCCGCGAAAGATTTCGCTTGCGACTCGTTGGAGAGCAAGTCGTCCGCATCGCGCTCGATCTCCTCATCCGCAAGGAACCGGAGCTGAGGCTCCATCTGCCGTCTCCTTGGCCAATGACGTTGAACGAGTGGCGACAACAGCACAGTGGAGAGCAGCAGAAGAGCAATTGGCGCCCAATGCGGGCTTGCGGCCTTCAAGGCGGCGTGAAACTTGGAAAGCCACGGCATGGTCAACTCGTTCGACCAAGCCCCAAGACAAACTGCCATCAGTAGGTCAAAACGAAAGCTTCGACCCATTTGGACGGCGGCAGTGAATGCGCCGCGATTCGCGGCGTAGACCACACAGATCGCCAGTCCGGCCAGAACCACGATGCCGCTTGCCCAGACCTCGAGATCAGCCACTGCAGGCGCGAACGCGGTCCCCAGGTAATAGGCTGCCCTGCATACCTCAGCACCAACCAAGCCAACGACGAACATCTTGGCGAAGACCAAGAGTTCCGGCATCTTCATGGTTTGCTTGGTGCCTGCCATTCACTGTTCCTCCCTATGCAGTCGTGCGTACTCGAACGTACTCAGTGGCACGCTTCGTTCAACGAGAAAGCTTGCTGGGACGGGTAATGTTTCCTAGGACTACGATGGTCACGACCGTAACTTCCGCAGGCGGGGCAGATCTCAGGATGGCGAGTCCGTCGGCCGCCGGCCAGGGAGCGGTCTCCTTCTTGCTGCAGTCCAGGACGCACAGCAGCGCAATTCGCTTGCCCTTTGCAGCCGCATAGCTCGCCGTTTGCTCGACGTAGCACTGGCAGTCTTCGACTCTCCGGATACGATGGTCCACGGACTTCAGTTCGATGGTGATCCCACGAAAACTCAGGTCCGTGATGCCGCCTGCCGCCGCAGGGTGCTCCTCGAGGTCGGATCCGATTCGAGGCGCACGCCGCAGTTCCTTCCGCACGTAGTCCTGAAACCGATTTTCGGGCCAGATCCCATCGAACTCCGCGTCCTGAACCGCTCGGCCAGCCATGTTGCACAGTACCGCGAGAAGCTCAAGCACATCCGAGAGCTCATGCACATTGGCCAGTCCTTGTTGTCGAAGCAGGTCACGGACCGATACGATCTTCTCGTCCATCGCGGCGTAACCGGTAATCGGGTGTGACTTGATGTCGATCCCCTCGACAAGGAGGGTGCGATGGCCGACGATGGCTACGGGTTGCTCCACACAGGCAGGTTGAAACGCGGCGGCGTACTTGAACTCGAACGGGCGGGCCTTGAGCCCTTGCGCTACCTGGAGGATCGCCCGCCCTCGTTGAACCAGCGTGTAGGGCGCCTTCCCAGGTGGTTTGGGGAATGTGAACTCGGATAGTTCGTAGGAGCTTCGCGGCTCCGCCGAAACCGGAGTTAAGGTGAGATGCGTCGCGTTGTCTGGCCATCGCGAGACCCGCACCTCAATCTCCATGTCGTGCATCTCGCGCGGCACCAGGTGGTGAACATCGGCGGCCAGCTGGCCTCCGAGCTGAAACTTCAGGAACGCAACGGAGAGCTCTGCTGGCCGAGGCGCCACCTCGTCGGCCGGATCCTTTTTGCGCGGAACCCTGAGCCCCTCGTCCCCGAACACCCCAATGGGCAACGGAACGCCTGACAGGCTGCAGCAGAGGGCTTCGAAGTCGCCGAGTGTTGCGATCGAAGGGACGGCAGTCGATGCGTCCAGCAGAGACTTCGCTTCCGACCTTTCCCCGTACTCGTTCACCCAGAGGCGGTGGCGCTCGATCGCGCTTCGCAGGAGCCGATCGCCTGCCTCCGAAGCGTCAAGTACCGACTGTCTCCACTCTGCCAATGTCGACACGATGCGCAGTAGTCCCGCGAAAGCGCCGTACGCCGTTGCAGTTGCTGCCCGTCCATACTGAAGGGACGCGCCGTCCAGCGCTGCGCTGATTTGTCTGAGCGTCTCGGCTTCAACGGTCCCGCCGTTGCCTAGCCTGCTAAGCGCATCAACCGCCTCGATACGTGCGAAGAAAACTTGGGAGAGGATCGCGTCTTGCCGCATATTGCTTCTCGTCTTCGTCGAGGGCCTTCACGAGGCCCTCCCACTCTGCCTTCAACGCCGCCCGCTGCTCGGCATCACCAGCGGCGACGGCCGCCTCGAATCGCACCGCCACGACCTGCATCCGGCGCGCCCACTTCATTCGTCTCTTGGGGACCGTGTCAGGCACGTCTTCCCACGAAGCATCAACCGCCATGATCGCTTGTTCCCAAGCCCCGGCCCGCGTCAGGATTTCCACCATCGCGCCGACGTACGGGTCGCGATTCCTTCTGCGAACGGCGACTGCGGCCAGGTCATCAGCACGCTTGAGCACCTCCGCGTCTGGGATCAAGTACGCAAGCCTGATTGCGTCCTCCTCGCCGTACTCGCGGACGGACTGGTCCTCGAGGATGCTGATCACCAGATCCACGTACGAGGGTTGGTCCTTGAGGTACCGGGACATTGAATTGAGCTCCCGGAGATTCGAGCTCGGCGGGACGGCCGTGAGGATCCGGATGAACCAGGCTGCCAAGCCCTCCTTCAGCTGCTCTTCTTTGGCAAATCTATGGAGGTAGAGCCGCATGCATCGAGGCAGAAAGCCTCTGGTGTCCTTCTCCGACTTGTAGGCCCCAATGAGCTGGAGAAGCGCTAGGCCGGCGGTTTGCTCGAGATGTGGTGGCAGAGGAATGTTCTCAAGCGCACCGGCGGCCGCTTGATGCACGATGACGTAACGATCTGACAGGAGAAGAACGAACGCATCGAGCACCAGTTGGGGAAGGTCTGCAATCCGGCTCTTGCCCGCCCTTCCAAGCGTTTCGACTGCCGTCGCACGCGCCAGAGTTGACGTGCCCATCAATCCCGAATAGAGCTCAGGCAGCACCAGGTTCAACCCTTCGGGCGTGGAGATGAGATGGCTGGTTTCCTTGAGCAGCGCCGATACCAGCCAGGTGCGACTATCATCAACTTTCGTCAGAAAGTCCACGTACGACTCCGTGGCGAGCCGATCTCCTTCAGCCGCCCTAGCCGCGATGGTGGCGAAGCATTCCCTGAGATTGTCGAGCGTCGATCTGAAGTTGCCGGCCTCCAGAGCGTCCAGGGTGGTGACGTTGGTCTTGCGATTCTGCTCGGCGTCAAACGCTTCGAACCGGGCGTCGAGGACGGCCGCTGCTCCAAGGACGACGTCGAGGTTCTTCCGGGCAGCCCGAAGCATGCTGCCGGAGCCATCCCTGAGGATCTGAGCGATCTCGCTGAGCACCTCGGAGTTGTTTGAGGTGCTCGCAAGCTTGATCACCCTTGTGAGGACAACGCCGGCGACGTCGTCTTCCAGCGTTGCTTTCCCGCGTACGGCAACCGGGAACACCTCCTCGTAGACCCGGATGAGGCGCGCTTCACCCTCGGACGAGGCGCCCTCGAAAAAGCCTGCGATCAGCTGGTCGGTGGCGGCGGGCTCGTGGAGAAAGGTGGCTGCGATGGAGCGCTGAAGATCGCCGCATACCATGTCCAAGTCCCTATCTGCCTCGTCGTCGTCGATGAGGAGGTGCGCACGCGCGAGCTTCGCGACCAGTGTCTTGGCGAACCGTCCCAGGATGAGCGGATCTTTCCGAGCAAGGACCTTGAGACCAGCCGTCCCCGTGCGTATTGCGTAGGATTGCCGCGAATCGAGCAGACGTTGGATGGCGCGCTGGATGGCCTTCGGCCGCTCGCCGAAGACGGCCTCCAGCGGTGCCGGCTGCAGCCGCCGCTGGTGATGGCTGAACTGCTGGCGAGGTGGGTTGGCCAACGATATGAGAGCAGGCACCGCTGCTTCCACCGCCGCCTCCTCCCCTAAGCTGGGCGTCGCCATAACGATATCCGCGGCCACTTCGACGGATTCATGGCGCCTCAGGCAACCCAGCGCCGCCGCAGCGAGACGCACGGGGTCCGCACCGACGTGTTGCAGCACTAGGAGTGCTTCCGTCTGACACCCGGCTGCGCGCGTTGCGGCCAGATCAAAAAAGTACTCAGTGATCGGAGCCGTGAGCACCTCGGGGGCCAGCTTCACTGTCTCGACGATCCGCGTTCTCGCCTCATCGGAAGGGTGGTCATCCAGAGCTTGAAGGTCATCAAGCAACGCGCACGTTGCGGGACTCTGGCCAGTTCGTAAGGCATCCCGACGCTGCTTGCGACCTGCGCGGGCCGCGTCGGCCTCCGCTTTCGCTCGCTCTGCGGCTTCTTCGCGACTCGCTAACTCCCGGTCACGCTCTCCGACCAGTTGGCTGAGGTTCGGCAGCCGAACCGCTTGACGCTTGTCGCAGTGCACACAATTGCGGTCGTAGAAGTCGAGCGCACCTTCCTCCAGGCACCAGCCCGCGATGCCTCCTGCTGGTGCGAAGTCGCACTGCATGCCGAACATGCCAATCGGGAGGCCCGTCTGCATGGCGATCAGACCCGTCCCACCGTGGTTGCGCACCTGAGCGTGGGAGCACCAGTTGTGCATGAGCTCCATGACCTCCTTGTTGCGCTCGCCGGTCCGGACATGTCGATCGAATTCGGCCTCGTTCATGCCGCGATTATAAAGCGTCGTGGGAGCTTCGTCGTAGTGAGCGCTGCACTTACTCTCATATAGCGGCGCTAATCGGCGTACGGGGGGGCGCGTTGGGTGGCCTCAGCGCCCGGCCAGATTGAACGGCCGTTTAGGAGCCGACATTCGACGTTGGCGTCGCCGGTGCAAACGACTGATCCCGCGGCGAAGCAGTCATAGGCCTTTCCCGTCGTACTTCCGCTTTGGGTCGGTAGTTCCAGTTGGCAGGATGGAGAAGCCGCCGTTCACCGTCGCCTGACGCTCGAACGGCAGGTGACCAGCACATTGCTGCCTGACTGCGCCATCAAGCCACCGGCAGCTGAGGCCGAGTAGCCGACGCCCGTTTGGCGACAGCAATCCTTTGCCCCCCAAGAAAATAACGCCCGGCAAGCCGGGCGCTTTCACTGACCAACTGAGTTTTCGACTTTAATAACGAGTTTTCGACTTTATTTGTCGGGAACAAACCTCGCGCCGGTCGCGGCCGGATCACTCCACCGTAACGCTCTTCGCCAGGTTCCGTGGCTTATCGACGTCCGTGCCCTTCACCAGCGCCGCGTGATAGGACAGCAACTGCAGTGCAATCACGTGCAGCACCGGCGACAGCATGCCGTAGTGCTCCGGCATGTGCAGGATGTGCACGCCTTCGGACTCGGGGATCTCGCTGCCGGCGTCGGCAAACACATAGAGTTCTCCGCCACGGGCGCGGACTTCCTGCAGGTTCGACTTGAGCTTTTCGAGCAGTTCGTCGGCCGGGGCAACTGCGATCACCGGCATGTCCTTGTCCACCAGCGCGAGCGGGCCGTGCTTGAGTTCGCCGGCGGCATAGGCTTCGGCGTGGATATAGGAAATTTCCTTGAGCTTGAGCGCACCTTCCATCGCAATCGGCCAATGCCGGCCGCGACCAAGGAAGAGTGCATGCTCCTTGCTGGCGAAGCGCTGCGCCCAGGCTTCGATCTGCGGTTCAAGCTCAAGCACTTTCTGGATGGCGACCGGCAGGTGACGCAAGGCGCTGAGGTAGTCGGCCTCGTCGGTCTCGGAGAGACGACCATTGATCTTGGCCAGCGACAGGGTGAGCAGGGCCAGCGCGGCAAGCTGGGTGGTGAAGGCCTTGGTCGACGCAACCCCGATTTCGGGGCCTGCGCGGGTGATGAAGCGCAGCGCGGCTTCGCGCACGATGGCCGATTCGGGCACGTTGCACACCGCCAGCGTGCGGGTCATGCCCAGCGCACTGGCATGCTTGAGCGCAGCCAGGGTATCGGCGGTTTCACCCGACTGGGAAATCACCACCACCAGGGTATCGGCTTCGGGCACTGACTTGCGGTAGCGGTATTCGCTGGCGATCTCGACCGTGCACGGGATGCCTGCGACCGACTCCAGCCAGTAACGCGCGACCAGACCGGCGTGGTAGCTGGTTCCGCAGGCGAGTACAAGGACGCGACGCACACCGTCGAAAACCTCGGGGGCGCGCGCGCCGAAATGCAGCGGCGAGATCGAGCCGCCACCGGCAATCATCTCCAGCGTATTGCCCAGCGCCTGCGGCTGCTCGAAGATTTCCTTCTGCATGTAATGGCGGTACTGCCCCAACTCGACCGCATCGGCCGACAGGCTGGAGATATGCACTTCGCGCTCGACCGGAGAGCCGTCGGGCAGCATGACGCGGTAGCTGTCGCGACGCAGTTCGGCCAAGTCGCCGTCTTCGAGATACACCACCTTGCGTGTGACCTGCAGCAGCGCAGCGGTATCCGATGCGGCATACATGCCGTCTTCGCCGATACCGAGCAGCAGTGGCGAGCCCCGGCGCGCGACGATGGCACGGAAGGGGTCGGCCTCGGACAACACGCCAATCGCGTACGCGCCCATCAGCTCGTTGGTGGCGAGGCGCACCGCGTCGAACAGATCGGGCGTGGTGGCGAGCTTGCTGTGGATGAGGTGGGCGATGGCTTCGGTGTCGGTCTCGGACTCGAACACATAGCCACGCGCCTGCAGACTGAGCTTGATCGACTCGAAGTTCTCGATGATGCCGTTGTGCACCACCGCCAGCCCCGCCGAAATGTGCGGATGGGCGTTGCGCTCGGAGGGCACGCCGTGTGTTGCCCAGCGTGTATGCGCGATGCCGATGTTGGCCGACAGGCCGGCCTGATCCGCGAGCACCGCAAGCTCTGCAACGCGGCCGGCCGAGCGCAGGCGGGTCAGCTCGCCGGACAATACCGCCAGCCCGGCGGAATCATAGCCACGATATTCGAGCTTGCGCAGGCCCTCGAGGAGCACGGGCACGACGTTGTTGGTGGCGATTGCTGTGACGATACCGCACATGACGCTAATCCTTTGATCCGGGGGGGGCAGACCGGCTGCAGACAGGGGTTACTTGGTTTTGACCGGCTTTTTCCAGCTGCTGATGCTGAGCTGTTTGGTGCGCGAAACGGTGAGCTGCTCGGGCGGCGCATCCTTGGTGAGGGTGGTGCCCGCACCAAGCGTGGCACCGCGCCCGACTCTGACCGGCGCCACAAGCTGGGTATCCGAGCCGATGAAAACGTCATCCTCGATGACGGTGCGGTGCTTGAATGCGCCATCGTAATTGCAGGTGATGGTGCCGGCGCCGATATTCACGCGCTGACCGACATCCGCATCACCCACGTAGGCCAGATGATTGGCCTTCGAGTGATCGGCGACCACGCTGTTCTTGATCTCGACGAAGTTGCCGACGTGCACGTCCTGACCAAGCACCGTGCCCGGACGGGTGCGCGCATAGGGACCGATGACGCAGGCTTCGCCCATGGTGGTGCTGTCGAGATGCGAAAACGGTGCGACGCGGGTGCCTGCCCCGATAAGGGTATTGCGGATCACGCAGTTGGCGCCGATCACCACGCCATCGCCGAGTTCGACACGCCCCTCGAACACGCAGTTGATATCGATCTCGACGTCGCGCCCGCAGATCAGTTCGCCACGCACATCGATGCGGGCGGGATCGATCAGGGTCACGCCCTCGTCGAGCAGACGCCCTGCAATCGCAGCCTGATGCAGGCGCTCGAGCTGCGCGAGCTGGGACTTGCTGTTGACGCCAAGGGTCTCGGACACGGCGTCGGGTTGCACCGTGACCACTTCGACATCCTCGGCCACGGCCATGCCGATGATGTCGGTCAGGTAATACTCGCCCTGGGCATTGTCGTTGCCGATGCGCCCCAGCCAGTCACGCAGGCGGGCAACCGGGGCGACGAGGATGCCGGTGTTGACCTCCCGCACCTGTCGTTCGGCATCGGAAGCGTCTTTCTCTTCGACAATGCGCTGCACCCGACCCGCGCCATCGCGCAGGATGCGGCCATATCCGGTGGGCTGGTCGAGCTCGACGGTAAGCAGCGCGAGCCGGCCCTTGCCCGCAGCCTGCGCCAGGCGACGCAGCGTCGGCACGCCGATCAGCGGCACATCGCCATACAGCACGAGCGCAAGCGAGCCGTCAGTGAGATGCGGCAAGGCCTGTTGCACTGCATGCCCGGTGCCCAGTTGCGGAGACTGCAGCGCCCAGGACAGATCGGGGGCGTCGAGGCGCTCGCGCACGACTTCGCCACCATGGCCGTACACCACGCAAATGCGTTTCGCATCGAGTTCACGGGCAGCGCCCAGCACATGGGCCAGCATCGGCTTGCCTGCAATCGGCTGCAGCACCTTGGGCAGAACCGAACGCATGCGCTTGCCCTGACCCGCAGCGAGAATCACGACTTCCATGGAGCATCCCGTGAGATTTATCGACGCGGATTTTAGCATGTGGCATGCCCCCGCCCTGTGACGCGTGCCCTGTTGTCGAAGTGATACGAAATTCGTGCTGCAGTGCACGAAAAAACAACCGGATTCTAACCGCCGCAATAATACTGAAAGTAGAATGGGCTTGTTGCAATGCACGCAAAAAGGTCAGATATGGAACACGCCGCTCAATCGCTCATCCAGAACCGCATCTTCGACGAGATACAGGTCGGTGACTTTGCACAGCTGGTACGTACGCTCCGCCCGGAGGACATCCACCTGTTCGCCGCCATGTCGGGCGACGTCAATCCAACGCATGTCGACACCGAGTTCGCGCGCTCAAGCCAGTTCCGCGAGGTCGTGGGCCACAGCATGTGGGGTAGCACCCTGATCTCCACCGTGCTCGGCACCGAATTCCCCGGCCCCGGCACCGTGTATGTGTCGCAGGGGCTCAACTTCTGGCGCCCCATCACCATTGGGGACACGCTCACCATTTCGGTGACCTGCCGCGAGAAGTTCGAACACAATCACCACATCATCTTCGATTGCCTCGCGGTCAACCAGGACGGACTCAAGGTCATCGACGGTACGGCTGAGGTCGCCGCGCCAACCGAGAAGATCTCGCGTGCGCGGGTCGTGCTGCCGCAAGTCACGATTTCCGATCGCGAACTGCGTTACCGTCACCTGCTGTCGGTCACGGCGGGGATGTCGCCGATTCCGATCGCAGTTGCGCATCCGTGCGACGCAGAATCGCTGCGCGGCCCCATTCAGGCTGCACAAGCCGGCCTGGTCGACCCCATTCTGATTGGCCCCGAGGCGAAGATCCGCGCCGTTGCCGAGGAAGAAGGCCTGGACCTGAAGGGTTTCCGAATCGTTGACGTACCGCACAGCCATGCATCGGCCGAGACGGCTGTCGCCCTGTGTCGCGATGGCGGCATCGAGGCCCTGATGAAGGGCTCGCTGCACACCGACGAGCTGATGGCTGCAGTCGTATCGAGGACCAACGGCCTGCGTACCGCACGCCGCATCAGCCATGTGTTCCTCGCGGACGTGCCGACCTATCCGCATCCGCTGATGATCACCGACGCGGCAATCAACATCGAGCCGACGCTCGAGGACAAGGTTCACATCATTCAGAATGCGATCGAGCTCGGCCACATGCTTGGCCTGCCCGAACCCAAGGTCGCGATTCTGGCCGCAGTTGAAACTGTCAATCCGAAGATGCGCTCCACCATCGAAGCCGCGGCGTTGTGCAAAATGGCGGATCGCCGGCAGATCACCGGCGGCCTGCTCGACGGCCCGCTCGCATTCGACAACGCGGTGTCGCTGGTCGCAGCCAAGACCAAGGGCATCCGCTCGGCAGTGGCCGGCAACGCGGACATCCTCGTGGTGCCCGATCTCGAATCCGGCAACATGGTGGCGAAGCAGCTCGAGTACCTGGCCGATGCGCTGATGGCCGGCGTTGTGCTCGGCGCACGCGTGCCCATCGTGCTCACCAGTCGTGCCGACACGGCAGAAACACGGGCTGCATCGTGCGCAATTGCGCAGCTGATGGCCCACCGCAAGCGCGAGGCCATGCTATGAAAGCCGTACTTGTTCTCAATGCAGGCTCGAGCAGCCTGAAGTTTGCACTGTTTGCCATCGAACCCGAGCTGGCCGAACACCCCGCCCTGTCGGGCCAGATCGACGGCATCGGCGCCACGCCGCAGTTCAATGCGAAGAGCGCTGCAGGCGAGCGCTTCGAGGAGGCGGTCCCGACCACCTCTTCGAGCCAGCGCGAACAGCACCGCGACGCGCTCACCCATTTGCTCGACTGGCTGGCAGCACACAACCCCGCGCTTGAGATTGCCGCCGCAGGCCACCGCATCGTGCATGGCGGCGACCTGTTCAGCGAACCTGTGCGCCTGTACGGCCACATCATGCTCAAGCTCAAGAAGTTCGTGCCGCTCGCGCCGCTGCACCAGCCCCACAACCTGAATGCAGTGCAGGCGATTTCAGCCATGGCACCCGACATTCCGCAGGTGGGGTGCTTCGACACGGCTTTTCATCGCACCCAGCCGGCGGTCGCACAGGCCTATGCGCTGCCGCGCAAGATCAGTGCAGAGGGCGTCAAGCGCTACGGCTTTCACGGTCTTTCCTACGACTACGTTGCGCGCCAGCTGCCATCGGTGATCGGCGACAAGGCCTCGGGCGCCGTCGTCATTGCCCACCTGGGCAACGGCTCGTCGATGTGCGCGCTGCGCGACGGGCGCAGCGTCGCGTCGACAATGGGATTCACCGCGGTCGAGGGGCTGATGATGGGCACGCGCACCGGCAGCCTGGACCCCGGCGTACTGCTCTACCTCATGGATCAGAAAGGGATGAGCTCCAAGGACCTGACCAATCTGCTGTACAAGGAATCGGGGCTGCTAGGGGTTTCCGGCATCAGTCAGGACATGCGTACCCTGCTCGCGTCCGCTGCGCCGGAGGCCATGGAGGCGGTCGATCTGTACTGCTACCGGATCGCACGTGAGCTCGGTTCGCTCGCGGCCGCAGCGGGTGGTCTGGATGCGCTGGTCTTCACTGGCGGCATTGGTGAGCACGCAGCCCAGGTGCGCGAAAAGGTGGCGAAGCTGTCGGGCTGGATCGGCGTAGACATCGACCCCGAGGCCAATGCTGCTCATGCGAGCCGGATCGACAGCCCGTCGAGCAAGGTGGCCGTCGCCGTGGTGCCGACCAACGAAGAAGGCATGATTGCCCGCTACACGGTCGACGTACTGGGCCTGTGACCCGGCGCCGGGGCGGGCTGCTCAGCCGAGCAGTCCGTCCCACAACAGCTTCACCCCCGACAGCCCCAGGGCCGCAACCGCAAAGAAGTAGAACGGCCGCTCGGGAATCCTTGCCAGCAGTCGCACACCAAGCCATACGCCCAGGGGCACGAGCGGCAGCAGCGTGGCCGACATCACCAAGGTATCGCGCGAAAACAGGTCCAGTCCGATATAGAAGGGTAGCTTGGCGAGATTGATCGCCGCGAAGAAGAACACCGAGGTTGCCACGTAAGTCTGCTTCGGCAGCCTGCGGCTCAACAGGTAGGCCATCAACGGCGGCCCACCGGCATGCGCGAGCGTGCTGGTAAATCCTGCCCCGATACCACAGACCCAGCCAAACCAGCGTCCTGCGTGCGATGTCGCCGACACCGCATGCCCTGCCCTGCGCAGCAGCCGATCAAGCGCAAACGCGATCGAGATCACGCCCAGCACCACTTTCACCACCGCATCCGACATCGCCCCGAACGCCAGCGTACCGAGCGCAATACCGACCAGCGCAGAAGGGATTAGCAGCTTGAGGTCGCCAATATCCGCCTTGCCACGCCAGGCACGAATCCCGACCAGATCCATCGCAATCAGGATCGGCAGCACGACCGCCACCGCGTCACGCGGCGAGATCCACATCGACATGAAAGGCACGGCGAGTCCGCCCAGCGCACCACCCAGCCCCGACTTCGAAATGCCGGTCAGGAGAATCGCCACTGCCGTGACAATCCAGCCGCTTGCATCCATCTCCATTCCTGCCGCTCCCTCAGCCCCTGCATTGTCCGGGAAAAAACGAAGGCGACCCCGCAGGGTCGCCTTCGTGATCAGTTGCTACGCCAGACAGCGCTCGTCAGAGCCTGCCCGACGTATCGCCGCTTAGCGGGGCAGAACGCTCGTACCCATCAGGAACTCGTCAACCGCGCGGGCGCACTGACGGCCTTCACGGATCGCCCACACCACCAGCGACTGGCCGCGTCGGACATCGCCCGCAGCAAAAACCTTGGCGACATTGGTTGCGTAGCAGCCTTCACCGTCGGTCGATGCCTTGGCGTTACCCCGGCCATCCTTCTCCACACCGAACGCTTCGAGCACACCGCCCACCGGATTGGTGAAGCCCATGGCAAGAAACACGCGCTCGGCCGGATAGACCTTCTCGGTGCCTGCGACTTCCGCCATGCGGCCGTCCTTCCACTCGAGATGAACAGTACGCACACCGGTCAGCTTGCCGTTATCACCGACGAATTCCTTGGTGCCGATCGCGTATTCACGCTTGGTATCACCTTCGACGTGCGAGGAAGAAGTGCGCAGCTTGATCGGCCAGTACGGCCAGGTCAGCGCCTTGTTCTCCTGCTCGGGCGGTTGCGGCATCACTTCGAACTGGGTCACCGATTTGGCACCATGACGATAGCTGGTGCCGACGCAGTCGGAACCGGTATCGCCACCACCAATCACCACCACATTGCAGCCTTCGGCGGAGATCGGATTCGGCCTGTCGCCTGCAACCTGCTTGTTCTGCGGGATCAGGAACTCAAGCGCGAAATGCACGCCGTCGAGCTCACGCCCCGGAACCGGCAGGTCGCGCGGCACTTCCGAACCACCCGCGAGCACCACGGCGTCGAACTCGGCCATCAGCGACTCGGCGGTGACGACTTCCTTCGCATCACAGATGATGCGGGACGGCATGTCCTTGGTACCGACCACCACGCCGGTGCGGAAGGTGACCCCTTCGGCCTCCATCTGCTCGATACGACGATCGATCAGGCCCTTCTCCATCTTGAAGTCGGGAATGCCGTAGCGCAGCAGACCGCCCGCGCGGTCGTTCTTTTCGAACACCGTCACGTCGTGACCTGCGCGCGCCAGTTGCTGGGCGTTGGCCAGGCCGGCGGGGCCGGAGCCAACAACTGCAACCTTCTTGCCGGTCTTGACGGCGGCCGGTTGCGGCAGCACCCAGCCCTCATCCCAGGCCTTGTCGATGATCGCGTGCTCGATCGACTTGATACCTACTGCTTCGTTGTTGATGTTCAGCGTACAGGCCGCCTCACATGGTGCCGGGCAGATACGGCCGGTGAACTCGGGGAAGTTGTTGGTGGAATGCAGCACGTCGATCGCCTGCTTCCAGTCGCCGCGATAAACCAGATCATTCCAGTCCGGAATGATGTTGTTTACCGGGCAACCGTTGTTGCAGAACGGGATGCCGCAGTCCATGCAGCGCGCACCCTGAATCGCCGCATCCTCGTCGGAAAGACGAAGCACGAACTCCTTGTACCCCTTCAGTCGCTCCGGAACGGGCTCGTAGCCCTCCGACAGACGCTGATACTCCAGAAATCCGGTTGGCTTGCCCATTTTTACGCCGCCTCCAGTTGCTTCTGACGCTGCTCGGCCATTTCGGCGAGCGCACGACGATATTCATTCGGCATTACCTTGACGAACTTGGTCCGCCACGCCGTCCAGTTGTCGAGAATCTCTCGCGCACGCGGGCTGCTGGTAAAGCGCGCATGACGCTCGATCAGCCCCTTGAGAATGAGCTCGTCGCCCATGCTCAGGTGGTCGATCGCGACACGTCCATGCGACTCGAGGTCGTCACCCGCTTCCGTACCCTTGCGCGCCTCGACTTCCTCGGGCAGCGGCTCAAGTGCCACCTGCGCCATGTTGCAGCGCTGCTCGAAGCTGCCGTCTTGGTCAAGCACGTAAGCCACGCCACCCGACATGCCGGCAGCGAAGTTGCGGCCAGTCTCGCCGAGCACGACGACGGTGCCGCCTGTCATGTACTCGCAACCATGGTCGCCCACCCCTTCCACCACCGCAGTTGCGCCGGAGTTACGGACCGCGAAGCGCTCGCCACCGACACCCGCCAGATAGACCTCACCTTCGGTCGCACCGTAGAGCACGGTGTTGCCGATGATGATGTTGTCCGCCGTGGTGCCACGGAACTCGGCTTGCGGACGCACGATGATGCGACCACCCGACAGGCCCTTGCCCACGTAGTCGTTACCCTCGCCGATCAGCTCGAGCGTGACGCCACGCGCAAGGAAGGCACCGAAGGCCTGGCCGGCGGTCCCCGTCAGACGGACGTGAATGGTGTCGTCCGGCAAACCGGCATGACCGTACTTCTGCGCAACACGGCCGGAGAGCATGGTGCCCACCGTACGGTTGACGTTGCGCACCGGCAGATCGATGGACACGCGCTCGCCCTTGTCGAGCGCAGGTGCGGCGAGAGCGATGAGCTCGTTGTCGAGCGCCTTCTCCAGACCGTGATCCTGGATCTCGGTATGCAGACGCGGCACGCTGGCCGGCACGTTCGGGCGATAGAAGATGCGCGAGTAATCGAGACCGCGCGCCTTCCAGTGCTGGATGCCCTTCTTCATGTCGAGCAGGTCGGCACGGCCGATGAGGTCGTCGAACTTGCGGATGCCCAGCTGGGCCATCAGTTCGCGCACTTCCTCGGCGATGAAGAAGAAGAAGTTGACCACATGCTCGGGCTGACCGGAGAAGCGCTTGCGCAGCTCCGGGTCCTGCGTCGCCACCCCCACCGGACAGGTGTTGAGGTGGCACTTGCGCATCATGATGCAGCCCTCGACGACCAGCGGCGCAGTGGCAAAGCCAAACTCGTCTGCACCCAGCAGGGCGCCGACGACGACGTCGCGACCGGTCTTGATCTGACCGTCAACCTGCAGGCGGATACGGCTGCGCAGACGGTTCAGCACGAGGGTCTGCTGGGTTTCGGCAAGACCGAGTTCCCACGGCGAACCCGCGTACTTGATCGACGACCACGGCGACGCACCGGTACCACCGTCATGACCGGCGATCACGATGTGGTCGGCCTTGGCCTTGGCCACGCCAGCCGCAACGGTACCCACGCCGATCTCGGACACCAGCTTCACCGAGATATCGGCGCGCGAGTTGGCGTTCTTGAGGTCATGGATCAGCTGCGCCAGATCTTCGATCGAGTAGATGTCATGGTGCGGCGGGGGCGAAATCAGGCCGACGCCCGGCACCGAGTGACGCAGGAAACCGATGTACTCGGACACCTTGTGACCGGGCAGCTGGCCGCCTTCGCCGGGCTTGGCGCCCTGGGCCATCTTGATCTGGATCTGGTCGGCGTTGACCAGGTACTCGGTGGTGACACCGAAGCGTCCCGAGGCGACCTGCTTGATGGACGAACGCAGCGAATCGCCGGCGCCCAGTTCGAGGTCGCGCTCGATCCGGCCTTCGCCGATGATCTGCGACAGCTTCGTCGTCTGCGTGATCGGCTTGAAGCGCATCGGGTCTTCGCCACCCTCGCCGGTGTTCGACTTGCCGCCAATGCGGTTCATCGCCACGGCCAGCGTGGTGTGCGCTTCGGTCGAGATCGAACCGAGCGACATCGCACCCGTTGCAAAGCGCTTGACGATCTCCTTGGCCGACTCGACTTCGTCGAGCGCAACCGGGGCACCTGCAGGCTTGATCTCGAACAGACCGCGCAGCGTCATGTGACGACGGCTCTGGTCGTTGATGATCTTGGCGTATTCCTTGTAGGTGTCGTACTTGTTCGAGCGCGTCGAGTGCTGCAGCTTGGCAATCGCGTCCGGCGTCCACATGTGTTCTTCGCCACGGATGCGGTACGCGTACTCGCCACCGGCATCGAGCATGTTCGCCAGCACGGGGTCGGGACTGAACGCCTTCTGGTGCAGGCGGATTGCCTCTTCCATGACTTCGAACACGCTGATCCCTTCGATCTGCGTGGTGGTGCCGGTGAAGTACTTGTCCACCATCGCGCTCTGCAGGCCGACGGCTTCGAAGATCTGAGCACCGGTGTAGGACATGTAGGTCGAGATGCCCATCTTGGACATGACCTTCATCAGGCCCTTGCCCACACCCTTGACGAAGTGCTTGATGTACTTCGCGCCGGTTTCCTCGTCACCCGCCAGTTGCTGGAGCGTTTCGAGGGCGATGTAGGGGTGAACCGCTTCCGCACCGTAACCTGCCAGTACTGCGAAGTGATGCGTCTCGCGCGCCGAACCGGTTTCGACCACCAGACCGGCACGGGTCCGCAGGCCCTTGGTGACCAGGTGCTGATGAATGGCCGACAGCGCCAGCAGCGCAGGAATCGCGACCTGATCGACCGTGACCTTGCGGTCGGAGACGATCAGGATGTTGCTGCCCTGCAGCACCGCGTTCTCTGCCTCGGCGCACAGCGAAGCCAGACGTGCCTCCACGCCGTCCTTGCCCCAGCTGACGGGATAGCAGATATCCAGTTCTGCGGAACGGAACTTGTTGTTGGTGAAGCGCGCGATGTTGCGGATCTTGGCCATGTCGCCGAAATCCAGCACCGGCTGCGTCACTTCGAGGCGGAACGGCGGGTTGATCTCGTTGATCTCGAGCAGGTTCGGCTTGGGTCCGATGAAGGACACCAGCGACATCACCAGTTGCTCGCGGATCGGGTCGATCGGCGGATTGGTGACCTGTGCGAAGAGCTGACGGAAGTAGCTGTAGAGCACCTTCTCACGGGACGACAGCACCGCCAGCGGCGAGTCGTTACCCATCGAGCCCGTACCTTCCTCGCCCGTCTTGCCCATGGGCTCAAGAATGAACTTGATGTCTTCCTGGCTGTAGCCAAAAGCCTGCTGACGATCGAGCAGACTGGCAACGCAATCGGGTGCGGCGGCACCGGCAGGTACGTCGAGACCGTCGAGCTTGATGTTGATGCGCGACAGCCAGTCGGTGTAGGGACGAACCGAGGCCAGGCTGTCCTTGAGTTCCTTGTCGTCGATGATGCGCCCCTGCTCCATGTCGATCAGGAACATCTTGCCCGGCTGCAGACGCCACTTCTTGACGATCTTGCTGTCGGGGATCGGCAGCACGCCCGACTCCGACGCCATCACCACGAGGTCGTCATCGGTGACGAGATAACGCGCGGGACGCAGACCGTTACGGTCGAGGGTCGCACCGATCTGGCGGCCGTCGGTGAACGCGACCGCAGCGGGGCCGTCCCACGGCTCCATCATCGCAGCGTGGTATTCGTAGAAGGCGCGACGCTTCTCGTCCATCTGGGTGTGCGACTCCCAGGCTTCCGGAATCATCATCATCACCGCGTGCGCCATCGAATAACCGCTCATCACGAGCAGTTCGAGTGCGTTGTCGAAGGCAGCAGAGTCGGACTGGCCGGGGTAGATCAGCGGCCAGATCTTTTCCAGATCAGCGCCGAGCAACGGAGAAGATACGCCCTTCTCGCGGGCACGCATCCAGTTGTAGTTGCCGCGAACGGTGTTGATCTCGCCGTTGTGGGCGATATAACGGAACGGGTGCGCCAGGTTCCACTTGGGGAAGGTGTTGGTCGAGAAGCGCTGATGCACCAGCGACAGCGCCGAGGTGGCACGCGGATCGACGAGATCGAGGAAGTACTCGCCAACCTGGGTCGCAAGCAGCAGACCCTTGTAGTTCACGGTGCGGGCCGACATGGAAACCATGTAGAACTCCTGACCGTGCTTGAGGTTGAGCGCGTTGATCGCGTTGGCGGCACGACGACGGGTGACGTAGAGCTTGCGCTCAAGTGCTTCGGTCACCATGACGTCGGGGCCACGGCCGACGAAGACCTGGCGAATCACCGGCTCCTTGGCCTTGACCGTTGGCGACATCGGCATGTCGGCGTTGGTCGGCACATCACGCCAGCCAAGCAGAACCTGACCTTCGGCGCGCACGGCGCGCTCGATTTCTTCCTCACAGGCAAGACGCGAAGCCGCTTCCTTGGGCATGAACACCATGGCAACGCCGTACTCACCGGGCGCCGGCAGGGTGACACCCTTGGCCGCCATGTCTTCGCGGTAAAGCTGATCGGGAATCTGGATCAGGATGCCGGCACCATCGCCCTGCAGGGGGTCTGCACCAACGGCGCCCCGGTGATCCAGATTTTTCAGGATCTCAAGGCCCTGCAGAATGATGTCGTGAGACTTCTTACCCTTGATGTGGGCAATGAAACCCACGCCGCAGGCATCATGTTCGTTCGCGGGATCGTACAGACCCTGCTTCTGGGGGAGATCCATCTCGTTTGTCCTCGAAACAACACGCTCGCCGGGTAATTGCCGACGAAGTTCGGGCGGCTCTCGCCGCTGCTCAAACCCGCACACGTAAACCATGCGGACACAAAAAAGCCGGGCGCGCGGGCACCCCGGCTTGCACGATCGACTATCCGATAGTCAATCGCTACGAACACATCAAACGGATGCTCGAATATACCCTCGCAAAACGCTCGACTCAAGCGTTTTTTGCAGTGCGGTAAAGCTATGACAAATCAGTGTATTTCACCAACGGCGAAGAGCCGACGATGCTCTTTCATCGCGTAGCGATCTGTCATCCCGGCGATGTAGTCGGCAATCGCCCTTGGCTTGTCGGTGTGCGCCTTGGTTTGATACTGGGGTGGGAGCAGGCGCGGATCGGCCATGAAGGCCGAGAACAGGTCGCCAATGATGCGACGCGCCTTGTCGGTCATGCGCAGCACCTGATAATGCCAGTACAGATTTTCGCGCAAGAACACCTTCAGCGCCTGCAGTCGTGGCCACTGCTCGTCAGAGTACGCCACCAGGCGCGGTGCAAGCCTTACTTCGTCGAGCGTAACCACCCCGGCATCCACAATGTTGCGGCGCGTCTGTGCAATCAGGTCGAGCGCCATGCTGTCCACCATGCGCCGGATCGTCTCATGAATGAGCTTGCGTCCGCTCAGGCCGGGCCAGCGCGCTTCGACAGCCCGCCGGTGATCGGCAAACACAGGCACTTCATCGAGTTGCTCCAGGGTAATCAGGCCCGATCGCAAGCCGTCATCGACATCGTGGTTGTTGTAGGCAATTTCGTCGGCCAGGTTTGACAACTGCGCCTCAAGTGAAGGCTGGGTGCCATCGAGAAAGCGCTTTCCGATCTCGCCCAACTGCTCGGCATTCGGACGCGAGCAGTGCTTCAGTACGCCTTCGCGCGTTTCGTACATCAGATTCAGCCCGTCAAAGGCCGCGTAGTGCTCTTCGAGCAGGTCAACCGTCCGTAGCGACTGCAAGTTGTGCTCGAAGCCGCCATAAGCCTTCATGCAGGCGTTCAGGGCATCCTGGCCGGCGTGACCGAAGGGTGTGTGCCCCAGGTCGTGCGCAAGCGCAATCGCTTCGGCCAGATCTTCGTTCAAGCCAAGTGCGCGCGAGATGCTGCGCGTGAGCTGGGCAACCTCGATGCTGTGGGTGAGCCGCGTCCGGAACAGGTCGCCCTCATGATTAACGAAGACCTGGGTCTTGTACTCAAGACGCCGAAAAGCCGTGGAGTGAATCACGCGATCACGGTCGCGCTGAAAGTCGGAGCGCCCGCTGGGCGGCGGCTCATCGTGCTGGCGTCCGCGACTGTTGGCAACCGACACGGCGTAGCTCGCCAGCCCGTTCTCGTGACTCACGCGCAGCGGGCCTCGATGGCAGCGGCGAGATCCGCCGCAGGTGAATCCGCATGGATGACCGCCTTGCCAAGGCCTCGCAGCAGGACCAGACGCAAGCGCCCGGCCTCGACCTTCTTGTCATGCGACATCAAGTCGAGATAGCGCTCCACACCAAGCTTCGGCCCGGTCACCGGCAATCCCGCGCGGCGAAACAGACTTTCGATGCGTGCGAGCTCAGTGGCACTCAGCCATCCGAGGCGCAGCGAGAGCTCGGCTGCCATCATCGTACCAATCGCCACGGCCTCGCCATGCAGGCACACTCCATAACCCAAGCCAGCTTCGATCGCATGGCCGAAGGTATGCCCCAGATTGAGCAGAGCCCGCTCACCCTGCTCGGTCTCGTCTGCAGCGACCACTTCGGCCTTGTTGCTGCAGGAGCGCTCGATCGCAAAGGCGAGGGCCTCAGGTTCACGCTCAAGCAAGCGGTCGAGATTGATCTCCAGCCACTCCAGAAACTCGGGATCTCGAATCAATCCGTACTTGATAACTTCGGCGAGGCCAGCGGCCAGTTCTCGCGGGGGGAGGGTGTTGAGCACGGAGGTGTCGGCGAGCACCAGTCGTGGCTGATAGAAGGCACCAATCATGTTCTTGCCGAGCGGATGATTGATCGCCGTCTTGCCACCTACCGACGAATCCACCTGCGCAAGCAGCGTAGTGGGAACCTGAATGAATGGCATGCCGCGCTGATAACAGGCAGCGGCAAACCCACCCATGTCGCCCACGACGCCTCCGCCAAGCGCAATCAGCGTCGTGGAACGCTCGCAGCGATCACCAAGAAGCGCATCGAATATGAGGTTGAGCGTCTGCCAGTCCTTGTGGCACTCACCATCGGGCAGGACGACCGTGCCCACCCCAACGTCAAGCGCTTTGAGCCCGGACTGCAGTCGCTCGAGGTAGAGCGGCCCAACCACGTCATTGGTGACGATCACCACGCGGCGAGTCTTGAGGTGAGGAAGAATCAGTTCGGGACGATCGAGAAGACTGCCGCCGATGTGGATTGGATACGCCCGAGCACCGAGCGCCACGTTCAGTGTTCGCATGAAGTTTTGTCCAAAGTAGCCAGCGCTTTCTCGATCTGGCGCACCATGGCACCAGGATTTCCGCGACCGCCGTCGACCACCAGGTCTGCAACTTCCCGGTAGAGCGGATCGCGCACGCGGTGCAGCTCCTCGATCCGCTGCCGCGGATTCTCGACCCGCAGCAACGGCCGGTTGCGATCATGGCGCGTACGCTCCCAGAGAATCTGCGGGGGGACGTTCAGATAGATCACTATGCCCCGCTGCGAAAGAAGCGCGCGGTTTCCCGCGTCGAGCACTACGCCGCCGCCTGTCGCCAGAACGAGGTCCGACTCAAGGGTGAGCTCATCAAGCGCCTGCGCCTCGCGCCGGCGGAAGCCGTCCTCGCCCTCAATCTCAAAAATGGTGGGTATGGTGACCCCGGTACGCGCAACGATCTCATGGTCGCAATCGGCAAAGCGCATCCGTCTGCGCTTTGCGAGTTCGCGCCCAACAGTCGTTTTTCCGGCACCCATCATGCCGATCAGTATCAGACAAGTCACACGAATATCGCCGGCTTCAAATGTACGAAAGGGCGGCGACCCCGATGGAGTCACCGCCCCCGAATTGTAGCAGCAGCCGAACCGGCTTATCTGAGCGTCAGCGAATCCGACACGATTCGCGGCGTCACGAAGATCAGCAGCTCGCTTCGCTCAGACACCGTGTTGGTACTTCTGAACAATCCGCCCACGACAGGGAGCTCGCCGAGGAAGGGCACGCGATCAACACCCTTGGTTTCCTCTTCCAGATAGATTCCGCCGATCACGACCGTTCCGCCATTCTCGACCAGGACCTCACTCTTGATGTTCTTGGTCTCGATCGGCGGCACATTGAGGAGCGCATCCTCGTAAGCCGGACGGTCCTTGTTGACCTGAATTGCCAGCTGCAGACGCCCGTCGGGCGTGATCTGCGGCTTGACCTTGAGTGAAAGCACAGCCTTCTTGAACGACACACTCGTTGAACCAGAGCTGCTCGCCTCAAGGTAGGGAATCTCGGTACCCTGCTCGATCGACGCCTCAACCTGATTCGCGGTCAGGATCCGCGGACTGGAGATCACACGCCCACGACCGTCGGACTCCAGCGCCTGCAGTTCGAGGTTCAGGAATCGGGTAAGCGAACTGTTGAAAAGACTGAGATTGACTGAGCCGTAACCTGACGGCAGATACCCGGTTCCACTCTGGGTCAATCCTGGCGTAAAGGTGTTCGTTGTCGTACCCACAGACGAGGACCCGAACCCAAGCTTTGCTCCGCCCCCCAGATTCACCGCCGTGTTGCTGCCAAGACCCAGCCGCACGCCAATATCTCTCGAAAACGTCTTGGACGCCTCTACAATCCGCGCCTCGATCAAGACCTGCTTGGGCGCTACATCGATCTCTCCCACCAGCTTGCGCAATGTGGCGAGCTTCGAGCCTACATCCGTCACAAAGACCTTGTTGCTACGCTCATCAACGACGACGCTGCCACGCTTGGAGAGCATCGTCTGATCCTTGCTCTTCAGGAAATCGAAGATTTCCTTTGCCTTGTGGTAGTTGATCTGGAAGCTCTCCGTCTGCAGCGGCTCAAGATCACTGATCTGTGCCTTGGCTTCGAGCTGGAGCTTTTCGCGCGCGGCGAGCTCGTCACCCGGTGCAATCCAGATCACGTTGCCACTCTTACGCATGTCCAGACCCTTGGCCTGAAGAATGATGTCCAGCGCCTGATCCCACGGAACATCCTTGAGCCGCAGCGTCAGGTTGCCCTGAACGGAGTCCGAGGTGATGATGTTGAAGTTCGTGAAGTCGGCAATGACCTGCAGCACCGAGCGCACATCAATGTTCTGGAAGTTGAGCGACAGCTTCTCGCCCTGATACTGACCACGCGTCCCCTGAACCAGCTTGTTCGGATCTTCGATAACGCGCTTCACCTCAAGCACGAACTGATCGTCACTTTGATACGCGTTGTGCTCCCACAACCCGTTCGGAGTCACCACGAGACGGACGTTGTCGCCCTGCTGTTGCGCAACCATCCCCGTAATCGGTGTCGCAAAATCGGTCACATCTGACTTGCGACGCAGATGCTCAGGCAGCGTCGTCTTGAGAAACTCGACGACGAGGTTGCCACCTTGCTGGCGGATGTCGATCCCAGTGTCAGCACTGGAGAGCTGAACAAGAACACGCCCCTCCCCATCCCTGCCGCGCCGGAAGTTGATGTCGCGGACGCTCTTTCCGCCACTGATCGCCGGATTTGCCGTCGCGAAGTTCGCATACGCCTGTTCGCCAACAGTTTGGTTGGATTGAACATTGACCGGCGTAAGCGCGATGATGACGTCGCGTCCCTCGATCCGGGTCTCATAGGGCGACATCTTCACCAGATTGAGCACCAGGCGGGTGCGCTCACCGGCCTGGACAATATTGGCACTGCGAAGATCCCCGCGCTCGATCGCCTGAACGTTGCGCCCGAGCGCATTCGCCGTTGCCGGAAAATCAAAGGCAATCCGCGCCGGATTTGCGACACTGAAACTTGCAGGTGGCGCAGCAAGCGGCTCCTTCATCACGAGCTTGACATAGATCGCCCCGCCCTGCTCGGCAACCTCCAGCGCTTCGATGCGGTTGGACGCCACTTGGGACGCGCCCGATTCCTGTGCAAAGGCCGCACCCATGGGCGTAAGTACTGCGACCATCGCTGCGAGCAGCACCGTTCCGATTCTAATCTTCATTTTCCGGCCTCCTGCCGCTCCTGCAACTGCAGCGAACTGGCGCGCTCAACCCAGTCACCATTCACATCCTCTACCAGCTCACGCAATTCGACCGACGAATCGGTCACTGCAGTAATCACGCCATAATCCTGCCCGAGATAATTTCCTGCCTTGACACGATAGAGCGACTTGTCCGCCTGTATCAGGGCCTGCGACACGTTGTCCTGGGTCAGAATACCCACCATGCGCAGACTTTCCAGCGGATACGCTTCGAGTGGCTCACGCCGGCGATCGGGATCCGGACGCAACCCACCACCGCCATTCTTGCGCTCAGGCTCAATCCGCGACGCCTTGAAAGGCTCAATGAGCGCAGCGCCTGCGTAATCGACAACGGAAAACACCTTGATTTCAGGCAGCGGCTTGACCACCCCCCGCATCCCTGCAGACTGCTCTGCCATCCACGACTGAATGTCTTCCTGGTCGTCCGCACAGCCGGTGAGTGCAATGCAGCTGATGAGAAGCAAAAATTTCCTCATCATTTCTTCCCCTGCGCAGCCTTGGCTGCCTGTCGCTTCTGAGCCACCTCTTCTTCGTCCAGATATCGATAGGTGGTGGCCTTGGCATCCAGCTTCAGGCGCCCTTCCGCAGCAGCATCGAGCGAGATGTTGTTCAGCGTGACGATCCGCGGCATGCGGGCAACATCACTCGCAAACTCGCCGAGATCGTGATACCCGCCAGTCACCCTGATTTCAATGGGCATCTCGGCGTAGAACTCCTTCACCTGATCGCTGCCCGGCTTGAAAAGCTCGAACAGCAGACCACGTCCAAGCCCAGCCTGGTTGATGTCCGACAACAGCGAATCCATTTCCGCGCGATTGGGCAACTGCTTCAGCAGTGCGCCAAACTGCCGGTCAATCTCGGCAAGTTGACGCTTGTGCTCGTCGAGGTTGACCGCAAGCCGCTTCTTGCCCAGCCAATCCTGGCGCAATTGCTGCTCTTCGGCCTCGCGCTGCTCCAGCAGAATGCCCTGATCACTCCAGTCGAACCACCAGGCGGCGGCAATGGTTGCCACGAACAGGAAGACAAAGACCGCGACGCGTGGCGCAAGCGGCCATACCCCCGGATCGTTCGGATCCAGATTCTGAAAATCTTGCTGCAGGCGCTGAAAATCAATGCTGCGCAGCCCGGAAAGCACATCTTTTGACGTCATTGAGCGCCTCCCTGCGCGGCCTGCGCATTCTCTGCCGACGGGGGTGCAATACCGATATTCAAGATGAACTCGCTGACCCTGCGATTATTCACGGTGGCCGATTTGACCTCAACCAATCCCGGGTTCTGCAGGAAAGGAGATTCGTCAAGGCTGCGCATCAGCGTCGAAACCCGCGCGTTCGACTGCGCGTAACCAACAAGCGTGACTTGCTGCGCTGCCTGCTTCACCGACTTGAGATACACCCCGTTTGGCATCTTGCGCGCCAACTCGTTGAACAGATGCACCGTTTCGGCCCGACTGCTCTGCAGAGACTCAATAACCTGCTTGCGCGCCAAGAGCGAGTCAATCTGCTCGCGAAGACGTCGAATCTCAACGATCTCTTCGTCGAGCTTCACGATTTCCGCCTTGATGAACGCGTTCTTGGTTTCCTGGCGCTCGATGTACCCTGCGTAAATTGTGTGCACCAGCAGAGCAATCGCTGCACCGAGCAACACCATGGCACCCGAGAGCGTGTAAAACTGCTGACGCCGCTCCTTTCGCTTTTCTTCGCGATGGGGCAGCAGATTGATCCGGATCATGCGTCGAATCTCCGCAAAGCCAGCCCACATGCGACCATCAACGACGGCGCATCAGCCAGCAGATTCTTGGGACGGACCTTCGAGGACAGCGCCATCCCCGCAAAGGGGTTGGCCACAATGGTCTCGACCTGAGTCCGGCCACCCACGACTTCGGCGAGACCCGGCATGACCGCGCAACCGCCAGCAAGGACTAGATGGTCGACCTGGTTGTACTGCGTCGAAGTGAAGAAGAACTGCAATGCGCGCGAAACCTCAAGCGCAAGACTGTCCATGAACGGGCGCAGAAGATCTCGCGCATAATCATCCGGGAGACTGCCAGAGCGCTTGGCGGCCTCGGCCTCTTCAATACTCATCCCATACTGGCGCGCAATATCCTGGGTTAGCTGGATGCCGCCAAACGCCTGTTCTCTTGAGTAGACCTGATGGCCATCACGAAGTACAGACACGTTCATGGCCGACGCGCCGATATCGATCAGGGCGACCACCTTCCCCGCGCCACCGCCAGGCAATTGACGACTAACCAACTCAAAAGAGGACTCAGTCGCGAGCGACTCGACGTCGAGCACTACCGCCTTCAGGCCACAAGCCTGCGCGACAGCAACACGGTCTTCGACCTTTTCCTTGCGCGACGCGGCAATCAGCACCTCTACTTCGCCGGGGCTACCTCCGGCCGGTCCAACCACCTGAAAGTCGAGATTGACCTCGTCGAGCGCAAACGGAATGTACTGATTGGCCTCGGATTCGACCTGGAGCTCCATTTCCTGCTCGCGCAGACCGTCCGGGAGAATGATTTTCTTGGTGATGACTGACGAAGCAGGCAAGGCCATGGCCACGTTCTTCACACCCGGGCCGAAACGCCTAACGAGGCGCTTGACACCTTCAGTGACAGCATCGAGGTTGGCGATATTGCCATCAACCACAGCTTCGCGGGGCAGGGGCTCGATCGCGTAACGTTCAACGCGAAAACCGCCTTTCTCACTCTCGACGAGCTCCACCATCTTCACGGATGAAGAAGAGATATCCAGCCCTGCGAGCTGTCGCGCCTTCGAACCGAATATTGAGAAGTCAATCACAAAGAAAACCCTTAAATTTCTTTATGTTAGGCGCCAATGCTGAATAAGGCTCTCAAATCCTAGCAACAAGCGCACGAGGTGTAAAGCAATTTGCATCAATTTGCATCAACGGCCCCGCAAGGAGGCGTCCGCAGTTTTCGCCTTATATAATGCGCGCCTATTCCACTTTCCCGGACAAATAAATGCGCTGGGTTCTCTACCCCGTCGCCGCACTCACGGCCCTGGTGACACTCGGGCTCGCGACGCTGGCAGCAATTTCCATCCTGGCCTGGCCCAACCTGCCTTCACTGGAAGTGCTGACTGACTACCGCCCCCGGGTCCCGCTCCGCATCTACACTGCCGACGGCCATCTTATCAGCGAATTCGGCGAGGAACGCCGCTCAGTCGTGAAGATCGAAGACGTTCCGCCCATTCTTAAGCACGCGATTCTTGCCGCTGAGGATGAACGCTTCTATGAGCACCCCGGCATCGACCCGATTGGCATCGCCCGTGCGGCGCTGGCAAACCTTACCTCAGGCGGACGCGGCCAAGGTGCGTCAACCATCACGATGCAGGTCGCGCGTAACTTTTTCCTGTCGCGCGAAAAAACCTACAACCGCAAGCTCTACGAGATCCTGCTGGCGCTGAAGATTGAACGCAATCTGAGCAAGGACCAGATTCTGGAGTTGTACATCAACCAGATCTACCTCGGGCAGCGCGCCTACGGCTTCTCCGCTGCCGCCCGCGCCTATTTCGGCAAGCCGCTGAGCGAGATCAGCCTCGCCGAGGCCGCAATGCTTGCGGGTCTTCCAAAGGCCCCGTCCGCATACAATCCAATCGCCAACCCTTCTCGTGCAACCCTGCGTCAGCACTATGTACTGCGCCGGATGGTCGAAGCCGGGTTCAGCGACAACGCGAGCTATCAGAAGGCGCTCAAGGAGCCACTGCGCACTCAGACAGGCAGCGTGGCGCGCAACGGCGGCAACAGCACCCCGATGCATGGCGACTACGTTGCCGAGATGGCACGTCAGATTGCGGTCGAACAGTTTGGCGAGGAGGCCTACCAGCTCGGCATCAAGATCGTCACGACCATCACCCGCGACGATC
The DNA here is from genome assembly GCF_003111645.1 of Parazoarcus communis. Taxonomy (NCBI): domain Bacteria; kingdom Pseudomonadati; phylum Pseudomonadota; class Betaproteobacteria; order Rhodocyclales; family Zoogloeaceae; genus Parazoarcus; species Parazoarcus communis. The sequence continues at coordinate 2,736,593 of NZ_CP022187.1, forward strand.
AGGAAGCGGCTTATGCCGCGCTGCGCAAGGGGGTGATGGATTACGATCGCCGCCACGGCTATCGTGGCCCCGAGCGCTTCGTTGAGCTTCCCCAGGGCGCAGATGGTGAAGCGCTGGACGACATCCTCGCCGACTCCAGCGATCACGATGACCTGCTTGCCGCAGTCGTTCTCGAAGCGTCGCCTTCGGGCGTCAAAGTGTTCCGCCGCGGCGAAACCTATGACATTACGGGCGACGGGCTGCGCTTTGCTGCGCCGATGCTCAGTGAGAAGTCGCCACAAGGCCGGCGCGTCCGTCGCGGCGCAGTGATCCGCATCCGCAGCACGGAAAAGCAGGGCTGGGAAATCGTGCAATTGCCTGAGGTAGAGGCCGCACTGGTCTCTGTAGACCCGCATACCGGGGCAGTACGTGCGCTTGTTGGCGGCTTCGATTTCAACAGCAACAAGTACAACCACGTCACCCAGGCACAGCGCCAGCCGGGCTCAAGCTTCAAGCCCTTCATCTATTCGGCAGGCCTGGAGCGCGGATACTCCCCGGGAACGCTGATCGAGGACGAACCGCTCTATTTCCCCGCGGGCGTCACCGGCAGCCAGGCGTGGGAACCGAAGAACTATGACGGCAAGTTCGCCGGACTGATGACGCTGCGCGAAGCGCTCGCACGTTCAAAGAACATGGCGTCGATCCGGCTGCTGCAGAACATCACACCTGACTATGCGCAGGACTACATTGGCCGGTTCGGCTTCGATCCCGCACGCAACCCGCCCTATCTGACCATGGCGCTGGGCGCCGGATCGGCCACCCCGTGGGAGATGGCAACCGCGTACTCCGTGTTTGCCAACGGCGGCTACAGGATCGATCCTTACATCGTGAAGGAAATCCACGATGGCAATGGCAAGCTGATCGCAAAGATCGACCCACCGGTGGCGGGTGAGAGTGCGCCGCGTGTCATCGACCCCCGCAATGCGTGGCTGATGGATTCGATGCTGCAGGACGTCGTCCGGCGCGGAACGGGCGCACGCGCACGCAGCCTCAATCGTGGCGACATTGCCGGCAAGACGGGCACGACCAACGACTACCTCGACGCCTGGTTCTGCGGCTACAGCCCGAATCTTGTCGCCATCTCCTGGATGGGTTTCTCGCAGCCAAAGAACATGGGGCGTGGAGAAACCGGCGGCGCAGCCGCACTGCCGATCTGGATCAACTACATGCGCGCAGCACTCAAGGGCGTACCGGAAAAGTCGCTCGCGCGCCCCGAGGGCCTGCTGAGCGCACCCGTGGCCGACGGCAGCTTGGAGGACTTCCACTATGCCGAGAACGAGCCCCCGGCGCTGAAGCCCGAACCCGACTGGCTGGAGCAACTCTTCTCGAGCCACACCCCGGCTCTCGAAGCCCCCGAAGAGGCAATTCCGCCTGTGGCGCCAGCGCCCAAGCCCGCCCCCCGGCCGGTGCCACAAATGCAGCCGCCGGCCCCGGTCGTCGATCGCATGCCGACGCCGATACGACGCTGATCAGGCGCTGGCGCTCAATACCACCTGCTCTCCCGACTGTTCGCTGACAACTCGGGAGAGCAGCGCATACAGCTCTGCCCCATCGCGCCCGGCGACCCAGCCTCCGTTCTCCGGACGAAAGTGAAAGCCGCCGGATTTCGCTGCCACCCAAATCTCCCGTGCAGCGGTGTGACGGTTGATGATGACCTTGCTGCCGTTGTCGAACTCCAGCTCAAGAATGCCTCCCGGCTTGAGCTCGATATCCATGTCCACCCCGCACGCTTCAAGTGCAGACTCGATTTTTGCCAGCTCGGCTTCTGCCAGAGCATTGAATGCGGATTCTTCCATGCCGACTCCTTCTGTTAGCATTCCGTTTTTTATCGAAGAACGGCCATGCGAGCGATGATTCCCGCGGTAGCGCTGATCAGCGCACTGCTCCTGTCCGCCTGCGGCATCAAAGGGCCGCTCTTTTTGCCCGAAAAGCCTCAGGCAGAACAGTCCGGCAACACCGAAAAGGCGGCTGGCAATAATAGCAAACCCGATTTCAATCCCGCCTCGATTCCGACCACAAGCAGATGAGCGAGACCTTCCCCATCCCGACCCTGCACCGCGAGCAAGGCGAGCTGATCCTCGAGGACGTGGCCCTGACGACCGTCGCCGAGCGCTTCGGCACACCGGTCTACGTCTATTCACGCGCTGCACTGGTTAGCGCCTTCGAAGCCTATCGCAATGCCCTGCAGGGACGTCCTGCGCTGGTGTGCTACGCAGTCAAGGCCAACTCCAACCTCGGCGTGCTGTCGGTGTTTGCCGCACTGGGCGCCGGTTTCGACATCGTCTCCGGTGGAGAGCTTGCCCGCGTCATCGCCGCCGGTGGCGATCCGGCCAAGGTGGTGTTCTCCGGCGTCGGCAAGACACGCGCAGAGATGCGCCAGGCACTCGAAGCCGGCATCCGTTGCTTCAACGTCGAGTCGGCAACCGAACTTGACCGGCTCAACGACGTTGCAGCGCAGCTCGGCATGTTCGCACCGATCGCCCTGCGGGTGAATCCGGACGTCGACCCCAAGACTCACCCCTACATTTCCACCGGGCTGAAGAGCAACAAGTTTGGCGTCGCCTTCGACGAAGCACTCGACCTCTATCGTCGTGCCGCCTCCCTGCCAAATCTTGAGGTCAGCGGCATTGCCTGCCATATCGGCTCGCAACTGCTTGACCCCGCACCGATGGCCGAAGCGGCGGCAAAGGTACTCGGACTTGTCGATCAGCTCGCTGCCGAAGGCATCCGCCTCGATCATATCGATCTTGGCGGCGGCCTCGGCATCCGCTATGACGACGAGACACCGCCAGCGGTCGCGGACTACCTCGCCCCGCTGCTGAAGGTTTTCGAAGGCCGCGCCGAGGAGCTGTGCTTCGAACCGGGCCGCTCCTTGGTGGGTAACGCGGGACTGCTTCTCACCCGGGTTGAGTACCTGAAGCCGGGAGAGGAAAAGAACTTCGCCATCGTCGATGCAGCAATGAACGACCTCGCGCGCCCGGCGCTATACGATGCCTATCACGAGACAGTTGCAGTGATCGAACGCGACCGGTCCGCCCAAAGTTACGACGTTGTCGGCCCGATCTGCGAAAGCGGCGACTTCCTTGCCCGCCAGCGCGAACTTGCAATCGAAGAGGGTGACCTGATCGCGCTGTTGTCAGCTGGCGCCTATGGCATGACCATGAGCTCGAACTACAACACGCGCGGCAGGGCAGCGGAAGTCATCGTCGATGGCGACAAGCTGCACCTTGTGCGCCAGCGCGAAACCATCGAATCGCTCTTCGCCCTGGAGCAGGTCCTGAGCTGAAGCATGCTGACTGGGCGCTCGCCACGCGAACGCTCATTTCGAAGAGCCGGCTTCCAGGCGTGCCGACTCTTCGTACAAGGCACGCCCGAACGCCTTCCAGGCCGGGCCGCCTTGGGTGTGCACACCGACCTGAGCGCTCTGACGCATCGTGTCGAGCATCATTTCCGAGAGCGCAAACAGCTCCCCCCTGCCCCGCGCCTTCGCATCATGGTTGCGCAGCAAGCCCAGACGGCAGTCTGTGGTGCACGTCAGTGCCTCATGCGCCAGCGCGCGCATTGTCGCCGGGTCCTGCCAGTCAAGGCCAATCAACAACCCGCGCTTGAATATCTCGCGTTCAAGCTCCAGTGCTGTCCGGGCGAAATGCCCAAATCCGCTCATTGATCCACACCCAGTCCAAAGCGGGCTACTAGAATGATGTCCTGTAGCCGCGAATTAATCGAACGATCATTCTAACTCCGAATTACCCTGCACCGCAGCACGCCTCTATCCAATGTCAGCAAGCACCGCTTCGAAACCACGCCCTTTTGTCATCCTGAGCCTTGTTCTTGCCTGCCTGCTGAGCGCAGTCGATGCGCGAGCGGCAGGTGAAGAGACGCTCCCGTCCAGTGTCCGGCAGGCGCTCGATCAGGCCCGAGTACCGGCGGACGCGGTTGGCATCTGGGTACAGGCCGTGGATTCAGGCACACCAGCACTTGCGATCAATGGCGATCAGCCGATGAACCCGGCCTCGGTCATGAAGCTGGTGACGGCTTTCACCAGTCTGGAGTACTTCGGCCCCTCCCATACCTGGCAAACCCGGATCTCAAGCACCGGCGCGGTGCGCAATGGCGTGTTGCAGGGCGATCTCTACATCGTTGGCGGCGGCGATCCGGTGCTGAGCTATGAACGGGCGTGGAAGCTGCTCAGGCGGCTGCGTGCGCTCGGCGTCGACACGATCACCGGCGATATCGTGCTCGACGGCTCCGTGCTCAGGCTCCCGGCGCACGATCCGGATGCATTCGACGGGCGCGGGCTTCGCCCGTACAACAGCGGCCCCTACGGCCTGTTGCTGCACTTCAACACCCTTCAGCTCGCGCTTTTTCCAGGCATTGGCCCCAACGATGCAGTCACGGTGGCCAGCGAGCCGCCACTCAACGGCGTCGTCATCGACAACCGCCTGCAGACGTCGGGGGCCAGCTGCGGCGTGTGGTACCGCGACCTCGAGGCCCGCATCGAGCCCGGCCCGCGTCTGATCCTGAGCGGCAGCCTTCCGGCCAGCTGCGGACCACGCAACTGGAGCGCCGCCCCCCTCCCGCCCGAGGACTTCAGCACTGCAACGATTGCCGGCCTGTGGCAGGAAGTCGGCGGACAGCTGCAGGGACAGGTGCGCACCGGCTCGGCACCGCGCGAGGCCCGTACGCAGCTCGTCGACGACTCGGCCGCGCTCGCCGAAATCGTGCGTGACATGAACAAGTGGTCGAGCAACGTCATCGCCCGCCAGCTCCTTGCAAACCTCGGCAGCACCAACGCGGACGGCGCGCCGGACATGGTTGCAGCGGGTGCGCAGCTCGCCACTGCGCAACTGGCGGCTGCGGGCGTGCAGACTGCCGGCCTGGTGATCGAGAACGGAGCCGGCCTGTCGCGAATCGAACGCGTTCGCGCGGATACGCTGGGTCAGTTGCTGATCGCCGCCTGGCAGCGCCCCTGGATGGCCGAGTTCATAGCCGCACTGCCGATTGCCGGCGAGGACGGTACGGCACGCAAGAGACTTGTCGGCAGCCCTGCCCGCGGCCAGGCGCACATCAAGACCGGCACCATCAACGGTGTGCGTGCCATTGCGGGCTATGTGCTCGACCACGACGGACGGCGCCATGTCGTCGTGATGCTGGTCAATCATGCGGAAGCCGCCAGCACGCGGGCAGCACAGGACGCCCTGCTCGAATGGGTCTGGGCCGGTGGTCGTTGAATTGATGGAGCAGACCGTTGCGCCGCAACCCGGCGCACGGCTTCAGTCCATCGGCAGGGATTCCCGCTGTGAAAGCGCCCACCAGCCCCGCACCACGCGGTACAGCACCCACAGACTGGTGACCCCAAGCGCCAGCAGGCCGAAGGGCAGGCCAATGATGGTCATGATCATCACGACCGCCACCATCACCCACAGCACGGCAAACCAGAAAGTGCGGATCTGCCAGCGGAAATGGCTTTCGAGCCAGGTATCGCGTACGGCGCTCTGCTTCACGTAGTTGATGATTACGGCCGCGATCGACGGCACGCTGGCAATGAAGCTGCCAAGAATCGTGGCCGAGCCGACCACCCCGGTGAAGACCGCAAAGGCGTGCAGGGCGTAGATCAGGTGCGTGAGCGTGACCAGATTTTCAGTCGGCTGCCCGGGCTGTAGCGGTGCTGCGGTGTAATCGGATTGCGCCATCAGGTCATCCTTGCGTCATGCGTTAGTTTTCAGGGCATCACAGGCCAAGTTCGGGCCACATCGCGTCGACGCGCTGCTTGACCGCGTCGTCCATGACAATCGGACGCCCCCATTCGCGGTTCGTTTCACCTTCCCACTTGTTCGTTGCATCCAGCCCCATCTTGCTGCCCAGCCCGGCGACCGGTGAAGCGAAGTCAAGGTAGTCGATCGGGGTGTTGTCCACCAGCGTGGTGTCACGGGTGGCATCCATCCGTGTGGTCAGCGCCCAGATGACTTCCTTCCACTCGCGGATATTGACGTCATCGTCCACCACGATGATGAACTTGGTGTACATGAACTGGCGCAGGAAGCTCCAGATCCCGAACATCACGCGCTTGGCGTGCCCCGGGTACTGCTTGCGGATCGACACCACTGCGAGGCGATAGGAGCAGCCCTCGGGCGGCAGATAGAAATCGGTGATCTCCGGATACTGCTTCTGCAGCAGCGGGACGAAGACCTCGTTCAGCGCAAGTCCGAGCATGGCCGGCTCGTCGGGCGGCTTGCCGGTGTAGGTCGAGTGATAGATCGGCTTGCGCCGCATGCTGATGCGCTCGACAGTGAACACCGGGAAGTCGGAGACCTCGTTGTAGTAGCCGGTGTGGTCGCCGTACGGCCCTTCCGGCGCCATGTCGTCCGGGTGGATCACGCCCTCGAGCACGATCTCGGCCGAGGCCGGCACCTGCAGGTCGGAGCCGACGCAGCGCACCAGTTCGGTTTTCGAGCCGCGCAGCAGACCGGCAAACTGGTACTCGGAAATCGCATCCGGCACCGGCGTCACCGCGCCGAGGATGGTGGCCGGATCGCAGCCGAGCACCACTGCAACGGGAAAGGGCTCGCCCGGGTGCGCCAGTTTGTGCTCGCGAAAATCGAGCGCCCCGCCACGAT